>CAZWQB010000223.1:0-5352 GCA_964636035.1 uncultured Roseivirgaceae bacterium
TTATCTTTCACATCGAAGCGAAAGTTTTGAAACATAAGAAAAAAGACAAAAACAAGGATAAAAAAAGCGACTGAATTACTGAAACTTATCACCAAATTGCCTGACATTGAAAAACTTTTACTATCAATTACCCTATACCTGCTTTGCAATATTTCTTCATTTGGTATGTGTCTATTCCTCAAATGCCCAACCACTGGTAGAGGCTAAGTTTGGAAAAGGCATTACCGTTGTAGCTGCTGACTCCTCTTTTGCCATGAGGTTTGGAGCAAGGTTTCAAACGCTCTATTCCGGCTCTTTAAATACCGGGGACGGATCTTATGATGATGCCATGCTTATCAGAAGAGCACGACTCAAGTTCTCAGGTTTTGTTTATAATCCCAAATTGAAGTATAAAATCGAGCTTGGCATGTCCAATCGTGATATTGGTGTGCAACCATTGAGGCAGAATAGCTATGCCAATAATATTATTTACGATGCCGTTCTGGTGTGGGATTTTCATAAAAACTTTTCTTTATGGCTGGGACAAACCAAACTTCCCGGCAACAGAGAGCGGGTTATTTCATCGCAAAGCTTACAATTCGTAGACAGAAGCGCAGTGAACGCCTACTTCAACCTGGATCGGGACATTGGCTTCCAACTCAGACATAAATTTAAAATCAACAACATTGTTTTCAGGGAAATTCTGGCGGTTTCGATGGGTGAAGGACGCGGCGTGACCGTATCCAACACAGGGGGTTACGATTACACACTACGGGGAGAAATCCTCCCCTTCGGCGAATTTACCGGTGATGGCGATTATTTTAGCTCAGATTTACTAAGAGAGGAAAAACCAAAGCTTTCCGTTGGTGTCACGTATGACCTCAACAAAGGGGCAAGTCGGGAAGGCGGACAGCTTGGGAATTACCTGCCTGTCAACAGAGACTTGAGCACCGTATTCGTAGATGCAATCTTTAAATACCAGGGACATTCTATGCTCATGGAATATGCTAACAAAACCGCTCCTGATGGCCACCTGGTAAGCCTATTAGATGAAGGCAACAATCCGGTTACTTACACTTTTGACACAGGAAACGGATTCAATATACAGTATGGATATTTGTTGCGGAACAACCTTGAGTTATCAGCAAGATATACGCAGGTTGATCCGGAAGGGGAAGCTACTATAAATCGTTTTGAGGAATATACAATTGGCGTTTCCAAATACATTGTTGGTCACAGCCTGAAAATCCAGAGCGACGTATCGCTGATCACGGAAGCACCACTTGATGATGAAATCAGGTTCAGATTGCAGGTGGAGATGGCGTTGTAGGCTTTGGATTTTGGGTTTTAGGTTTTGAGTTTTGGGGGTTGGGTTTTGGGTATTCTGTCGTCTAATCTCTGACTCCTAATCCCTTGACATATCCTGATTTTAGTTGACACTTTATTTTACTCCATCTGATGTAAAATATCTATTATCCAATAGCTGGTATCTTCAGTTCTTCCCGCTTCCGAATTCTCGCCTTGCCTCTTTACTCGAGAGAAGGTGCCTCCTTCGTCGGCATGACTTTGAACCTTTAACCTTGAACTCATAAACCCCCTCAGCCTCCGGCAGCTCCCCCTGAAGAGGGGAGCCCTAAACTACTGAGGGCGCTGCTAAGCCACGAACTTTGAGCCCTGAACCTTGAACTCTAAAACTTTCCACTTCTGGCTTTTCAAACCTGAAACTCGAGTGTCATGCCATACTGATTTTAGTTGACACTTTATTTAATAGTCCATCTAATGTCAATTACCTATTACCTAAACTCATGTTTTCTAATCCCTAATCCCTAACAGCCAATCCCTAACACCTAACACTATCTAAAAATACGCCGACGAAGCGGCCGGAACAGGCAATTTTACCATAAATTGGGTACCCTCACCTTCTTTACTAGTGACAGAAATATCCCCTTTATGTATGTTGATAATCTGTTTGCAAATATAAAGTCCGAGGCCGGTAGATTGTTCTCCTTTCAAACCTTTTCTTTTGATGGGCGATACACCTTTAAAAAGCGCCTCCATATAATTCTCCGGGATGCCAATGCCGCTATCCTTCACACTCAGCCTAATCATATTTTCATCTTCATAAGCAAGGCCAAAAGTAATATGGCCGCCATCAGGCGTGAATTTTATTGCGTTGGAAGTCAAATTGTTCAGCACCTGATCAAATAATGGAACATCCAGTAAGGCTTCTACTGAAAACTCGGGAAACTCAAATGATATATTCAGGCCTTTAGCAGCAACCTGATCATCATATTTCCTTACTACTGTCTGGATCATGTACCTGAGGTCGTGAAGATCCAGGTCCATTTTGGAAGTCTCCCCTTTTAAAGTGGCCAGGTACAGTAGCCTGTTGATCAGATCACCGGAATCTTTGCTGGTAGTTTCCAGGATATCCAGAAACTTTTGGTACTTCTGAATCTCCTCCGGTGACATTATTTTCTTCAATACATTCACAACCAGTCCTACATTGGCAAAGGGCGCCCTCAAGTCATGCGCCATCATATTCACCAGGTTTTCAACATTTTCATTTTCCGTTTTAAGTATCTCGTATTTTTGCTTTTTGTCCGTGATATCTACGATATGGCCTACCACAATGTCACCATCAGCAAGTTCCTTTTTCGGGTGAAAGGTGTTTATTTCCAGCCATTTTATACTTTCAAACTGTTCGTTGGCCCTCAATTCCACAGAAGACTCGTATTTGTTCTTCTTCGAAAGATCATCAAAGAACTGTTGAAATTTTTCCTGGTCCTCTTCCCAAATCACGTTCTTCAACTTTTCATGCGGATTCTGACCTTTAAGCTTTTCTGCATCCCTCACATAGTCATAGAGCTGCGGACTTACATAATCAATCCTGTTCTTTTCCACATTATAGGTGAAGAAAAACACAGGTACAGTTTCAGTAATTAGTTGGTGAATATTGGTCATATAATCATAAGGATCGACATGAATTGTTCATGTCGAGGTGTTAAAAATCGGGAATAACAAGCTGCGTTCGGCCAATAAAGTATAAACCCCTGCTGGAAAACCATCTCCGAAAAATAATGTCTTGAATACATCCAAACTTAAATTCCCGCATGGCCATCCATTCAATGGTTGAATCCGGTATAATAGCCTCTGCAATATATGGAAAAAATGGATCAATACCTTTAGCGATATTGAGGACGACAATCATCGGCTGTACCGAATCATCCATTGCCGTAAGTCACTGAGCATCCAATAAGAACCCGAAACAAAGAAGAAAAATAGCTGAGGATGCGTTTCCACTTCCACAATGGACATCTCTTTCCCTTCAAAAAAATTAAACAATAAATGGCTTCAGTAATTATCTGAATAGGTATTTAATCAATCATTAAGAATAATGGCAGCAGATCACAAAACTAATCGAGCGGTTTGGAATACATCGGATACAGCATCTACCTTTCCTCAGCTTAATCAAGACATAGAAGTTGATGTTGTGGTGGTGGGCGCAGGAATCACCGGTCTCACAACAGCATATCTACTATACCAACACAATCTCAAAGTAGCTGTAGTTGAACAGGAAAATGTAGGAAAGGGCACCACAGGTTCTTCCACCGGCAATCTGTATGCTCCCATTGATGAGCGCCTGTTTACCATTGAATCTAAACACGATGAAAAGACCATGAGGGAGGTAGCCGCTTCCAGAACGGCTGCCACCGACCTGATTGAGAAAATTGCCCGTGATCTCAACATTGACTGCGATTTTGTGAGGGCTCCCTGGCACTTGTTTGAAAACGGAAGCCATCCTGGAGAAGACAAAAAAGTGATTCAGGAATTTGAAGCCGCAAAGAAAATTGGTCTACCTACAAGTAATCAAATTCCTGCAAACTTTCCCCTGCCGGTCAATACAATTACCACCATTGCTAATCAGGCGCAATTCAACCCACTTAAATATGTACAGGGAATTGCCACTTTTCTGAAATCTACGGCATGTGAAATATATGAGCAAACCCGGGTGGTTGAAGTAAAGGATGGTAAAACCTGTGAGGTGATCACCAATCGGGGCAGCATTAAGGCAAAGAAAGTTGTAATGGCTACCCACACTCCCAAAGGAATCTACGGTGTACATACGGCCATGCAGGTAAAACGGGAGTATGCCATGGCTGTAAAACTACGGGACGGATTGCCTGCGCCTGGAATTTACTGGCATGCTTTAGGATCACAACAATATTCGATCCGGCCTTACAAAAATGAGGAAGGAGAATTTTTAATCGTGCTCGGCGAACCTCATAAAGTTGGGGAAAAGGAGAATAACGAGACATGCTTTGAGAAAATAGAAGCATACATACGAAAGCACTTCAACGTTGAGAAAATTGTTTACAAATGGGCGGCACAAAACTACAAGCCTGCTGATAATATACCATACATAGGCAGCACCCCGCTCGAAAGAAACATCTACATAGCCACCGGCTTTGCCGCTGACGGCCTGGTGTATGGAACGCTGGCGGGAATGATCATCAGCGATCTGATAGCCGGTAAAGAGAACAAATGGGGTGAAATTTATGATCCTAAAAGATTTACGCCTGCTGCTTCCGCAACTTCTTTTATCAAAGAGAATTTCACTGTTGCTAAGCACCTGTTAAAGGACTATATATTTTATGGCAAAGCAGACGCGCTACAGGAAATAAAACCAGGTGAAGGTAAAACCATCAAGTTGGACAATGAAAGACTGGCGGCCTATCGCGATGAGAGCGGTACCATCCACACCGTAAGTGCCATTTGCCCCCACATGGGTTGTGTGGTACATTGGAACCAGGCTGAGAAATCATGGGATTGCCCCTGCCATGGGAGCAGGTTCTCCACCGACGGAAAGGTGCTCGAGGGTCCGGCAATTCATGACCTGGCAAAGCCAAAGCTGGGGAAGGAATAGGAAGCGGGAAGTTGGAAGTGGGAAGTGGGAAGTGGGGAGTGGGGAGTTTCAGGTTTAAAGGTTAATGGTTCACGGTTCAGGGTTAAAGGTTCAGGGTATTGGGAAGTGGGGAGATGGAAGACATTAGATATTAGACATTAGATATTAGACATTAGATATTAGACAGTAGATATTTTGACAGAAGACAGTAGATTAATTGGCAAAAGGCAGCAAGCATTAGGCAATTTGGCAGCAGGCAGTAAACAGTACATTTAGGACGTGAAAGTATATGCCAATTTATTTATGGAATGCAAATTGTTTTGCTTAAACGCACTGTACGCTACCAGTACCTCGTGCCCCAGCGGGGCATCCTGTTTGTAGAAAACAAAATTAGGGGAGTTCGCTCCGTAGGTGCGTCCTGGTTAAGATGGGAGATGCTTGACATGATAAAGTTCTCGGTTCGGAGT
>CAZWQB010000224.1:0-5343 GCA_964636035.1 uncultured Roseivirgaceae bacterium
GAAGAATGGTATGGAAGTGCAAACAATGACAACCAAAGACCGGGAGAAAACGAAGACCCTTCGTACTGGCACATGGTTCTTGTTACAAATGATCGATGGAACAATTCTTTCAAATTTGCTGATGCGGTAGATAATAATACTTCAGATATTCGGGTAATCTTCAATACGTCGGTTCCCGAGTACACCCACACCGTAACTCCTAATTAAGTCTTTTGCCCTTTCTTATTGGGGAGGGCAAATTTTTCAAACAAAAAGCTATACGATGAAAAAGATATTTGATCATATAAAAGGAATGACTGCGATTGCAGGATTGCTGACAATAGCGGCCTCCTGTACAGAAGACGACCTCGGCCCGCTTCGAAATCCAGTCGAGCAAGTAACAACGGAATATACCTGGGCTGCAACTGCTGATTCTATGCAAACTGCTACCTATAATACCTATCTTACATCCAATGGCACTTTCCAGCAGGATAATGAAGGTAGTAGTGATTTCTTTCACTATTGGTGGAATGCCCATATGTTGGATGTGCTGACAGATGGCTATATCAGAACCGAAGATGGAGCCTACCTTTCAAGAATGAAGGCCTTGGTGCAGGGGATTAAGGTAAGGAACGGCAATAAATACCAAAATGAATTTAACGATGATATGGAATGGCTGGGTATCGCTTGTGTCAGAGCTTACGAAGTTACCAATGATGATGAATACTTAAATCTTGCCAAGGAGCTCTGGAACGAAGTAAAAAAGGGCTGGAGCGATGAGTTTGGTGGAGGAATTCAATGGAAAACAGATACCCCTCTCAGTAAAAACGCCTGTTCTAATGCTCCTGGCGCTATATTGGCATTGGGTCTGTACCGTATAGAAGAAAATCCCGAAGATCTGGAGTGGGCTAAGGATATTTATGACTGGCAAAAAAGCACGCTTGTTGATCCTGTAACAGGGCTGGTTTGGGATAATATCTCTAGAGAAGGTGGTGAAATAACCATTAACAAAGATTGGATTTTTACTTACAATCAAGGTAGTTACATTGGAGCCGCACATCAATTGTATGAAGCTACCAATGAGCAGGTATATTTAAGTGATGCTATAAAGACTTCTAACGCTATTATGACGAGCCCAAAAGTAACCACTGAAGGGGTGCTAAGGAATGAAAATCAGGGTGACGGGGGATTGTTTAAAGGTATACTGGTCCGATATTTTACGGATTTAATTCAGGAACCTGACCTTGCTGACAGTGATCGTGAGAAATATGTTGAATTCTTACAATTTAATGCCGAGACATTTTATTCGCGAGGCATTAGCAGACCTTCTATGTTAAGCAGTCCTGATTGGAGAAGTCAGCCGGGAGCCACCATAGACCTGTCTACGCAATTAAGTGGCGTCATGCTCATCGAAGCTGCAGCAAAACTAGACGAAGACGGATTATTAAAGTAAAATAGTTGATAGAAGCTGTGTGCAGGAAGTCTTGATGGTTCAACTTTCTGCCACAGTTTTATTTTTAAATATATCGAAATGCAAAGAAGATCATTTATTCAAAATACGGCCATGCTAAGTGCCGCGGCTTTTTTAGATCCTTTTAACCTGGGCGCGTTACAGGCTGCCGCTGGATTTCCCGTGGTACGAAAGCCTTCGGCTTCCAGAAATTTTGAAAGCAAAGCAATAGAAAGTGCAATCAAAGAATTCAAATCTAAGGTGAAGGACAAAGAGTTGGCCTGGCTTTTTGAAAATTGCTTTCCGAATACGCTGGACACCACAGTCACGCATAAGGTGGTGAATGGAAAACCAGATACCTATGTAATAACCGGTGATATTGATGCCATGTGGCTGCGCGATAGTTCAGCCCAGGTTTGGCCTTATATGGCTTTCATAAAAAAAGACAAGCCGTTGCAGCAATTGATCGAAGGTGTGATCAACAGGCAGACCCAATTTATTTTAAAAGATCCTTATGCCAATGCGTTTTACGACGACCCGGAAAAAAGAGGCGAATGGGCAACCGATGCCACTGATATGAAACCCGGGGTGCATGAGCGCAAGTGGGAAATCGATTCCCTCTGTTATCCCATCAGGCTTGGCTATAATTACTGGAAAACAAGCGGCGAAACAGCTCCCTTTGATACAGAATGGCAGCAGGCAATTAAGGCAATTTTAAAAGTCTTCAGGGAGCAGCAAAAAAAAGACGGAAATGGACCATATTCCTTTCAAAGAACAACGCCGCATGCTACAGATACATTGCCTTTAAAAGGGGCAGGTTATCCTGTGAAACCTATAGGCTTGATAAGCTCTGCCTTCAGGCCCAGCGATGATGCTACTGTTTTTTCATTCCTTATTCCCTCAAATTTCTTTGCAGTGGTAAGTTTGAACCAGGCAGCGGAAATGATGGAGCAGATATCAAAAGACAGGAGCACCGCAGCGGAGCTTCGAAAACTAAGTCAGGAGGTTGAAAAAGCACTTCAGGAACATGCCATAGTAGAACACCCGAAATATGGAAAAATCTATGCGTTTGAAATAGATGGTTTTGGCAGCCGCATGTTGATGGATGATGCCAATGTGCCAAGCCTTCTATCACTGCCCTACCTTGACGCGATAGATGCAAAAGACCCTGTTTATCAAAATACCAGGAAGTTCGTCTGGTCGCTCGACAACCCTTTCTTTTTTAAAGGAAAAGCTGCGGAAGGCATTGGTGGTCCCCACGTAGACATGGACATGATCTGGCCAATGGCCATTACCATTAAAGGGCTCACCAGTAGTGATAAGAATGAAATAAAGGAATGCATCGCCACCTTGAAGGCAACACATGGAGACACAGGGTTTATGCACGAATCCTTCCATAAAGACGATCCAAAAAACTTCTCACGTTCCTGGTTTGCCTGGGCAAATACATTGTTTGGGGAGCTTCTGTGGAAAACCTATCAGGAAAGCCCGGAATTATTAGGTTAAAAAATAGACGAAATCGCCATAGACTACTAACGAATGGTCGTTGGTGCGGTCCTTGCCGCACCAACACAACTTTCTATTGTCTTCATTCAACTGAAATTAAACACCCGCTGATACATGAATATTACAAAATATAGCATATTTACACTCCTGGTGCCATTTCTCTTTTCTTGCGGTCAGGAAAAACGCGAAGAAAGCACCGCGAAGGTAAAATATACCGATTATGTCAATACCTTTATCGGAACGGCACCTTTGACCGATCCTGCGATCATTGGATACACACCGCCAAAAGACTGGCGAGTATGGGCAGGGCTTACCTATCCGGGGGCGTCGTTGCCGAATGCAATGGTGCAGCTCAGTCCCATTACCGAATTTGGAACGGGTGCAGGCTACGAGTATGAAGATACGGTCATTTATGCTTTTACGCATACCAACAAAGGGCACTGGAACCTGTGCAACATTCCGGTGCTGCCAGTGTCAGGCAACGGAAACCAAAACGGAGCATTTCAATCCCGTTTCAATCATCAGTCTGAATCGGCATCACCCGGATTTTACGGGGTGACTTTGGATGATTATGATGTGGAAGTGAAGCTGACCACTACCCTTCGTGGTGGATACCATCAGTACAAGTACGCCAGTGACAAGGAGCGGAAGATTGTATTTAAGTTGTCGGAGGCCAACAACCGCGTGACGGAATGGAAAATAGATCAGGTAGGGGACAGCACGGTAGAAGGTTTTCAGCAAATGGGAGACGAAAGCATCTATTTTTTTGCTTCTTTCAATGAAACCATCCATCAACTGGACATAAAAGACGAAGGTGGAAAGGATGGCTGGGCGGTTGTCAACCTCAAAGATGGCAATACTGGGCCGGTAGAGATGAAAATTGGGCTATCCTTTGTAAGCACCCAAAATGCCAAACAAAATCTGGAAGAAGAACTTTTGGGCAAATCCTTTGATGAGGTGCGCCGGGAAGCTGATGCAACCTGGGAAAAGTTGCTTTCTGGCATTCGGGTAGCGGGTGGTACAAAAAAAGAAAGGGAAATGTTTTATTCCTCGTTATACCGTTCTTTTCTATGGCCGGCCCTGCGTAGCGACGTAAATGGTGAATTTTATGATGTAAAAGGAGAGGTAGCAAAAGCAGATTTTAACTACTACACCAATCCTTCTTTTTGGGACACCTATAGAAACAAGCTCGTGCTTCTTAGCATCGTTTCTCCGAAGGTGACTACTGATATTATTAAATCTTTGCTTGATAAAGGTGAGAAAACAGGTTTTATTCCCACCTTTTTTCATGGTGATCACGCGGCTCCTTTTATTACAGGCACCTATTTGAGAGGGATCAATGATTTTGATGTAAAACGTGCTTACGAGCTGCTGTTGAACAACGCCAATAAAGAAGGAGGAACGCGGCCCCACATAGCAGAGTACATTGAAAAGGGCTATATCTCCACTCCTCACATAGAGGCGCCTCATGTGGAAACAAAGGCAAAAGCAGGCGTTTCTAAAACCCTGGAATATGCCTATGACGATTATTCACTTTCGCTTTTGGCCGCTGCACTGGACGACGGTGCCAATTACGATCTTCTTCAACAACGCGCCAAAAACTATAAAAATGTGTTCGACACCACCACCAACTTTATGCGCGGGCGATTGGAAGATGGATCATGGGTGCAGAATTTTGATCCCCAATATCCCTACTATGAGTACATGTATCGTGAGGCCAACGCGTGGCAGGTTTCATTTTTTGCACCGCATGATATGCAGGGACTGATCGCCTTGTATGGAGGCGAAAAGGATTTTGAAGCCAAGGTTGATTCGCTGTTTTCCGTTCCCTGGAACCCAAATCACATTGCGCGGAACGTTTCCAGCTTTATCGGGCAGTACTGCCATGGGAACCAACCCGACCATGAGGCACCCTTTTCGTACCACTTTATAGGAAAACCTGAAAAGTCTCAGGAAATTATTGATAATATACTGCAGAACCTGTATGGGATAGGGGAGGGCGGCCTTGCCCTTTGCGGCATGGACGATGCAGGGGAAATGTCTTCCTGGTATGTATTCGCGGCCATGGGGCTGTACCCATTCTCTCCCGCCGACGATGAATATATTGTTACAGTACCCATTTTCGATGAAGTAAACTGGAGGCAGCCCAACGGAAAAATGTTGACCATAAAAAAACCCGGAGATGGCAGAAACCTGAAAGATATTATGGTAGACGGTGAAAAACAAAAGGGCTTTTTCGTATCGCACGACTTGTTCCGGAATGGTGGCGAAATCAGCATCATCACCGAATAGCATGGAGGTAATTTGAAAATAAATCAGGACCGCAGATCCGGATCTGCCCAGCGCCCACATTGCTGATCCGGATTTGCAATCCGGATCTTCTACATTTACCACCCCACCGCTGATTC
>CAZWQB010000225.1:0-5343 GCA_964636035.1 uncultured Roseivirgaceae bacterium
CGGAAGAAGATTCACTGGTAAAATCGCCGGAAACGCTTTTCGATATTTATTTAAGTTCTGTTGGCAGAGGCGCTACTTTGCTGCTTAACGTTCCTCCCGACAGAAGGGGTTTGCTCCATGAAAATGATATCTCAGCCTTAAAAGGTTTTAAAGCGCTGCTGGATGATGCGTTCAAAGAGAATTTTGCGCTAAATGCCGTGGCGAAATCCCAGCTCAGCCGGGGCAATTCTTCAATGTATGCTGCCGATAAAACTATAGATGGAGACAATGACACCTACTGGGCTACTGATGATGGCATCACCACCGGAACATTGGAAATTGATCTTCAGGAAAACAAAGACGTCAAGTACATCCTCCTTCAGGAATATATACGGCTCGGACAAAGAGTAAAGGCTTTCGAAATAGAAGCCATGACAAAGGGCGCTTGGAAGAAGGTGGCGGAAGGTACCACCATCGGATACAAAAGAATTGTTAAAGTGGACCCGCTTATGGCGGATAAAATCAGGGTGAGGATTACCGATGCGAAAGCCAGTCCGCTGATATCTAACATTGAAGTTTACTAAGACATAATATGGCAGGAATCAAGTTCTTTTTATTGCTGACGCTGTGGGTTATAATGCTTTCACTTCCCAACCAACTGAGCGGTCAGGCTACTTTGGACATCATTGATTCTTTTACTTTACCAAAGCAGTACATTGTCTACAAGACTTCAACTGCGCCTGTCATCGATGGAGAAATTGAGGAACAAGCCTGGGACAATGCCCTCTGGACCGACTATTTTGTAGATATAGAAGGAAGCCGGAAACCAAATCCTGCTTTTTCAACAAGAACCAAAATCACCTGGGACGACGCCCATCTATACATTGCTGCCGAATTAGAGGAGCCTCATATTTGGGCGACTTTAACAAAACATGATCAGATTATTTACTACGACAATGATTTTGAAGTATTTATTGATCCCGAAAACAACGGACACGACTACTATGAAATTGAGGTAAATGCCTTCAATACCATCCTTGATTTATTTCTTGCCAAACCTTATCGGGTAGGCGGACAGGCCATGCTGCATTGGGACGCGCCCGGATTTCGGTCTGCTGTAAAGATCAAAGGAACTGTAAATAATCCGCAGGATAAAGATGAAGGTTGGACAGTAGAAATGGCCATCCCTTTTCGCTCTGTTTCCATGGGAAACCACGCCCGAATTCCGAAAGAAGGAACCCTGTGGCGAATCAACTTTTCGCGCGTCCAATGGGACGTGGAAATAGTGGATGGCAATTATGTAAAAATGAAGGATGACGCAGGAAAATTTTTGCCTGAGCACAATTGGGTGTGGTCGCCGCAGGGCCTTGTCAACATGCACTTCCCGGAACGGTGGGGTTATCTCTATTTTTCTGAATTTGCTACCGCTGACGCCTCCCGGGCCTTTACGCTTCCCGCTGAAGAAAGCCAAAAACAGCTTTTATGGCTGATCTACTACAAGCAGAAAGACTATCATCAAAAGCACAGGCGATATGCAAATTCACTAAGCGCTTTGGGAATCGAGGCATTGCCAGCAGGCTATACGGGAATTGAAGCATCGCTATTAAACCACATTTCAATGGAAGCTGGCACTTACCAGTTTATAGCCATCTTGACCACCGAAAACAACAAACGCTGGAGCATAAATCATGAAGGCCTCGTGAGCCAAATAAGAGAATAAAGTAGATTAATTACTTAATTAATTAATTGGGAGAAATCGGAAATTCACTTTTGATTATTTTTCAGGGATGAAACTAAAATGGGAGAATACAATAAAGTTTTTGGGACGCCCCCACGCACTATTGCCTTCCGTGCACACCTGCGCAAGCCTGTCCCGGAGCATTTCGGGGCGGGCGGCACGGTCAGCACTTCGTCGAATCCTTTGCAATAGTTTCAAACAAGCAGTAAAATCTAACGAAAATGAGCAGCAGAAGAAAATTTATTAAGGCCGGAATGCTGGCAGGATTGGCTACAAACCTCCCTTTCACTTCTTTCGGGAGCAATGCCCCCTTTAATTCCGTTGACGAAATTAAACATTGGGTCTGGGTACGGCCGGATAAAAATGATTCGGAAGATGTACTGAAAGCGAGGTATGAAAGCTATTTCAAAGCAGGAATCAGAGGTATCTTTTTTGAGGAGGATAGTGAAAAACACTTCAGGGCTGCAAAATCCGAAAAGCTTGAGGCGCACCGGTGGATGTGGACCATGAATCGCGGCGAAAAAAGCTTGTTGGAAGCGCATCCCGAGTGGTATGCAATTAACCGCAAGGGCGAGTCCTGCGCCGATAAGCCTCCTTATGTCGACTATTACCGGTGGCTGTGCCCGTCCAAAACAGAAGTTCAGACTTATCTGGCGAGTGATGTAAAAAGCATTCTTGCCAAAGATTATGTGGACGGCATTCATCTTGATTATGTACGATTTTGTGATGTCATTCTGCCGGTGAACCTCTGGGACAACTATAATATTGAGCAAACAAAGGAACTGCCGGAATACGATTTCTGCTATTGCGAAACCTGCACGAGTAAGTTTGAAGCATGGAGAGGCCATGATCCCAATTCTATACAATTCCCTCAGGAAAGCCTCTCCTGGAGGTTATTTCGCTACAATGCCATCACCAACGTGGTCAATCAACTGGCTGCCGTGGCAAAAAATGCGGGAAAACCCATCACAGCCGCCGTATTTCCTACGCCGGAAGTCGCCAAAAGAATTGTTCGGCAGGATTGGACAAACTGGCACCTGGATGCCATTTTCCCGATGATCTACCATGGCTTTTACAAAGAATCCGTTCCATGGATTGGCGATGCCGTAACAGAAGGGACCCAGGCTTTGCATGGAAAATTTCCCTTATATGCAGGCCTGTTTCTTCCAGATTTCAACAGCAATCAGGATTTGTCCGAGGGGATCAGCTATGCGCTTCAAAGCGGCGCAAAAGGTGTATCTTTATTTGGCGATGTAGATGAAGGAGTATTGGAGACGCTACAAAAAGCGACCAGCGCTGTGAGTAAGAGAAAGTAAAAGATTTTTTAAAAATGCGATCGAATCGACAATGAAAAGCAGAAGAAATTTTATTAAAATATCCGCATTGGGCACCACCCTTCTTAGCGGTCTATATCCGGCAACGAAAGCTTTTGCAGGATCTGCAAAAAAAAGTGCTAATAAACCCATAGTAATTTCTACCTGGGATCACGGAATGCCGGCCAATGACGCCGCATGGAAAGTCTTGTCTCAAAATGGAAATGCCCTGGATGCTGTCGAAGCCGGAGTGAGGGTACCTGAAGCCGACCCACAGGTGCGGACCGTTGGCTACGGAGGCTATCCGGATAGGGAAGGCAAGGTGACACTGGATGCCTGCATCATGGACAAAGACAGCAATTGCGGCGCTGTAGCCTTTCTGCAGCACATAAAACATCCTATTTCCGTGGCCCGCAAGGTAATGGAAAAAACACCACACATTATGCTCGTGGGCGAAGGAGCTTTGCAGTTTGCCCTGGAGCAGGGGTTTGAAAAAGAGAATCTCTTGACGGCTGAGTCGGAAAAAGATTGGCGGAACTGGCTGGAAAAATCTGAATACAAACCCGTGATCAACATTGAAAATCATGATACCATCGGCATGCTGGCATTGGACGCGAACGGCGACCTGGCAGGTGCCTGTACCACCAGCGGCGCCTCCTTTAAAATGCACGGCCGCGTAGGCGATTCCCCCATTATTGGTGCTGGCTTGTTTGTAGACAACGAAGTGGGCGCAGCTACTGCTACAGGACTGGGCGAGGCAGTGATACGAATGGTAGGCAGCCATCTGGTAGTGGAGCTGATGCGCCAGGGAAACTCTCCCGAAAAGGCCTGCAGGCTGGCAGTAGAAAGGATTATAGCCAAGCATAAAGATGTGTCAGACCTGCAGGTAGGCTTTATAGCCCTCAATAAAGCTGGCGAGTACGGCGGCTATTGCATCCACAAAGGCTTTAACTATGCCCTGAGGGACAAGGAAAACAATAAGCTGATTGATGGGAAGAGTAAATTTTGATAAGGGGAGGCAAGTTCTTGGGAACAGCAAATTTTGAAGTGAGTTTGTTTGAAGGAGCGTCTGTTGATCCCGAACTTTCAGGTTTAGAGGTCCATACGACGTAATAGCTGACCATCTAAAATTAAATACCGCAAATTATAAACCTAACGAACTACTATGGCAACTTTCAGCACCTATTTATATTTTAATGGAAATTGTGAGGAGGCATTTAATTTTTATAAATCCATTTTTAACAGCGAATTCCAATACCTCGGACGTTACAGGGACGTTCCCGAAATCGCGAGACAAAATTTCCCAAATTGTACAGATGAGCAAATAATGCACATTACGCTACCCATCAGCAAAGAAACAACTTTAATGGGAGCTGATATCGTTGACACCAACAGACGCGAAAATGATGCAGCAAGATACTTCTCACTCCACGTCAATGCAGCTAGCAGAGAAGAGGCTGATAGGTTGTTTAGTTCCCTGGCAAATGAGGGAGAAATAAAGCTTCCTATTTCTGAACAATTTTGGGGTTCATACTACGGGATTTGTCTGGACAAATTTGGCATCAACTGGAAAATTAGTTTTAGTCCAAATAATGGCGAATAAACACATTCGGAACAAAAGCCAACGCCAGGGTCTTTTTCTGCTTTTCGGCGGCTAATGAAATCGTTTTGAGGCCAAAAATCATAGTTCCGGGTTGTGTTCAGTCATATAAACCATGACTAATCCATAAAATCAGACTTGAATTTGGTGCAAGAATGATGAACAATAGCTTTACAATTGAAATCACAAAACCGGCACCCGGACCTTAGCACTACACCTCCTCCCACGAGAGCACTGTCTTAATTTCAGAGGCTTTGTGGTGGTGCAATGCATCTTCGAATTCGTGGTACGGGTGAACAGTGGTAATCACCTTTTCTATAGCACCGGGCCATTTTTCCATTGACTTTTCTATGTCTTCAATGGCAAGCGCATAATGTTCTATACTTGCGTTCACGCTGCCCAGTAGGATTTGATTTTTCAACACAATTTGCTGCATCAACTCTGCTCCCAATACGCACACCGGCCTTGAACCCTCGGGGATTCCTGTCATAACATACAATCCATTGATTCCGAGCGCATCAATTAACTGAAACCCGAGTTTAGCAATGCCTGTTGCCTCAAAAATCAAAAACATTTCTCCAAGCTTTTCATCGATATCGCGCGTATTCATGGTTCTTCCATCAATGTACTTTCCGCCTATTTCCTTAAAAAGCTTTGGCCGGTTCGAATCTTCATCCACTATATCCAGCCCGTACACTTCAGCGCCCCTTAGC
>CAZWQB010000226.1:0-5292 GCA_964636035.1 uncultured Roseivirgaceae bacterium
ATTTTACTTGTTGATGATAACAAGACGACCCTCCACTTGAATGGTTTTTTGTTAAAGGAATTTTTTCCGGAAGAGAACATTTATGCCAAATCATCAGGACAGGATGCGATTGACTTCATAAAAAAGAATGCCAAAAACAGCACAGCTTCTAATTCCTTCTATCCTTTATTGATCTTTTGTGACATTCAGATGCCGGATTTCGGTGGATGGGACCTCGTAAATTATCTAAAATCCGACCAGTCGCTTGATATGGATCAAATTTACATTGTTTTACTTTCTGCATATGTCCAACCAAAAGATACGGAACAAAAATGTGCTGAACACAATGTAATCTGTATTAACAAACCACTACTGGAGGAAAATATTGAAGAAATAAAACAAACGTTTGCATTGGCATTCTAAAGCATTTTTAGCCAGTCAATAAAAGAGAGGCATCGATCAGAGCCTCTTTTTTTGTTTTAATTATCCTCTTTGTTTTGCTTTTTCATAATCCTCCTTACTGCTCTTCATCACTTTCATAATTGCACCTGCCCAGTAATTTCTTAGCCCAAATCCCCCCGGCTTCTCATGATACTCCTCCTGCCAAAGTATTTGCTTTGTTTCGATATCAAAAAAGACAACATGCACCGTTGCCATCACCCCTGTTTTGTCAAAAGACTCCACGATATACACCAACCCGACACCATCATCCTTCTTTTCAAGATCATAGTCTCTCACAATTGACACTATGGTTTGCGGGTCTAGCGAATAAGACTCATTGATTACCAGATCATCGGGATCAGGAGTTTCATTTCGTTTGTTAACCACACTTAAATCATTGATTACCTTGTTTTTCTGATAAAACTCCCGCACATTGTATTTATCGCTTTCAGCAAGAATTAAATTGTTCCAGGCATTGAAAAACCTGTCTTTGATATCATAGGGATTGCTGAAACCTTCGGATCCGATGAGTCTTGCTTCAGAAAAATCGATGCCCGCCCATACAATCTCATCTGCAGTAAAAATCTTCGGATCAGGATCTGATTGAGCGGAGGCGAGGAAGACACATGCAGAAAAAAGCAAAAGTAAGTACGTCTTTTTCATTGGATTGATAAATTATTTGGTTTAAAAATATAGAATATCATGTGGCATTATCTACTCAAAGCATTGCAGAAGTCGTCGAATGACTATGTCACCCACCCACTTTGCTGTAAATGCAGATATTAGCACCAAAATTTAACACAAAAAATACGGAAATGGACTTCCGGTAAAATCTGTGACAATATAAATAAAAATATAACTCGTCGAATTTTCAGGATCAAAAATTGGTCGAAATTTTTATGAATCGTGTGGCGTAGGTTTAAATCTGATGCTTTGTAGATTCGTAAACGCCAGCCTTATTTTTAGGATAAATGGATGAGGGGGGACATTTCTATTTCGGCGAAATTCTCCTATCTATAAACTTCACAGGCTTTCTACTCATTGCAGGAAATATGATCGGTGTAATGCTTTCAAGTGTTGTTTGTTCAAGTTGAGGAATCACCCTCGCCTGCGTCCTGAACTGGTTTTTAAGTTTATGAAGATCCAACAGCGGTGTAGCCACATAGCTGACTACAATCTCATCGTTGCCGAACTCGTCAGAAGCAACTTCAATTACATAGTGCGATATCTCAGGAAACTCATCCATTACTGCCCCTAATACCGGAGGAAACAACGTAGTTCCCTTGTACTTGATCACCTGATTTTTTCTACCCAAAATTGGCCCCAATCTATATGTATTTCTACCGCAGGCGCAAGCTTCGTCATACCGCCTGCAAATGTCGCCCGTTCTAAAGCGAATCAAAGGCATGGCCTCTATTCCCAGCGTGGTGACAGTGAGCTCTCCGGGAACACCATCTTCAACGGGTGATCCCTGCTCATCAAGCAGCTCCGTGATGATCAGTTCCGGCTGAAAATGCCCTCCCCGACCGACCGCACATTCTGTAAATGCAGTTGCCATTTCAGTGGAAGCATAAGTCGAATAAAGGGCAATGGGCCATTTCTCTATTATCCTTTTTCCCAGAGAATTCAATTGCAATGCGTCATTTCTAATGGGTTCTCCTATGCAAATGGCTTTTTTAATCGAAGAGTTTCGGTAATCAATCCGGTTTTGTTCCGCAAATTCGATCAGTTTCAATAAAAAAGAGGGCACAACTATTAGTGCCGTGGGCTTAATTTCCAGTATTGTTTTCCATTGCAGCTCCGGAATTCCCGGCCCTACCCTTACCATGCCTGCCCCTATTTTTCTGGCGCCCAATGTATAAGCCAGGCCGGCCATAAAGCGCCTGTCCACGGTGGTCGTAAGCTGGTAAATTTCATCCCTGCTTCCTTCGGCACATAGAAAAGAAAGCGCCTCGTTGTACGCCAGCCTTTCCAGATCTTTTTCTGATAGCGGAATGGTGATGGCATCTCCTTCTGTGCCCGAAGTACTACAGTAATCAATGATTTTACGCTGCTCCACGCAATAGAAGGACTTGCTGTTCGCCTGTAAGTCTTTTTTGCAAACCGGTGGAATTTTCGCCAGGTCAGAAAGACTCCTGATGTCAGTAAAATTTATACCATGTTTTTGAAAGTGTGCTTTGTAAAATTCCGATTTCTCGGCGGCGTACGAGATAGCCTCCTGAAGCCTTTTATTCTGGTAAGATTTAATTTCATCAATGGATGCATACGCTATTGCAGGTGCTTTCATTCATATGGTTTTATTGTCTGACATCAGGTCGATTTAACAACGTTTCAGCCTTCTTCTATTGCCACACATTGCGGTACATGGCCTACCTTCAGATTCAAAGAGTTGGCTATAAAGCACATCTCATTGGCACGGACATGCAAAGCATTGGCTTTTGTGATCATGGATGCTTCAGCAACCACTACCTGCGGGTTCAGTGTAATCTCAGCGAATTTACCACCACCTTCAGCTGTTTCTTCCATCACCCCCGTCGCCTGGTCTTTGTAATCCATCACAATTACTCCTGCTTCGGAACACAAATGCAAATACCACAGCATGTGACAAGAGGAGATGGAAGCAAGAAAAAGTTCCTCAGGATTATGTTTCGTTTTGTCGCCCCTAAACGCCGGATCAGAGGAAGCAGGAATTTCCAGTTTCCCATCTTTGATAATGGCATGACTTCTCTCATATCCTTGGTAACTGCTTGTGCCGCTACCTTTATTTCCGGTCCACTGGATCGTCAGTTGATAATGATGCGCTCTTTTCATATTTAGCGAAAGATTTACGGGTTGAGTTCAACTCGGCCGAAATTTAGAAACATCAATGGACTTTTACTGCATCCAGTTGCATTAACTGCGCTGTTGTAAATTCATTTTACATTCTTCAATCCCTGCTTTCATATGCTCCCTTTCACTCACTCTTGCGATTTCCTTTTCAAGCCCCAGTTCGAAGTAATACAGACTTTTTTCCCAATCTTCCAGTTTCTTAAAATAATCGCCCAAATAGTAGTAAGTCAGATAACTGTTCGGATTGCTGCTTTCGAATTTGCTTACCTCGCCTTCGCTAAGCAGTTCTCCTTTACCTGTAAAAATATAATGCTGTATTCTGTCCCTTAGCTTTGCAAACACTTCAAACCGCTGATAGACCTCGGTTTCTAAAAAAGGGTCGGCCGGAATGGCTAGCGAGTCTATTGCGTTCAACTTGCCTTCTTTCGCATCTTTTCCAAAAATCGTATTGAGGTCATAGGCCAGGAAGTCTCCCATTTGGTAAGGAGGAGTAGAAACCCAAATGATCAAATCTTCGGGAGAGAAAATCACACCATGATGCGCTAAAAGTTGATTGATGGCTTTTTCATTTCCCAGTCCGATATCGGCATTCCCCGATCCTTTTTTATCGCGCAAAATCTCTGCTGTCAATTGGGGATCCAAGGGGCCTTTTTCACGGATCAGTTCTTCTACTCTTTGGTATCTATAGGTCGATACTTCTTCACGAATGTATTCCTGATTTAATGCAGTATTTAGCAGTGCTTCACTTTGAAAATGATTCGTAATTACCATTTGATTGGTGTCAGAAAAATAAAGCGCGGTATGCTCAGGCGATTTTTCGATGAGTCCTACCTTACCATCGGCTTTAGATCCGATCAGGAACGTCTCGGCTACAAATGAGTCGAAAGATTTTGCGATGTCATAAGCTTCCTGAATAGTACCTGCATATTGTAAAATTTCTCTGGCTATGATGGAGACAGGTGTCTTGCCTTTAGTAGGTATTTCAGATTTCGCTGAATTCAATGTAACCGTAAGCCCTTTCTCATTCATCCCTGATACCACGCCGCTGAAGCCCGCCCAGGTTACGGAGGCAAAAGCATGGCCACTGTCAGGTTTGTAAAAAGCAATGACCTTATCCCGCGCAAATTTTTCTCCAAAATAAAAATCAAAGTTTCTACCTATAAGGAGCTTATTATCTTTTGAGGCGCTGCCCCAGGTTGCAAAGGAGGTGCATCCTACCAAATTCATATTCTGCAGGGCATGTCCTATATCATGAGCAGCATGATAACTGAGCGCACGGTGAAATTTCGGAGCAATAAAGTCAAAGTCATCTGACATCCATTTTGACGAGCCAAATATTTCCAAGAGGTGTTCGCGAGGTACATAAGCATCCAAGTCCCGGTTAAACCAGCCTACCAGATACTTCAGAAACCTTAAATAACCCTCAGAAGGAATTCTGTTCCGGATTTCACCAATAAAAGCCTCTTCTTTTTCGCCCATCAACTTTTCTCCCAAAACCCCAAAAGCCAAACCTCTTTCATAGGCTTCTCCCTCCAGATACAGTTCCCAAATGCCGCTTTCGTTTTTTTTCAGGAGATTTTTGCCGTATTGGTAACTGTTTTCTCCTGTTACTTCTAGTTGTGAGGAAGCTACTTCACCATCCACCTCAGGTTCTTCTATCCGGACTTTAAAATAAAACACAGCTCCGGTCAGGAGGATCAGTCCCGCCAGAAGAAGTAGTACGTACTTGAGTATTCTCATGCTTTGTGGTAAGAATCCAAAATTAGGAATTTCAGTGATGAATAGTTACTTGAATAGACACAAATTGCATGAGCATTAGTTCCCTTCTGCTTTTCAACCCGGAATCACCTAAACTTGGATTCGCAATCCATTTTGACATTGCTGAAAAATCGCAGTACAATTGCTAAGATTAGCTGGGTCGTGATTGCAAATCCTGACCCAGCGATAATTCAGTCGCCAGCAGTAAACATGTCGGTCGGCAGTCAATTTGTCGTTAACAACTCTTCCGGATTTGCAATCCGGAAGCACCTAAACTTGGATTTG
>CAZWQB010000227.1:0-5262 GCA_964636035.1 uncultured Roseivirgaceae bacterium
AAAAGCCGCTCTATCTGCTGGATGAAAACAGCAGCAAGATGGACTATTTTATCAATACCCATAATACAGTCATCAACCTTTCTGAACTGTATTTTTCTAGCGACAATAGTAGCACCGTAGTAGCTGAAGGAGATACTACGCAGATTACCTTTGACATCCGCTTGTCGGGCGGCCGCTCTATTCAAAAAACATATTCGCTGGCAGGAAGCGGTTTTCAGCTCGGTCACGAAATCAGCTTAAACGGAGTTGAAACCAGCAATAACAACATCAACTTTCAATGGGTAAATAAACTTAAAGAGGTTGAGGAACACGTAGATCTGAGCCGCAGAGTAACGACCGTCAACTACTATATAGAAGGAGAAGGTTACGACTACCTTTCCGAAACGTCAACAGAGCGGGAAGAAGAAAGGCTTACGCAACCTGCCCAATGGGTTTCCATGAAGCAGAAGTTTTTCTCATCGGCCATTGTTACAGAAGATCAGTTCAATGATCTTGCTGTGGCATCGGAGATAGACCCTGCTGATACCAACACGGTCAAAACTACTATGATGAACCTGAACATTCCTGTTGCAAACAATGCCACAGCCGTCAAGTTCTACTTTGGCCCGAATAATTACAAGGTTCTCAAAGACGTAGCTCCGGATTTTGAAAAGAATGTCACGCTGGGCTGGGGACCACTGGGTTGGATCAACAAGTTTTTGATCATCCCGATCTTCCATTGGCTAGAGAATTTCATCACCAATTACGGAATTATCATCCTGATTTTGGTGGTCATTATAAAATTGCTTTTATCGCCACTCTCTTACAAGTCGTACCTTTCCATGGCCAAAACCAAGGTGTTGAAGCCGGAGTTGGATGCCATTAAAGAGAAGCATGGGGATGACATGCAAAAGGCACAGGCAGAGCAGATGCAATTGTACCAGAAAGTAGGCATCAATCCGCTAAGTGGTTGTATTCCGATGCTTTTACAGATGCCAATTCTACTGGCGATGTTTTATTTCTTCCCGAACTCCATAGAACTTAGGCAGGAGGCTTTCCTTTGGGCGAACGACTTGTCAACCTACGATACAATCTTCAACTTACCATTTACCATTCCGTTTTATGGAAGCCATGTGAGTTTATTTTGCTTGTTAATGACTGCCTCGCAGATATTGTATACCTGGTCCAATAGCCAGATGACTACCATACAGGGCCCGATGAAAACCATGCAATACATCATGCCGGTCGCGTTCCTTTTCTTCCTGAACAGTTTTCCTGCTGGTTTGACTTTTTACTATTTCGTGTCAAACGTATTTACTTTTGGTCAGCAAGCCCTTATCAAGAACTTTATTGACGAGGACAAGATTAAGGCAGTGCTGGAAGAGAACAAAAAACGAAATGTAAATAAGAAAAAATCAAAGTTTCAAATGCGTCTTGAAGAAGCCATGAAAGCCAGTAAAGAAGCTCAAAAAACAAAGACAGAAAGCAAAGCGAAAGCAAAGAAGAAATAAGAAAGCCTTTCGATAAGAAAAAAAGGTCAGGATGCTCGCATTCTGACCTTTTTTAATAAGGCTCTGCATTTTATAGTTTGAGACTCCTGATCTTCGCTTCGTCAGGACTTCTTATTTTGCGATTAATTGTCGTTACGTATATAACAACCGATGCTCAACAATGAATAATATCAAATTAGAAATCTGCGTCGATTCCATAGCTTCGGCACTTGCTGCTGAAAAAGGCGGTGCTGATCGCATTGAACTCTGTGGTGCATTGAGTGAGGGCGGCCTTACCCCGAGTGCCGGATTGATATCAACAGTACTCGGAACGCTAAAAATAGATGTTTTTGTTTTGATTCGACCCAGGCGTGGGGATTTTTATTACTCCGACCGGGAAATAGCGGCCATGAAATACGATATCAACCTTGCAAAGAAATTGGGAGCAAAAGGAGTGGTTATAGGTATGTTAAAAAAAGATGGTACTGTAGATAAAGCTTGTATGCAGGAACTGGTTTCCCTTGCTCGTCCCATGCAGGTTACTTTCCACAGAGCTTTTGATCTAACGCCTGATCCCGTTAAAGCCCTGGATGATCTGCTGGACTTAGAGGTTGATCGCCTGTTAACTTCCGGACAACAGCAGGAAGCTGAAGAAGGACTTGAACTGATTACGCAACTGGTAAAGCGAGCCGGCGATAGATTGCATATCATGCCCGGAGGGGGAATTAATGAAAACAATATTCTCAAGATAAAAATGACGTCCGGAGCGCAGGAATTTCATACTTCTGCCAAAATAAAGAAGCAAAGTCCGATGGGGTATCAAAAAGAAACTATACTCATGGCAGCAAATGCTCCGGTTTCAGAATACGAACTGGTGGAAACAAGTGAGGAAAAAGTAAGGGAGATAAAAAAAATGCTGCTGGAGTAACGATAGGCAGTAACTTTAGAAGCAGGCAGAAAAAAATTTAACTCCAGCAGCTTTCTGCAACAAGCAATTTAAAAAATCGCTCTCCTTTGGTTTCCGATAAGCCGGTAAAAGGGGATGCATAAAAAGCACATGTAAAAATATATACAACTCAAGACCAACCATTGTGAATGTGGAAATTTAAAGTTAGGGTCATCAAAGAAAAGGTGCAAATTATTTTCTAGCACCATTCCCATCACTACAAAAAACAGGGAACCTGCAATAGCATACAGAATAAAAACCCGGCGTTTCATTGCTTTAAGAAGCTGGTTTTCATGAATCATGACATAATACAAGAAAATTGAAATGATCCAGGGAAACAGAATAAACATCAGTCTTATTTCATTAAACCTGCCACCGATGAAGGTGGACACAAAGACCAAAAGAAAGGCCAACAAAGACGATTTCCTCAGGAAGGTCGTGGGCTCAGCTGGAAGCCTGCTACCGGACTTGTAGGTCTTATAAATATCAAACAAAAAAGGGATCCACATGAAGCTAAAGACCAAAAATAGAAACCCGATTGCCTGTCCGATGCCCCTTAAATTGTAGATCAAACCCAACTCCAACATTTTGTATTTTATTTCGCCCATACCGAATCGCAATATCAAAAAGACTACTAAGCAGGATAACAAGACATAAATGCCCTTACGGAAGTCTACACACAGAAAATACAGCAGCGGAAACAGCAGCAAAGTTTCCCGGCAAAGCACCCCCAGTATTGAAAACAGGAAGAAACCCCGGAATTGATTTTTCAGAATGCAAATCAGGCACAAATTAACCAGCAAATAAGCGAGCATATCTTCCCGGGTGTGAACAGGGTATACATAGGCTGCTAACATTGCCGGACTTATCAAGAAAAGAAATAGCCCCAACCAACAGTACAGGGTATTGAATGCCAGGACCTTTAATAAGATAAAAAAAGAAAATGCGGCTCCTACGTAAAAAAAACAGCTCCAAAATACGTACACGTTGTAAAACAACTGTGAATTCTCTGAATCAGAGAGCGCATTATAACTGGATTTGACTATGGCAGGGAAAAGGATTCGGTGCTTGAAGGGTATTTTCCGGCTGATATTGTAATCGTACAAGGCCTCTGCGGGTGCATTTATTTCCAACGCAAGTGCTGCTTTATCATTTAAAGATCCCTTCAGAACAAAGGCACTGACTCCAAAAAACAACATTGCAATAGCTATAACAATAACTATGGTAGTTTTTGACATTATTTTCTGGAATTGGTAGCGGCCATTTTTACAATTCAGGAATTCAAATTTTACTAAAATAAATAATTCCCCTGACTTTAATTCACTTGCCTAATAGAAAAAATATAACTCAAATGCAGGCTGTGTTTCAGCCTTTGAGTTCCATTCAGTCATTAAAAATGGTGAATTTTCAGATTAGCTACCTAAGGTGATGTTTCAGGTCTCAACAGGATTTAGATTTGTTGAAAATTCATCTTGTGAAAAAGCTTGTAAACGTAAATCCAGGCGATATATATGCCATACCACTTTTTGTCTCCGACCAGTCAGACATTAAAAACTTTTATCGGGAAAAGTTGGGCTCCTCTTCCGGCGACTTTGGTTTTTGCCGGATCATAGAAGATCGTGCAGGCAGCGGCATCATCGTGGAAGTGTTTAAATATACAGGCGATCTGGACACGTCGCTTTCGAACATAGTGGGATCCGGCAGATTATTTCCTCCAATCGCCATTTCCGGATTGGGAATTGCGAAAAAACGGTGGCAATTGCGATATACAGACAAAACGTTTGACAGGGAAAAAGACGCAAAATACTCTCAGATCACCCTGGTGTTGGGGCCAGATAATGATTTGCGCTTGTGGCAAAATGGAGCAGAGACGCCCATCAGCCGGGAAGCTTCAAGGCACTACGAGCTTTGGATAATATGGAGCGCATCTCAGGTTGAAAAAAGAATCCTGACCGCCCGAAGTAATAATTGATAAATTTTAACTTATCTGAAAATGATTGAGACCTTATCTCATTACGGAATCAAAGAAGAATCGATTATATGGTTTGATGCCGAATCTTTTGAGGAGCCGGATGAGTATGTGAATATTTTCCAGGGCATGCTGACTTTGGCGGGCGATCGCCTAAAAGTGGAGCATATCGTTTCCACACATTATCACGAAAAAGAAGCAGCCACACTAACGGAGCATTTTATCGCGGTCATCGCATTCCAAATACAGGACCATCCTTATAAAATCCGGTTGCGATGCGATGGCTGGTTTGACGAAAAACTCATCACCTCAATGAACAGCATCCTGGCTGAACAAATGCCAACTTCTGAAAGGTTTTACATGATCCGGACAGAAGATCAAAGCTTGGTTGTAGTGTTTGTAGACCAGGAAACAGCTCGACAACTGGACAATGCTGGCTTGATTGACCATGATTACCGGCTTGGTGGTGATTTATTGCGGTAAAAGCCTGGTTCGAGCAACTGGAAATAGATGTAAAATTTGCCGGCGAAATCACGGATATACAACAGGATGGTGGCAATGACATATATCTTCAACTTTTCCCCTTCTGGAGCGGCGAAACCGACGAATTTAACATCCAGTCTTTTGAAGATATAGTTTACTTCCCTCACTAAAAAAGGTAGAGCTTTTTCACGAGGGCAACAGGGCAGTGCGAGAGGCAAATGAAGCTTTTCTTTTAGAACATGGCATTGAAGTAGAATAGGATTTCCTGTTTCATGAATTTCCGGATTTCGAAACAATAAAGAAGTTCTTCGTTTATCGTACCTGAATTTTACACAAAACTTGTTCAGCACTTTACATTAATACATAAAACCTTAACCAAAGCAAAACAATTTTTT
>CAZWQB010000228.1:0-5238 GCA_964636035.1 uncultured Roseivirgaceae bacterium
CTCACGTTGGGCTCTTTGGAGTTCCCAGCCAAGTTTTCACGGCTTATGTTGTTCTTGTCCAATGTTTGAATAAAAGCATCAATGGACGGCACGCTAAAACAAAGATGAGAATTCTTATCGTGTTGTGTTGTTCCGGAAGCGCCCTGGATCAAATGCAATTGCCCGGCATCGACCAGCGAAAACCATGTATGCCTGCCATCATTGAATGGCTCCGGGATTTGCCGGAGTCCCAGCACATCCTCATAGAAGGTGGTGCTTTTCTCCAGATCGGCCACATACACTGCAATATGATTCAATTTTATTCGAGGCTCATTTTCTGCTTGTGCAGGTTGTGCGCCTATCCAGTGCATTGATGCCAAAATAAGACCAATGAACAAACAAACACGTTTCATATCATTAAATTTAGTGATGCTAGGGAACAATTCGGTCTCCGGGTTCAAAATAAATCCAGTCCAGGTTAAACAAAGATTGTCCCTTATTCTGTTCGTGACTGAAAACAAAATAGAGGTCGTGGATTCCTTCGGTTGGGGTCACAGGAACTGAAATTTCCTGATAGCCATTTTGTCCTGATGCCTGCTTGTAAGAGTGTCTGCTTACTACTTCGCCCGTGGGACTGCCCAGGCGCAGTGTAATTTCAGCGCCTTCAGCCGCTGCGTTGGCAGCTTCGATCCTGTACCTGATTTTGGCAATTCCTGCCAAATCTATATTCTTAAACTCCATGTACGAACCGTCGCTTATACCTCCCACATAAGCAAAAGCACCTCCTTGTGGCCTTAATCTCGAAACATTGGTGAAGCCCTGATAAGCCTCTGCCTGAACCCTGGGGTTCTGTAGTGTCACCATCTTTCTGGATGTAATCGGAGGCATGTTGTTGGCACCTTTGTCCGTATAACTCACGGTCATATAATAGGTGCCGCTTTCATCCCCGGCGCTGTGTTTATCTAAAGCCAAAGTGCCTTCCAGAGAACGGTTTTCCTGTGCGCCGTCGTCCGCCAGAGATAGGATGTATTTTACCATTTCAGCGGCATCTTCTTCTGCAAGCTGTGGATGTGCAGCCATTAAACTATGGCCCCAGTTGCCATTCCCACCCAAAATGATCTTTTCTGCCAACATAGGAATAGCCTCGGGATCGCCATGGTACCTCTCCGCTACCTGAAGATAACTGGGACCGATGGAGCTTTTTTCCATATCATGACATGACTTGCAGTCGCTCCCGTCAATCAGGTTTTTTCCTTTTATAAAGGGCGAAATACGGGCAGCATTTCCCAGGAGCGCCAGGTCCCTGCTTTCTTTCAGGTAATCAAAGCTCACCTGTACCTGCGAAGGCTCAATCCCGCCGTCAACAGTGCTGCCATCTTCCTGATCAGTCACTTTAATGTAATACGGAAGTTGCTTGCCATCATAATAAAAGCTTTGATTTCCCTCAAATGTGATTTCTATCTGGGGCGGGGCATTTCCCACCAGAATCTCCAGTTCAGCGTTGCCTGTTTTCCCGTGGTTATCGTCCACGGTAAGGCTCACCTTATACTTGCCAGGCTTCTCGAAAGTGTAAGAAGGTTCAGCTTCCGTTGATTGCACCTTGTTCCCGTCAAACCTCCATTCAAACTTCAAATTGTCTGTTTCATCATAATCATAAGATTTTAAAGCTGAGAACTTCACCGCGAACGGGGCCGCTCCCTCCTTTTTATCTGCTTCAATTACCGCCACTGGCTTTCTGTTTCCTTCAGTGTATTCAATCTTCACCAAGCGGGCCTCATCGTTATCGGCAAAATAATTAGCGCCATAATCCAGAAAATACATGGCACCGTCCGGCCCGAATTCTAAATCTATGGGTTTGGAGATAGGCATTTCAGGTAGGAAAGGTTCTAATTTGATGGGTTCTCCTTTTTCGTTGAAGGTCACGACTTTTATCCAGCTCCGCGCCCATTCATAAATAAATAGCTTTCCGTCATAGTATTCAGGGAACTTCACATCAGATTTGTAACGATCCGCATAGTAGACAGGCCCTGCCATGGCGCTTCTTGAGCCGGTGCCAAGATTCGGCCATATGTCTGAATCGCCATAGGGATACCACATCATAGCTGGTTTTGCCGGTGGCAATTTTTTACTTCCCGTATTGTTAGGAGAATCGTTTATTAGATTTTCCGGATCAAAATAGGCTCCGGGTGTATTTGTGTCAAAATCCCAGTCGGGATATGCTTTATTGTCGGCTACAAAATATGGCCAGCCATAATTGCCCGCCTCCCGGGCCTGGTTCCACTCATCATAGCTCTCGGGGCCCTGCTCGCTTGCTTTACCTACATCTGGCCCTACATCTCCCCAGTAGACCCAGTTATTTTTCCAGTCAATGGAAAATCGGAAAGGATTCCGCACGCCCATGATGTAAATTTCCGGTTTGCCTTCAATTCCATCTGACGGGAACAAATTCCCTTCCGGAATACTATAACTTCCATCTGCGTTAATTTTGATCCGAAGAATTTTTCCCCGTAAATCCATCGTATTTCCGGATGATTTCTGTGCATCATAGGGTCCGCGACCGGGACGTTCGTCTATCGGTGTATATCCGTCTGATTCCTTGGAACTGGTGTTGTCTCCGGTTGATAAATAGAGAAGACCATCAGGCCCAAATTGAATAGCGCCACCGGTATGGCAGCAGGTTTTTCGCTGCACGGGAACTTCCAAAATTGTCTCTTCACTTTCCAACAAAAGACTGTCGCCCAGCATTCGGAACTGAGAAAGCCGGTTAAGCGAATCAGGGTCGGGTGCAGAATAGTAAAAATAAACTTTCTGGTTTTTTTCGAAATTTGGATCAACAGCCACTCCCAGCAGACCGTCCTCATAATTTCCTTCAGTGGTTACATCAAAGGTAGCCAGCAGCTTAACTGCTTTGGTTTCCGGATGGTAAAGCTTTACTTCTCCCCTGCGCTGGATATAAATTACGCGGCCATCAGGCATTACATCCAATTCCATGGGCTCATTAAGCTGATCATCCAACACGATTCGTGTGAATTTATTGGCTTCCGGAACCGCTAAGGAGGTTGCCCTTTCGAAATTGATGACATTATTACCAATTGCAAAATCTAATAATTCGCTGAGTTTTTCAGTGTTGTAGCCGGATAAGGAGGAGAGAAACAGCAGTCGTCCGCCATCAAAAGTGCCTTTCACTTCTGTTCCATCTTCAATTTCCCCGTTCTGTGGATCTGCTCCATTTTCCTGATTTGCTACAGACCTGGCTGTAGCTTCTTCTTTTTGGAACATTTGTAAGTGCCCGGCCATGGCAAGGTACCAGGGCCATTGGAATTCAGGACTAAGTTTTGTACCCACTCCTATTACTGCACCACCTGCCTGAATATAACGCTCAAGTTCAGCCTGATTTCGATAATCCAGGCGATCGCCTGGAATATGGCTAAATACCACAGCGCTGTAATACTGCAGCGTGTCTTCCTTTAGCAGCAATGTGCTTGAAGTAGTATCTATTATTACTTGTTGCTCATTGGCAATCTGCATTAATTTTTCAACTTCCTCAGTAGATGATGGTACTTTGGTATCTACAAAAACCAATAACCTTTTTTCGTCTAATCCACGGCTACAGCCAAAGATGAGGATCAGCCCGACGAAACCAATCAATTTTTTCATAAAATAATTTGACTACCTCCTGCTTTCAGGAAGCAGTGTTCAGTTTTCTAATAACCTATAATTTGACACAGGGTCTGCTTTTGCGTTGTTTAAAAGCGGGATCTTTCATCACTAAAAATTAGAGATAGCAACATACATTCTGCTACCTCTAATCATTAGAATTAAATTTTGAGGGTAGAAAGATACTTATAATTTTCCTCCATCGCCTCCATGGAAGGTTGGGTAAAACTTTCCTGTTCTACGAAGAAATGCTTCATACCGGCATCTTTCGCTGCTCTCAGAATTTTTGCATAGTCCATGGTACCCTTTCCTATCACATCGTTTTTACTGTTGTCTGCTTTGCTCATGTCTTTTACATGGCCAAGGGGGAATCTTTCAGGATACTTCTCGAAGTAGGCTATAGGATCTTTCTTGGCTGCGGCCACCCAATACATATCCAGCTCCATCAGCACCAGCTCTGGGTCTGTATTTTCAAGTATATAATCGTAAAGTACATGCTCTCCCACTTTTTCAAACTCAAAATCATGGTTATGGTAAGCAAATTTCAATCCTGCTTTTTTACATATTTCGCCTGTCTTGTTAAACAATTCGGCAGTTTTCTTCAAATCATCCGGAGTTTGTCTTAAACTCTGGTCCATCCAGGAGCAGGTAAGGTAAGTTTGGCCTGTTTCAGCAGCTTTTGACGCAAGCGTTTCAAAATCGCTTAACATCGTGGCCTCGTGCCAGTTTGCCGCTTTGCTTTCGCGGGATCCTGACCCAAAATGGCTGCTTATCAGCGTCATTCCTAAATCGTTCAGCATTTTTGAGAATTCTTTGGGCTCCATACCATAGTAGTGTCCTCCAATACCCGGGTATGATTCCACTTCTGTATAACCCATGTCAGCCAGCTTTTGCAGTGTTCCCTTAAGATCCTGGTCAAGCACATCTTTAACCGAATAAAGCTGTAGCCCTATGGCACTTAGCACCTGACCTTCCTCAGCGCCAGGATTGGCTGGCAAAGTATCATTTTCTGTCGCCTGCGTTTTGTCCGTTTGGGAATTGCATCCCGGTAACAATAAGGTACCCAATGCAAATGCACCGGCATGTTTGAAAAAAACTCGTCTCTTAATCATAGTTATGTGATTTATCAATTGCGTTGAAGTATAAATTTATTTCTGAAATTTTTGGGATTCCAAAAATGGGGAAACAAATGGAAATACAACAAGGGCATTTATATTTATTAGGGGCGGTAAATAGTACACTTTTGTCCCGAAGTTAACAAAAATCATCGAAAACCATGCTACTAAAAAAAACACCTGTTACGATTTAGCATAAACGGTTCAGATAAATGATTGAGGCGCAAAGGAAACCATAGGCCTAAAACTTGAAAAATTCTTGATCGACATAAAACACCTCCAAAATTCCTCGCCTGCTGCTACAACGCTGCTACTTCACGATGGTAATCGTATTGGAGATCCTCGTCCAGCTTCTCCATCGCCTTTTTTATTTTTCGAACCTGAGTTTCGTAGATTTGATCCAGTTGAACACTGCCATGATGAACCAACTTTGCTTCCTTTAACTTCTTGCAGAAAAAGAGCAACAACTCAATTTCTGTAGTTTTTA
>CAZWQB010000229.1:0-5191 GCA_964636035.1 uncultured Roseivirgaceae bacterium
CTTGCGGCAGAGGTATTGCCTGCGGGCATGTCTTTTGAGTGGACGGAACTGGCTTATCAGGAGAAGCAAACAGGAAATACGGCTTTGATTGCCTTTGGCTTGGCGGTGTTGTTTGTGTTTCTCTTGCTTGCGGCACAGTATGAAAGTTGGGTGCTTCCCCTGGCGGTTATTCTTATCGTTCCCATGTGTTTGCTTTCCGCGATGATAGGCGTGGACATAGCCGGGATGGACAACAATATCCTTACGCAGATCGGCCTGGTGGTATTGGTAGGTCTGGCCAGTAAAAACGCAATTTTGATAGTAGAGTTTGCAAAAAAGCTTGAAGATGAAGGCAAGAGCCTTGTAGAAGCAGCGACGGAAGCTGCAAAACTTCGCTTAAGGCCCATCCTGATGACCTCTTTTGCCTTTATTTTGGGCGTCGTGCCTTTGGTGCTGGCTTCAGGTGCGGGTGCTGAAATGCGTCAGGCATTAGGTGTGGCGGTATTTAGCGGTATGCTTGGTGTCACGTTTTTCGGGCTTCTGTTTACACCTGTCTTCTATGTGCTGTGCCGAAAGTTGGGGAAAGTTTTCGAGAGAAAGAAGAAGCTGGCTGTAGCACTGGAAGCATAATAGAATCATAACTCATTAATTATTTTACAATGAACTTAAGAAACCAAATTATATATTTACTACTGCTGATCAACGTTACCCCGGTTTTTGCGCAGGAAGGTGGCCTGAGCACGGAAAGTAGACAACCCGGCTGGCAGGAAGAATTTCCTGATGAGCCACGCATCTTTGGACTTCAGGAGCTGGATGATCCACCGACAATAAGCACCCTGGAAAAGGCGGCTCATGAATGGTGGAAACTCTTTGGATATCGTGAATTGAATGACTTAATTACTCTTGCGCTGGAAGAAAACTATTCTTTGAAGATCGCGCAGGGACAGGTGAGCGAAGCCAGAGAAGAAATAAAACTAGCTCGATCAGGACTTTTTCCTGACATCAGCCTGAATCCGTCTTTTGTACGTCAGGAATTTTCGGGCAACCGTCCTATGCCCTTTGAAGGTCCGGTAGACAGGATTAGGTACAACACGTATTCAGTGCCGTTAGATGTGACTTACGAAGTGGATATTATTGGTAAGACAAAGAATAGGGTGGAGGCTTCTGAATTTAGCCACGAAGCTTCAACAGCATCGAAAGAGGCCGCCAGTCTGGAAGTAGCTTCAGAAGTAGCCCGGTATTATGTTTATTTGCTGGTCCTGGATTCGGAAGAAGAAGTACTGGTAAACACCAGACATTCCAGAGCAGAAAACCACCGGGTTGTAAAGACCCGCTACGAAGCTGGTCTCACCAACGAAATTGACCTGCATAGAGCGCAAACGGAGTTGTCATCTGTGGAAGTGCAAATTAAAAATCTGGAAATTGAACGGCGTCGAGTTGAATTGCTGTTGGCGACGCTGGCGGGGCAGCAGGCAGAGACCTTTTCCGTTCAAAAAGCAGGCCTTCAGTATGCAGTTCCTGAAATTCAATTGATAGACACCAGTTCCCGGGTATTGTCCCGGCCAGATCTACGTGCAGCAAGATTATCGGTAGCGGCTGGTGAGAAGCAGCTAAGGAGTGCCCGGAAGAATCTATACCCCTCTTTATATCTATCGGGCTCTACCGGTTTAGTGGCTGCAGAATCTGAGCAGCTCCTTGAAGGTGATAGTCGTAGCTGGCTGCTTGGTGCTACGCTTGCAGTGCCAATTTTTGAAGGCGGGCGTAGACAGGCCCTACTCAATATCAGTGAATATCAGCTCGAGCAGCGTGTGAATTATCTTAATCAGGAAAAATTACGCGCAGACCAGCAGGTGCTACAGGAGCTTTCCGCAAGTAAAAGATTGGCGCAGCAGCTCAATGCCCAGCAGGAGTTTCTGTTGGCTGCCCAACGTGCTGCCTACCTTTCGCAGCAACGGTATTTAAGAGGCTTGGTGACATACCTGGAAGTAGTGGATGCTGAACGAATTGTGTTGGAAGCACAGCGGCTCTCCATTCAGCTAATCGGCAAACAGCTTCTTAACAGGGTGGATCTGATGATGGCGCTCGGTGGTGATTTGTCTGCGGTAGCGATTTCCGGAGATTAAGTCAGCAGGAATAACTTTAATTTTGATTGATGTGCAAAAGCCTGAGGCAGATAAAAAATCTGTTCCCGGGCTTTTTGCTTTAAAAGCCAGTCAGAATTTGCTGATGATGGGGAAATTAGATTCCAGAATGGTAACATGCAGTCCGGAGAGATATTTATTTAGAGATTTAGGTCTTAATATTAAAGAAGAAACAATGATCCTGTTTCCGTTGGAAAGGAATATTTCCAGGTATTCAAAACTGCTCCATATGATAAACAATCTTTTATTTCCTACCCGGTGCCATTTTATTTCCTGAATTTCGTTTCTATAGATTCTCTCGCCATTGATAACGAGGCTGTTTTCATCTGAGTTATAAATCAAAAAGCTGATGCGGTGGTGCAGGAGGTAATTGATGTAGACAAAAAAGGTGATCAGGGAAAGGATCAGCATCACGATGCCGGTGAGTGCTAAGAAGATATTCAGCCATAATGGATTCCCATCTGTGTATGTAGTAAATAGCCAAACCGCTCCGATAGCGAAAATGATAGCTATAAATACATGGTTGACTTGTCGAAAGGCGTCATTCTCAAATCTTCGTTTTGCAGTCACTTTCGATTTGAAATAATCCAAAAGAGGGTTAATCTGACCTAAAATAAAAATGACGGCCATAAAAGCGATGATAACTTTATTCATATTAGGTCAATGGATGCACTCGCTGCTTTGGTAATGTTCAAGTTAATGGCATAAAGCTAAGCAATATGAGGCTGGATACCATCGCTTTTTTTGGCGACGGTATCCTTAAAAGATGCAGAACGTTGGCTTAAAGGAAAATTTGTGCTTTTGCAGCGGTTTAAAGATACTATCCCCTGAAAAAGGGATAGCATCTAATGGTAGTACGAAAAAGAGGTAGCATCTGGTTTGCAGAGGGAAAATGGTCAGCACTTTGCAATCACAAAAACGCATACTATTTACAAGTGGCATTTGAAAGGGTATTTCTTCCTTATCCCACCAACGTACCTTTTTTCAGTATTTTCTAAAATATTTCTGCCTATATGAATATATTTTTGAGGTGGCACATAGATTTTATTATAAAAATTATGAGGAATATTAAAAATATATTACAAAATGTGAGGGAAAGTTCGATTGTTTTTTCTGCTTCACTTTTGCTTGCTTTGCTGATTGGCAATGCTGCTTTTCTGTTATACAGCACTCGTGTACAGGAAAATGCAGAGCGTGCCCAGGCAGAGTCGCAGCAAATCAGCACCTTGTTGAGCAATATGTGGGATGAAGTTGTAAGAAACATCGACATTGGTGTCAGAGGTTTCGCACTTACGCAAGACGAGGCCCTGCTTGAGCCGTACAACAATGGAATTGCGCTATACAGAGAATACTCCAAACAACTTGAGCAAAAATTGATTGAGCAGAACCATCCACAGTTGGAGGGTTTTTCCAAAGTGAAGCAGGGATATACGAACTACATTAAGACCACAGAAGAGATGGTGGAGTTGGTAAGGTCGGGAAATATGGAGCTGTTTACTGAAATATTAAAAGAAGACAGGGGACTTGTATTGTGGAGAGCTTATGGAGAGTACGCACAGGGTGTCAGCGCTTACCAGAATAAGTTATCTGAAGAAGCTGCTGCCGAATTTGATCGTGCTAAGTCCCAGATGTTTTATCTTCAGGTGATTCTTGGTATTATTGGTATTCCTACACTTTTGTTTATGATCTTTAAGATTAGGCGTGATGTAAAGGTGCGACAGTTATTGTTTAAAGAGCTTGAACAAAACAATAAAAAATACCTCTTCGACTCCGGGAAGCCTATCGAGGTGAAGAATGAGGAGGAAGTTATCAAAAATTCTATTGCTAACTTTAAAAAGGCTACCAGCTTTATCAGTCAAATTTCGGCAGGAAATCTGTCAGTAAACTGGGAAGAACTGGACGAAAATAACAGGAAGTTGAACCAGGAGAACCTTGTAGGCGAACTCATCCAGATGCGTGAAAAGATGAAGCAGCTTAAGGAGGAAGATTCAAAAAGGATGTGGTCTACTGAAGGACAGGCGCAATTTTCAGAAATTGTGCGAAGTCATCAGCATGAATTATCTACTTTATGCGAACATGCAGTATCCTATGTCGTCAAATATTTGGAGGCGCAACAAGGAGCAATTTATCTGTTGAGAGATGAGGAGGATGAGGAATACCTCGAGTTAATATCCTGTTATGCATTTGACAGGAAAAAATTTGTGGAAAAGCGTGTTGAGATTGGTCAGGGATTGGTCGGGCAGGTATTTCTGGAGAAGGAACCTGTGCTACTTACAAATATTCCTAACGCATATACCTTCATTACCTCTGGTTTAGGAGATGCAACTCCAAATTGCCTTTTGCTTGTGCCCATGAAATACAACGATAAAGTTGAGGCAGTAATAGAGGTAGCAGGTTTTAAAGTTTACGAACCCTATCAACTTGATTGGCTTAATAAAATAGGGGAGATCATGGCTTCTTCATTTATTTCCATAAGAAGTGGTGAAAAAACCCAGGGATTGCTAAACCAGTTCAAGGAGCAGGCAGAACAGCTTTCGGCGCAGGAAGAGGAACTTCGACAAAACATGGAAGAGATGGAAGCAACCCAGGAAGAAATGAGGAGAAAAGAACAAGAATTGGAGCGAAGACATCAGCAAATGCAGGATTTGCTTGGTTCCAGGGAAACAAAAGTTAAGTAGGCCTTGCTGAAAAAGGACAACTGGTAAAAATTCATACAAAGGCAATCTTAGTTCAAAAGTTTTTCTTAGAGCATAATTTATCTGGCCCTAAGTAAAATAGTTTTGGCTCAAAGAAGAGCCTTTTATCAATAAACATCATCACAGATCAAGGGAAAGCTTTGGACTGTGATGATGTTTAGTTTATGACGTAAGACAACCTTAACTTAATATTAGGAAATAAAGCGAAATTTATTTCGGGGATATTTAATTAAAACGTAGACACAATTAAGACCTTCAAATATTATGGCAAAATATCAAAAGAGTTTCATGTATTTTTCTGGCATGGCCTTTATGTTCCTGATCTGGATATCTTTAAAATAAACTTCTGCGGCTTCGCTTTGAAGCTGGATTTTT
>CAZWQB010000230.1:0-5179 GCA_964636035.1 uncultured Roseivirgaceae bacterium
GTATTTTTGATCCAAAGCTCGTTTAAATTGCTTAGTTGTGTTATGGAGTCAGGTAGCGTTGTGATACCTTCTCCCGAAATGCGTAATTCCTCGAGTTGATTCAGCGATCCAAAATGATTGGGTAAATCGGTCAGAGAATTATCGTTCAGGGTAAGTTGCTTTAGCGCCGATAGCTGAAAAACAACTTCAGGGAATAAAGAAAACTGATTTTCAGATATGTTGAGTTTGACCAGTTTTTTATAATGGCCGATTTCTGCAGGCAATCTATCTAAACCGCAGGCAATTAGTTCCAGTTCTTCCAGGTGACGGAGTTTGCCTATTTCGGCCGGGAAACTATTGATGCTGCATCGGCTAAAGCTTAAACTTTTTAGATTGGTAAAACTGCCAATTTCGGGACTGATATTCCCCAAATCTTCACCATATATGGAAATTTCTTCCGCATCTAAATCAAAATATTCGGAGCCAATCTTTATACCTGTTTTGTCCTGATCAGTATAAGATTTAAGCAATTCAGTGTTTAATATTTTCTCCGCCAGCAATATCAACAGTACTTCCGAGAACAAGAGATTGTCGGCAATAGGGCCGTCCGCTCGTGGATCATCATGGTTTACGTAAAAAAGTGCTGGTTCACCTACGCTGGTTTTAATCTGCGAATTAAAGATTATTTCATCCTGCCCGTAACGTATTGCCTGGTGCACAGTATTCAATTGAAACTCATCGTCAACGCCGTCTTCTACGTTTAGCACGGACGAATATGCAAAAAACTCCGAAAGAGGCATTTCCCCGCGCTCATTTACGCCGGAAAAAACGATCGGAGCATCATTTTTGGTCTCCAATGCAATAAAGTTGTGAGCGGAAGCCACATAGGCATAACTTGAAGGAATGTTTTCAAAGTGGTCTGCGGCTGGCGCTCCAAAATAGAGTGTGGACGCACCTGGAAAAGTGATTACCAGATGCCCATTCTGGAGTTCTATTTTTTCAGAAGTTGCCAATAGCTTCCCAATAAGTTCAATTAGCTGTGGTTTGTCAGAAAAGAAGCTAAAATAATCCCGCAGCGCCGATTTCGGATCAGGCGTGTTCAAGAGATATTCAAAATATTGTGTGTGATCGGAAGCCATCTTACTTAGTTATATTTTTCTAATAAATTTGCATCTGTCAGAAATTTCTGGGAAGCTCGCAGCCATTTCCTATTTGGTATTTTAAAGGGAGTTTGTTCGTCTGGCCATTATGTTAGCCTGACCATTCGCCATCCTCATAAAATACAATTCCTTCTATTCCTGCCTCTTTAATTGCTTGTTTAACTTTTTCGGAAACACAAATTGCGCTACAGTTCTCAGCCAGTCTGAATATTTGCAGGCTGCTTTTGATCTCCTTTTTTAAAAAAATACTTTCAAAACCTATTTCTACAAATTCGTTCATGACCACAGATTTTTCCATATCCATGGCAGAGACGATGCCAACGATGTTAAAGGCCACATAATCTGTATGGATTACGCCATTGTCCGGATTTAAAATTTCGGTTGGAAACAGCTCCAGATTATTTACTCCAATAGCTTCTAAAACATCAACCAGCAGTTTATGCATTAGAGGATAGGCCTTATTATTATACAACATCTTCATGATGCAGTTTGGATAGTCTTGGTCCAAACGGTACTGCATCGGGAGAGGTACTTCGATTTTAAGCGGTTTGCCATGATACCAGGGGCCGCCCGGAAGCCTCGGACTTATCTTTATGGGGTGGACGGGATGTACTCCTTCGCCCTCCATGATATAGTATTTCATTTACGTAGCATGCCTGATTTTTAATTCCACCTTCTACTTGGAGGAAGGCCTAAAGCTAAATTTGATGCTGGTTTTTAGTTATCAGTCAAAAGTAAAAAATCCCAAGTGGGGATGCATCACCAGGAAAGGGGACTTGAAAAATTCACCATTTCTAGGGATGCGGGATTGAAGTTGGTAATGGGGCTTAGTAGACGCAGGCAGCACAGGAGCGGAGGCTGGCGCAAGGTCTGAGAATTCGTTCGGCCTGACAGCCGACTGCTTCTTCAGATGACCTATTTAGTACTTGCGAATCGATAGCTGAGCACAATTTCATGATTGTTGAAGTTTATCTGATCGGAGTGTGATCCGACATTCGTCAGGTAAAAGTAGCGAACCTGAAAATTTCTGGCTACATGAAGCCCCAAAAGAAAGTTGAGGCTGGATGCCGACCGATAACCAATTCCGAAATTCAATTTTTCTTTGAAGTCAAGGGTTGCGTTGCCGTCTATTTGCAGCGGCGCCCCATCTACATATTTTAGCAGTGAGTTGAATTGAATTTTGATAGATCGTCCTGTAACAATTTGGTAGCCGGCGTTTAAATAGAAGTGGCGGCTGAGCATTACTTTATCATCTCTCCAGTTGTTTAAAATTTCCGGAACGGATAAACCGGCGAAGAATTTATTTTTGCTATAGTAAATGCCCACGCCAAAGTTGGGCAGCGCGAGGCTTACGTTTTCCTGAAAATGCGGGTCATTGCCCATGTTCAGGCTTTGCAGATTTTCCTTGTAAAAAGAAACGCCCGCACTGATACCGAACGCCAGGACATGTGGGTTGTATTCCCAGGAAGAGTAACTATTTCTGTTTCGGGCAATAAGCTTATAAGAATAGCTGCCGTATATTCCATTGGTACTCGTTACACCGATCTGGTCATTGAAGACATGTGCCCCAAAGGCCACCTTTGGATTAAGTGCTTTGCCATGTGCGGAAAAAGAGAGTGTACGGGGGGCACCTTCCATATTTTCTAGAAAGCCCATGGCCGAAAAGTTTACTACCGGATCCATGTGGTACCCGGCATAGGCAGGGTTGATGTGATAGGCGTCGTAGACATAGTTCAGGCTGCTATGATCTTGTTGCGCCCTTGTCCACAGGCTGCAAAACATAGCAGCGGTAAACATCAGAAAGCCTTTTTTAATAACGTAATTCATCTGTATAAAATTAATTTTTACTTTACTTCAAATTTTAGTAGCCTGGACGATTAAAATGCTTAGGCCTGCGTGACGGCTTGATTTAATCTGGAGCATCTCTTTGTTTTTTGACATCATGCTATTTTTTAAGTACCAGGTAGCCCTTTAGCGGACTTTCACCGTCGCCCAGGTTGATCACATAGAAGTAGGTTCCTTCCGGTAGGTCGCCCGCTCCCAGCTTCGAGAGCCGGTTGGCGCTGCCTTTGAATATCCTGTCGGCATTGTTGTAGCCGCTTTCTGCGTATACAAGATCGCCCCAACGATTGTATAGCGCAACTTGGTTGTCAGGGTAGTTTTCAATTCCTCCGATGGTCCAGGTGTCATTCATACCATCGTAATCAGGGGAAATTCCTTTTGCAATTGCGATTTTTTCCACGAAAATGGTGACCTGATCTTCGGCCGTACAGTTTCCATCGGTGGTGATTGTGACCGTGTAGGTGGTGGTACTGCCTGGAGAGGCTATGGGATTAGGAATGCCAGCATCGTCGAGCCCCGTGGCGGGCGACCAGGAATATGTACCGTCGCTTTCCGACAAGGCATTTAACTGGTGGCTGTTTCCTAGCGCAAGTACTACATCCTGACCTGCATTGATCCGGGGCAGGGGATTGGCTTCCACGTTGATTGAACAGGAGGATGTATTCCCTGCCTGATCTTTTGCAGTAATGGAAACGGTCATGCTATTGCTAATGGCCGTGCCCGGAGCCGGCGATTGCACAATTAAGGGCGCAGCATCCTGATTATCGCTTACCAAAATGAGTGAAGTGAAATCGGGGAGGACGGTGGTTCCGCATGCCAACTCCTGATTGCCAGGACAGGTTATGACCGGCGCTTCCGTATCGGCTATTTTTTTCGCCTGAAAGGAACAGGTTTCCTCAAATCCGCTGGCGTCTTTTACTGTAAGCCTTATCGTAATTTCTTCTCTAAATAGTGTTCCGGGAGCCGGAGATTGTGTTATCGTCAGTTCGGCATCGCAGTTGTCTGAAAATGTAGCCAGTGTGGTATAATCAGGCAAAGTTGCTCCAGGTGCCAGCACTTGCGTCCCCGGACAATTGATTACCGGTGCTTCCAGGTCTATCACATTCACCCTGAAGCTGCAATTGCTGCTGTTGCCGGCTGCATCTTCAGCAGTAATGGTGATAGTCATGCCCGGTGTGAACGGGCTGCCTGCTATCGGCGATTGCGTTATTGTCGGGCTTGCATCCTCATTGTCTGATGCTGTCAGGAGCTGCCTGTAGTCGGGAATTGTACTTGTATTGCAGCTTAACTCCTGGTTTTCCGGGCAGGAGATTTCGGGCGCCTCAGTATCCTGTAATTTTTTGACCTGAAAGGAGCAGTTTTTCGTATTTCCGCTGGCATCTTTTACTGTGAGCGTAACCGTTGTTTCGGCTGTAAAAAGCGTTCCGGCAGCCGGTGATTGTGTAATCGTTGGAGCTGTGTCGCAATTGTCGGACACGCCGGCAATGCCGGTATAATCGGGTAACGTTGCTCCGGCAGCGAGTGACTGCGTACCGGGGCAGTTGACGATGGGTGCTTCTATATCTACCGCGTCCACCTGAAACTCGCAGCTACTGGTGTTGCCTGAGGCATCTTTGGCCGTAACAATGATGGTCATGCCAGGAGTAAATGGACTGCCTGCTACCGGTGATTGCGTGAGCGATGGATTGGGATCCTCATTGTCCTGTACGGTGACGAGGTGCAGGAAATCGGGAATGGTCGTCGTATTGCAAGTGAGCTCTACGTGGGCGGGGCAGGTGCCTTCAGGGGCTTCTGTGTCAAGCTCTTCTAATGTTGTGAGATCGTCAAAAAAGTATATTACACTTTTGTTTCCGCGCTCGTCTTCAAAAAAGAGATACACGTCATAGGTCTGGCCGCTCGTTAGCCCGGTGATTACTTCATTTACATCTGTATTGGTATTTTCTATGGTGAAACTTCCGTTTTGTATTGCATCTGTTCCATTGCTAATAACGCTATGGGTGGGTTCACGCCAGTAGTATGAAGGAAAAATTGCATAATGCACAATGCCTGTTTCAGGAGCGTTTGCCTGTAGGGTAAATCCCATAGAAGTAAAGTTGTTGGCTTTAGGATAATCATCGTTCAGAAAAGCGATATGATCACCACCAAAAACAATATAGGCTGTACCGCCTTGGCCGGTGCCTTCGCTGCCAAGGATAAAA
>CAZWQB010000231.1:0-5156 GCA_964636035.1 uncultured Roseivirgaceae bacterium
GATTCCTTCTTTAGTTAAATTTAATTCTAAACATGGTCTTTTGGTGGGGAATTGAAACGGCATTGATGTTGCCGTTGTGCATCTGAATAATTTGCCTGGAAAGACTTAAGCCGATGCCGGATCCTCCTTTCTTGGTCGTGAAAAAGGGAATGAAAATTCTTTCAAGGGCATCGGGGATAATCCCGGGGCCATTGTCTTCTACTTCTATTACTACTCTTTGAACTTCATCCAAATACCCCCTAAGGCAAATTTTAGGACTGTCCACATTACTTACCGCCTCGTTAGCATTTTTCACCAGGTTGATAAGCACCATTTCCATGAGTTCTTCATCCGCAATAATTTCTATGTTTTCTGGGTTCAGTTCACATTCAAAATCTATATTAGCCCTTTGAAAATTGGGCTTCATCAGCATGTTTACGTTTGAAAAAAGCAACTTCAAAGGCAGCATCGTAAATTTTGGAATGGGGATGTTGGTGTAATTTCGATAGTCGTCTACAAACCGGATCAGCCCTTTGCTCCGGTTCTTGATTGTCAGTAAGCCTTCTTTAAGATCCTCTACCGGATCGCTGGCGATAGAACAGTTGCCATTTTCCTCATAAACCAAATCTTCATTGAGAATTTCATTTAAGGTTTCGGTAAGGGAAGCAATAGGGGTCATGGAATTCATGATCTCATGCCGCAAGACCTTTGTTAGGTTCTGCCAGGCCTCAATCTCCTTTTGTTCCAGTTCTACCTGAATATTCTGGAGTGAAACCAGTTTGAAAGACTTTCCTCGTAGCTTTATTTCAATGGCATGAATGGTAAGCTGCGTTTCATTACTTTCCTTCAACAGGGTTTTTCCCCCGGGAGGCAGTTCCTGAAGAATTTTGTACAGAGCCGGATGACGCTTTTGCAATACTTTGATATTCCGCAACTGAACTACCTGCAGCATTTTCCTGGCGGCATTGTTGTAAATCTCTACGTTTCCGCTGAGGTCAAATGAAATTAAGCCCACTGCAACATGCTGCACCACTGTGTTGAGGTAGAGCAGGTGTTCTTCCTTTTCAGCCCTGGCATCGCGGAAGGCATCCAGTACGTCGTTGAAGGACTTGTTAAGTTCTTTAAAGCTATTGCCCAGTTTATTGTCTGCGGTGTACCCGGAGGTGAAATCAGAAAACCGTACCGACTCAAGGAAGCGTTTTAATTTTCTGTTTGTGTTTTCTACATAATAGATCAGATTTCCGATCAAAAAGCAGACAAAGACAAAAAACAAAGCCCCACTTAAGTACTTCTCTTCAGAAAAGATCAGATATACTGTAACGAAAGCCGCCAGAGAGATACCTATTACTCTTAAAATTACTCCCGCCCTGAAACTTTTAAATCCCATATTTTTCCATTCGTCTATATAATGATGGCCGCGTGAGCCCCAGTTCTTTTGCGGCTTCGGTAATGTTCCCGTCGAATTTTTTTAAGGCTTTTCTGATGAGTATCTTTTCCACATCCTCCAGATGGTATTGGTCCAGCGATAGATTTTCTTCGGTCTTAACTTCCGCATTGTTATTGAAGAAGAAGTCTTCCGGTTGAAGTACTGAACTCTCACTCATAATCACCGCCCTTTCCAAAGCATGCTGAAGTTCCCTGACATTTCCCGGCCAGGGGTATTTTTCCATTCGCTTTATAGCAGCCTGGCTGAGTTGCCTTGCCGGTCTTTTATATTTATTGGAATAATATTGCAGAAAATGATCTGAGATGATCGGGATATCTCCTTTACGTTCTCGCAATGGCGGAAGTGTGATTTCTATGGTATTGATCCGATACAATAGGTCTTGTCTAAACTCGTTTCTTCTGATCATTTCATGTAGAACCATATTGGTAGCGCAGATCAGACGCACATCTATATCCACGTTTTTGTTTGACCCCACACGTGTGGTTTTCCTACTCTGTAACACTGTCAGCAACTTTGCCTGGAGCGGGAGCGATAAATTTCCGATCTCGTCCAGAAAAATGGTGCCTCCCGATGCAATTTCAAATCTGCCAGCCCTGTCTTCGCGGGCATCTGTAAATGCTCCTTTTTTGTGCCCGAAAAGCTCACTTTCAAAAAGGTTTTCGCTGATTGCTCCTAAATCAACATTGATAAAGGCATTGTTCGCCCTTTCGGAATTTCTATGAATAGCGCGGGCTATCAACTCTTTTCCAGTACCATTTTCTCCCAGGATCAAAACGTTTGCATCTGTTCCTGCCACTCTTTCTATGGTTTCAAACACCTTTAGCATCGCCGCGCTGCTGCCAATAATGTCTTTAAACTTGTGATCAAGATCGGCACTAATTTGCTTGTTTTGCGAACGAAGCTGGTCTGCTTCGGTACGTGACTCACGCAGCTTCATTGCCGAAAGGACCGTGGCTAGCAATTTTTCGTTTTCCCACGGTTTCAAGACAAAATCCGTTGCACCTTCCTTGATGGCTTTTACGGCCATCTCTACTCCTCCGTAGGCCGTAATTAAAACCACCACTGCCGATGGGTCAATTTCCAGAATTTTATCCAGCCAGTAAAACCCTTCATGCCCACTACTTACATCTTTCGTGAAATTCATGTCGAGCAGAATTACATCGTAGCGTTCATTATTGAGAAGGTTAGGAATAACTTCAGGACTTTTTTCCGTGTGAACCTGATCAAAATGCCTTTTTAAATAAATTTTTGCGGCACTCAATACATCTTCGTTGTCATCAACAATTAAAATTTTTCCGGTTTTTTGTGGTTTGGTCATATCTTTTTGGTCATCCTGCAGCAAATTAACTGAAAATTTTAATATCCAAAGATCATACCCATGTTCTATAACGAATTGCAACAGCACCATAATGTCTGGCAAAATAGTAGTTGTGAACGAGTAGCACGCCGATTTTTTTAAATAATGTTTTTCTTTTTGATTTTCGCTGCAAAAATTATATTTAATTTATATTTATACTTGTCCGATATCGGACGAGGACGAACGGTCGCGGACGAAAATAAAAGTTCAATATTTTGATTTCAGCGGTATTGAGCCGATTTTCGTTTTGGCATACTTGTTGGCTTTAGTCGCATGTAATTAAAAAAAATCGAAGATTGTAAAGATGGGAATGGATAGAAAAATCGAGAAGAAAACCTGGACAGGAAAGCGGTTGGCAATTCTGGGAGGAGGGGTGCTGCTTCTTACTTTTGTCATTTATAATTTATTATTTGCTGACACGCGCTCTAAGCTAAACGTAGATGTCCAAAAAATCACCATTTCAACTGTTAAGCAAGGTGATTTTCTGGAATTTATTCCCGTTACCGGTTCTGTACAGCCGATTGAAACATTCTATTTAGATGCCATAGAAGGCGGGATTATTCAAAAAGTGGTGAGGGAGACAGGCGCGATGGTAGAGAAAGGCGATACCATTCTATTGCTGGCCAATAGCAACCTTCAGTTGGACGTGCTGAACAGAGAAGCACAACTTTATGAGCAAATCAACAACCTGCGCAATACTCGACTGCTGCTGGATCAGAATACCATGACGCTTAAGAATCAACTGGCGGAAATTAACTATCAGTTGCAGCTATTAAAACCCCAGTATGAACGACAAAAGCAATTGTTTGCTTCTAAAGCCATAGCCAAACAGGAGTTCGAGGCCATAGAGGAAGAGTACCAGTATAATCTGGAACGGAAAAAGCTGACCTATGCCTCTTATCGACAAGATTCTATCATGAAAAACATACAGATGAGCCAGCTTACTGACTCAGAAAAGAGGATGTGGAGGAGTTTGGATGCTGTAGAATTAATTTTGGACAATCTGGTAGTGACTGCTCCCGTGGATGGTCAATATGCATCCGGCGAACTGGAATCAGGACAATCCATAGTGGTGGGTCAACGGCTGGGCCAAATAGACATCGTTGATAATTTTAAGGTGCGGGTAAGAATTGATGAATTGTACCTGCCAAGGGTTGATTTCGGTCAGGTAGGCACATTGGATTTTAACGGCAATAGCTACAAGTTGAAGATTACCAAAATTTACCCAACTATTTCCGAAGGACGGTTCGAGGTTGATATGGAATTCGATGGTGGCTCACCTGAAGGTATAAAGCGGGGACAGTCGCTGAGAATAAGGTTAGAATTGGGCAATCCGGGAAAGGCACTTCTAGTCAACACAGGAGGCTTTTATCAAAATACCGGCGGGAACTGGATTTATCTTGTGAAAGATGGAGGCGACAGAGCAGTGAAGCAGTCCATCAGACTGGGCAGAAAAAATCCGGAATATTATGAGATTCTGGAAGGGCTTGAACCTGGTGATAAAGTAATCACCTCAGGCTATGATAATTTTGGAGATAATGAGGTGTTGGTGTTGAGGTAGTTAGGTTTTGGGGATTAGGGATTAGGTTTTGGGTATTAGAGATTAGAGATTAGGGATTACAGATTGAATTAGGATTAGGTGTTGGGGAATGGGATTGTGAACTTTCATAACGTTAATATATGATAGACTTTAAGACTTTACATGTTTGGGAATTAGGTCATAAGATTACGCTTCTTATTTATAAGGTAACAAAAAAATATCCCAGGGAAGAAATCTACGGCCTGGTATCGCAAATGAGAAGTTCTTCGTCATCCATTCCGACAAATATTGCGGAAGGTTGTGGTCGCGGGTCCGACAAAGATTTGGCCAGATTTCTAAATATGGCTATGGGGTCTTCAAGTGAATTAGAATACCAGTTGTACCTGTCAAAAGATTTAGATTACATCACCGAGCGTGAGTATAATGAATATTATGATCTGTTAATTCAACTAAGAAAAATGCTGAATGCGTTCATAACGAAAATAAGGCAGAGAGATGCAAAACAAAAACTTCAGCCGAAACCAAAGACTGAAGATAAACCAACGAAAGAGGAGGATAATGATGAAAATTAGAAACTCACAAAAAACTAGAAATAAGTAGAATTAAATAACACCTGACGCCTAACACCAAAACCTAACACCCAAAACCAAAACTATGATCAAATCAATTGACTTAAGAAAAGTATACACCACGGATGAGGTAGAGACTACAGCATTGGATGGGGTAAATATCGAAATTAAAGAAGGCGAGTTCGTTGCCATTATGGGCCCGTCTGGTTGTGGAAAATCCACCCTTTTAAACATTATGGGACTGTTGGATAATCCTAGCAGTGG
>CAZWQB010000232.1:0-5152 GCA_964636035.1 uncultured Roseivirgaceae bacterium
ACTGTAAAGGCATTGTTCCAAATGGTAACGCGCATTGTAACTGACAATGATGACCGAAACCCTCATCCGTTCACATTTGATTCAACATAAGGAATCCGGTTCTGAATGGAACGTACCAAAGTTGCTTCATCGGCGTATTCCAGTTCGTCGCCGACGCCGAGCCCGCGGGCGATGGTCGAGAATTTGAGCGGATAATCCTTGAGGACTTTGTACAGGTAAAAGGAAGTCGTATCGCCCTCCATGGTAGAACTGAGCGCAAAAATCAATTCGGAAACCGACTCTTTCCCGACCCTTTTGACCAAGGATTCTATTTTCAATTGTCCCGGGCCAATTCCTTCCATCGGGGAAATCCTTCCACCCAAGACATGGTAAACACCTCGGAACTGACCGGTATTTTCGATGGCCATCACGTCACGCACATCTTCCACCACGCAAATGGTTTCGGAATCCCGCAGCGGGTTTTCACAAATCCGGCAGAGAGCTGCGTCTGAAATCGTATGGCATTTTTCGCAGTACTGGATACCGTTGACCAAATGGTGAAGGGCTTCGGACAAGGCTTCGGTTTTGGCAGACGGGCGGTTGAGCATGTGCAGAACCAACCGCAATGCGGTGCGTTTCCCGATGCCGGGCAGCTGCGACATTTCCTCAACGGCTTTTTCAAAAACTTTACTTGGGTAATTCATTTGTGTTCAAAAGTACTATTTTTGGATGAAATTTATACGAGGTATGAACTCAACAATTATGTTAGCCATCGTGGTGGTTTATTTTCTGGGGCTTTTGTTCATTGCACATTTTACGAGCAGGAATTCTGACAACCAATCCTTTTTCATCGGAAATAAAAAGAGCAAATGGTGGTTGGTCGCGTTCGGAATGATTGGCACCTCGCTATCCGGAATGACTTTTATTTCGGTTCCGGGAACGGTTGCCAACGGCGGATTTGCCTATTTCCAAGTCGTCATCGGTTATTGGATCGGCTATTTCATCGTCGCCTTTGTATTGCTGCCGATTTATTACAAAATGAACCTGACCTCCATTTATACTTACCTCGAAAAACGACTGGGTGTAAACGCCCATAAAACCGGAGCGATTTTCTTCATTCTGTCCCGAACAGTCGGTGCTACCTTGCGGTTGTACTTGGTTATTAAAGTATTGGAGATATTTATTCTCCAGGATTTGAACATCAGTTTTGAAGTCACGGCTATTGTCATCATGGTGCTGATATTGCTTTATACCTATCGGGGTGGTGTGAAAACCATTGTCTGGACCGATACTTTGCAAACGACCTTCATGTTACTGGCTCTCGTCATCACCTTGGTTTATGTTTCAAATCTGATGGATTTCAATCTGATGGAATCCTGGAATGCCGCTACCGACAGTGGTTTGACCCAGCTTTTCAATACAGATGTCAACTCCGGCGGATTCTTCCTGAAGCAAATCATCGGCGGTATGTTCATCACCATCGCCATGACGGGCCTCGACCAGGAAATGATGCAAAAGAACATCTCTGTCAGCAATTTAAAGGACTCCCAAAAGAATATGTCGGTCATGGGAACCTTACAAATGATTGTGGTCTTTATCTTTTTATTCTTAGGCGCAGTCTTGGCCATGTATGCCCAATCCCAGAACCTGAACATCCAGGCAGGCGATGATTTGTTCCCAACCATTGCCATGCAGAGCGGTTTGCCCTTTTTCATTTCCATTTGTTTCATCATCGGGCTGATTTCCGCCTTGTTCCCCAGTGCCGACGGTGCCCTCACGGCTTTGACTTCTTCATTCTGCATCGATATATTGGGCGTTAATCCCAAAGACCCGGATGCGGAAAAACAAAAGAAAATCACCCGCATCAGGCTCTTTGTACACAGCAGCCTTGCCGTGGTCTTTTTACTCTTCATTTTCTTTTTCCGGGAAATTGACAACGGTTCACTCATCGACATCTTGCTGAAATTAGCCGGATTTACTTATGGGCCGCTCCTGGGCTTGTTTATGTTCGGCATCCTTACCAAGCGAGTCGTGAAGGGAATTACGCCATTGGTTTGCAGCATCATTGCGCTCGTTCTGACCTTTGTACTGGATGTCGTGAACAATTACCAATGGTACCAAGATAAACTGGATTGGGATGAATCTACCCGGCAGGAAATAGCGCGTTTATCGCATGCGGTATTCGGAGATTTCAAAATCGGATTGGAACTGATTATCATCAATGGCCTACTGACTTTCATCGGTTTATGGCTGATGAGTAAAAAGCAGGCGACTAAAAAGATTTAGTTTTCAATCTAAATTAATACATTTACATTTCACAATAAATAGTTAACACATGAAAAAACTTTATTTTTCGGTTGTACTGACGTTGCTATCGGCAATTTCAGTATGGTCGCAGGACGCGCGGATTCTGAATCTTGCACAGAATTACCTCAACCAGCACGCTGCCGAATTTGGATTCCAAGAGAATGATTTTCAGGAATTGGAAGTCCGAACCAATTACATCAATGAGAAAACCCAGGTAGAACATGCTTACTTACAGCAGTTTTATTCAGGGTATCCATTGTACAATGCGATTGCAAATTTCAGTTTAAAGAACGGTGAAATCGTTTATTTCACCCATACTTTAGAATCCAATTTGCACCAAAGGGTCAATACTTCCCAACCCGCACTTAGTCTTGAGCAGGCTGCGAATGCAGGTGCACAGCACTTCGGCATGGTGTTAAATGCAGAAAACGGCGCAAGGCTCAATCCGGATTTCGACAATGTTGCGGTATATTACCCGACCCCGGACGGTAAACTCACTTTGGCCTGGGTGCTCCATCTGAACTTGAAATTAGACAATGAGCTCAAAATCATGGAAGTGATTGTCAATGCCCAAACCGGTGCGGTTTTGGACCAACACAACCATTTGCTGAGCTGTAGTTTTGAACACGGGCATTTTACCAATCCCCTTACTGAGTTCAAACAAAGTGAAGAAATCCAATGGCTGAACAGCCAATATGCGATGAATACAACCATCAATGACGGTGCCCAGTACCGGGTTTACAAATTGCCGATAGAATCACCGACCTTCGGAGAACGCACACTGGTGGTTTCGCCTGCGGTGAACAACGGTTCCCCTTTCGGCTGGCATGATGTGGACGGTGCGCCCGGTGCGGAATACAATATGACACGCGGCAACAACGTTATCGCGGTCAATGACCAAACCAGTGACGGGCTAAACTGGCTCTACAACGGCGGTTCCTATACATTCACAGGCTTTGCCGAGTCCGGTGATGATTTGGTGTTTGATTTCCCATTGGACCTCAATGCGAGTTTATACCAAAGCCCGGATGCCTCTACCACAAACTTGTTCTACATGAACAATATGATGCACGATGTCTGGTATCAATATGGATTTACCGAAGCAGCAGGGAACTTCCAGGTAAACAATTACGGAAACGGTGGCTTTGGCAATGACGAAGTATGGGCTTTCGGCCAGACCGGTGAAGCCATGGGCCAAATGAACAATGCCATGTTCGGAACCCCGGGCGAAGGCGGGAACCCTTATATGATTATGTTTATGTGGACTTCTAACCAAAGTGACGACCACTTGTTCGCAGTCAATACACCCGGTGCACACCAAGGCAATTACAGCGCAATCCTCGCCGGTTTCGGAGGGGGTTTACCCAATCCGCCCATAACCCAGGACTTAGTCGTCATTCAGGATGACAATGCCGGTGGCAGTACAGATGCCAACGACGGTTGCCAGAACATCACCAACGGCGCCCAGCTCAACGGCAAAATCGTATTGATCCGAAGAGGCGACTGTGAGTTTGACGTAAAGGTGAAAAAAGCACAAGACCACGGTGCTCTGGCGGTCGTGATGGTGAACAATGTGGCGGGTGCCCCCATCCAGATGGGTGGCGACGACCCAAGCGTTGTGATTCCTTCCGTGATGATTCGTAACACAGACGGCGAGCCCATTATTGCGGCCTTACTGGCCGGAACCACCCTCAACGGTTCCGTTCCGAAAATCGGACACAGCGACGGGCTGAAAGACGGATCCTTAGACCATGGAATCGTTGCCCATGAATACGGGCATGGAATATCCACCCGATTGACAGGCGGCCCGATCAATTCCGGATGCCTGTTCAACGATGAACAAATGGGAGAAGGCTGGAGCGATTATTTCGCTTTGATGATGACCATGGAACCCGGTGACCAGGGCACGGATGGAAGAGGCATCGCTACCTACGCGCTTTCTCAACCCACTACCGGCCCGGGCCTTCGTCCCACAAGGTATTCTACCAATATGTCTGTCAACCCTTCTACCTACAACACCATCAGTTCGGTTTCCGTACCGCACGGTGTGGGCTATGTATGGGCCACCATGTTGTGGGAAATGACCTGGGAACTGATTGACGAATATGGATTTGACCCCGATTTGTACAATGGAACCGGAGGCAATAACCTGGCCATGCAATTGGTCATCGACGGATTGAAACTCCAACCCTGCTACCCCGGATTCGTTACCGGACGTGATGCCATTCTGGAAGCCGATGAAATCCTCAATGAAGGTATAAACCAATGCCGTATCTGGAGAGCTTTCGCCAAAAGAGGCTTGGGATACGGTGCTTCCCAGGGAAGTTCCGACAACGTGAACGACGGTAATTCCTCGTTCGATATGCCACCTACCGATGTCTTGGATTGTACGGCCATCATGGGCGTATCCGATGCAACCGCTTCCCAATTGAGCATTTATCCGAACCCTACCCGTGGTGAAGTTTACATCTTGACTGAAAAAGCCTACAACGATGCCAAAGTATCTTTGTTGGATTTAACCGGAAGAACCGTCATGCAAACCAATATGGATTTGAGCTCCAAGCGCGGAACCATTGACGTGAGCAGCCTTTCAATCGGTATCTACATCGTTCAAATCGATACACCGGAAGGAACGATTACCAAAAAACTGATTAAGAAATAAGCCTTACTATTTAATAGTGATAAGCCGTTTCGATGAAAATTGAAACGGCTTTTTTTGTGAATTAATATAAAATCCCATATTTAAAATTTCGGGTAAATCTTAGAATAGCAATAGCCAATATTCCCTAACCCATTCATTTTATACCAAGCCCCTACCCCAGAAATAAGTGGAAGCAGGCTGCGGGAATTTATTCGGGTTTTGGGA
>CAZWQB010000233.1:0-5140 GCA_964636035.1 uncultured Roseivirgaceae bacterium
AATGAACACTTAAAACATCATTTACTTCAAATTTATGCAGTGACTTCAGGCAAAATATCAGTTGATTAATTTGTGATCGATAGAAAATTTTCTGGTTGTGATGACGAAATGTTAAGAATAGTATCAGCCGGAAATGAAATACTGATCAGTGAGTTCGAATTTTATAGATTTGTTAAACACATAATTCAACAAAAGCAGCCGCACAATGTTCTTCTCCCTGAACTAATCTAATTTTATGGTCATTACATTTTACGGAGGAGCAAGGACGGTAACAGGTAGCAAGCATCTGATTACGCTTGACAATGGAAAACGAATTTTGTTGGATTGCGGGATGTTTCAGGGATTGGGAGCAAGAGGGAAGAAGATGAACAGAGACTTCGGATTTAAGCCTGATTCTGTGGATTATGTGATCCTTTCGCACGCACATATCGACCACGCAGGGCTGCTCCCACGTCTGGTCAGCCAAGGGTATAAGGGAATTATCTACTGCACACCACAGACCAGGGAACTGTGTGCCTTGATTTTAGAAGACAGCGCGAAGATCCAGGAACAGGAATCAAGTCGTCAAAAGCGGGGGCAGACTGAAGATAAAGAAGTTGCTGCGCCGCTTTATACACGAGAAGATGTGCAGAATTGCCTGGCGCTCATGCAGGCGGTACCTTATAACAAGCCATTTACCATAGACGAGGATGTGGAGTTGCTGTTTACAGATGCTGGGCATATCCTGGGGAGTGCGGTCGTGAACCTAAAACTCCAGGATGCAGGCCGGGAGCGAAGGCTTGCTTTTTCCGGTGATGTCGGAAGGTTTGAAAACAGGATTTTGAAGCGGCCGCAGGAATTTCCGCAGGCAGATATCATTATTTGCGAGTCAACCTATGGCAACAGCTTCCACGAATCTTTGAAGAACACGGAAGAACGTCTTAGAAAAATTGTAACAGAAACTTGCATAGAGAAAAAGGGGAAACTACTGATTCCTGCTTTTAGTATAGGAAAGACGCAGGAATTGATTTACTCACTCAATGTATTGGCGGAAGAGGGAAAATTACCTCCGGTGAAAGTTTTCGTAGACAGCCCGCTTTCGGTGTATGCTACCGATATTATACGTGAGCATGAAGAATGTTTCAATACTACAATGCAGGAATATATCAAAACCGATCCCGATCCTTTTGGATTTGAAGGATTGGTGTTTGTAAGCGATCACGATGATTCACAACTTCTGCAGTTGGTAGAAGAGCCATGTGTGATTATATCCACATCCGGCATGCTCGAGGCTGGAAGAATCCGAATGCACCTAAAGAACAATATTGAAGATCCGAACTCGACCGTGCTGATGACGGGCTTTTGCGAAGCCTCTACGCTGGGCGGCAGGTTGCTGGCAGGGGCAAAGGAAATAGAGCTTTTTGATGAGACGCTGTCTGTCAATGCGGAAGTGATTATGATGAAAGAATACAGCGCCCACGCAGACTACGGCGATTTTCTGAAATTTCTTAATTGTCAGGATAAGGAAAAGGTGAAACAGGTTTTCCTGGTCCATGGTGAAAACGGTGGCATGGAAGCGTTTAAAGAGGAACTAAAAAAAGAAGGTTTTAAGAGGGTAGAAGTAGCCGATCCGATTATTTCTTACGAGGTGTAGTGATGGCTTGCTTTCTCAACTCCAAAAGTTTTGTATCTAATGCCACAATGTGCTTTAGCGATGACATCCCTCTTCTCTGGCTTGTTGCAGGATGATCAACCAACTCCATTAGTTGATTACAAGGTGGGATGTCATCGCTGGATCTCCGAGAGGACCAAAACTCCACCGACACTGCTTCAACCTACAAGTGTTATGCAAGTGCCAACTTCGGTTTAGAGTCGCGCCCGTTTCTCAATCAAACTTCCGATTTCGAGGCGTTGATCTGGAGTGGTTCGAAAAAACATAGGCAATAGCCGGAGGCTTTTTGCATGAAAGCGGGCAAAACTTCTGAAGTTGTCTATTGCATCGTTTTATTTAGCGGTAACATTCTAAGGGATCCCGGCCTGCCAGTTTGGACAAGTTAATATGAAGCTTTAACCAAAACATCGAAGTACTACTCCATTCAGAACTATCGCAAATGCAACAACAACTACTGCAGTAACACCCTTCTTCCTTTAGGAAAAGGGCGGGGGGATGAGGTGGTACGGGAACTTTCTCACTTTCCCTCGACAAGGGGGTTCCCGGTAACGCGGTCTCGGCTATTATGCACCTTGCTGTATAATTCCCATGACGGGATTGACGGAGTTTTGCTGCTAAAGACCGGTTTTTACCTAATCTATTAATCCCAAATAAGAAATTTGTCAGATTTAATTGTAAAACAATTAGAAATCGATAAATTGTTTCTCGAACCGCATCTGAAAGCACACGAAATTTTTAAGCTCAGAATTTGCGATTTCATGGCTGCCAGGCCAACCGGCATGATGATCATATTCATTTTTAATTGAATTCGGATTTCCATGTTGAAATAACCCGGCTGAATTTGATGGTAATTTTTAGATAGAACCTTCTATGATGGATATCCAGATTAAAAAACTCGAAAGTAAGGATATAGACTTGTTTGTTGAACTGATTCACTTGTTTGAGGATGTTTTCGAAATGCAAGACTTTGTAGCGCCGGAAAAGCCCTATCTTCAAAAATTGCTAAAGAAGGATAGCTTCTTTGTGTTCGTAGCATTCCTTGACGAGAATCTTGTCGGCGGCTTGACAGCTTATACGTTGGAACAATACTATTCCACCAAGCCTCTCGTGTACATTTATGACCTTGCGGTAAGATCTGAATTTCAGCGTCAGGGAATTGGCAAGAGATTGATTGAGTCTATTACAGAATACTGTGAGGAGGCAGGCGTTGAAGAGGTATTTGTGCAGGCCGATGAGGAGGATGATTATGCCTTGGATTTTTATTGTGCAACGGGTGGATTACCAGAAAAAGTTGTGCATTTTTCTTACCCGTTGAATTAATTTGGCGTCTAACCCGGGGAGATGTTGTCTTTAAATCCACCCTCCAACCTTGGTTAGCACGCAGTCGCCCGGCTTCGACGAGTGACCGCCATTCGTTAGTCCACCGGGCGGTTGTAGTGCTGCTCCTTTTCTAAAGTTGCTCTGGGTTGTGAAAAAAGAATAAGGCAGCCCCTTCTCGCTTCGGTCATTCCGACGCGAGGAGGAAACTTCCGTCTTATAGTGGCAGTTGCGAGGTTTTTGCAAAAAAGATCGATCTTTTCGGAGGCGCTGGCTAAAGAGGAGACTTTCTGCACGTGCCCCGACATTTGGTAACCTACGGCACCAGACAACCATTTTACAGAGATTTCTACAAAGATTTGACCCCTCTTTGGTCTGTGGTGAAGGTGCTCACGATGTTCTGTTGGGTAAATGAAAAGATAGGTGGACGATATAGAGACAGGGAAGGTTTGGCTTTTCTAAAATTCGGTCATTCTGCATAATATTCGCGCGGAGCGCTGGCGGTAGTAGTCACTCGCCAGAGTCGAGCGACGGCTGTGCGACCGGTGGGCATTGAATTAACCATAGCTTTTTTATCAAAATCTCTTTCTACTGCTGTTGGCTCAGCTAAAGCTGACCAGCCTGCTTTAGCACGCCGGGACGGTTCGTGGACCTAAGTCACTCGTCAGGGTCGAGCGACTCCTTAAAGGGGAAATTGGCTGGAATTTAAAGCAAGTTTATCAGAAGTACATTATGAATAGCGTATAATTCATTTACTTTGCTAAATGAAATTTCTTTCAACATTTATGGCTTTGTTTCGCGAGTCCCGGAGATATGCCGGGATTCAAAACCGAAATTGGGCTACAATTTTTAGGACGCTCCTCAGCCTCTATATCAAGTCCAAATTCGCAAGCAGGGCTGCAGAAATGGTTTCGCATCAAATCTCAGGCTTCAGGATTTTTACCTATGACTTTCCGACGCTCATTGCCTTATACAGAGAAATATTTCTTGATGAAATTTACCGCTTCTCAACAGACAGTAAAGTACCCCTGATTATCGATTGCGGTGCGAACATGGGTATGGCAGTCCTTTATTTTAAATCACAGTATCCCGAGAGTGAAATATTGGCTTTTGAGCCAAACCCAAGTGCTTATGCCTTGCTGGAGAAAAATATAGCCGTAAATCATGTAATGGGAGTGAGCTTATTCAACTATGCGATTACCGATGTTGAAGGGCCGATGGCATTCTATGTGCCGGAACAGAAAGGAAGTCTGAGCGCTTCTTCAAAACCTCATAGCGAGGAGGCGCGAATCGTGGTGGCAGGCAGAAGACTTTCCGGTCTGCTTTCCGGGAAGAAGCCGGATTTTATTAAAATTGATGTGGAAGGAGATGAAGAAAAGATTATCAAAGACCTGAAGGAGCATCACCTACTAAAATCGGTGGGGCAGTTGGCAATTGAGTTTCATCCACAAGAAGAAAGGGAATCAGGCGGATTGGAGGAATTTATCACGTTCTTTGAACCCGATTTTGTTCATGAGGAGAGGCATGTGTCTGAGGAAATCAGGTCAAAAAATAAGATACTATATTTTAAGAATAGAGCGCTCTAAGGCTGAAGATTTCTCAACCGTTTAAATAAGTCTGCTTGAATTTATCTTGGTAAAATGCTACCTAGCAAAGCATTAGCGATGGGCGCAGCGAACAATAGGAAATATCAGAAAACTGTCCGACTGCTTAAGAGACTTTGATTCGAGTTCCCGACGAGGTGCCTACGGAGTGCACCGGCCACAACCCGAAATGCTTCGGGTCAGGCACTGAACGCTACTGTGCCCGGAAGGCCATGCGCGTGGGGGCGTCCCAAAAAAGAAGAAGTGTTTCCAACCTAAAGCGCTTCTTATCGTCCGAGTAGGGTGGAGAATTATTTTAGAGAACTTAAATATAATGTGATGAAATAACCATAAGGCGAACCATACCCACCGAGAATGTCCGAAAGACTCCGGACTCTTACGGAGAATAACTGGTCTCGGAGAGTCGGTATTACCTCAAACGAAAATAGGTTATTCCATCCCGAAACGAGTCCGGGACAAGATTCTGGCAACTTAAAACGAATTATATACAGATGAAATAGCCATAAGCGGAAGCATACCCACCGGGAATGAATATATTGTCTAGAGATGATGATTTCCAACTTGAGGG
>CAZWQB010000234.1:0-5092 GCA_964636035.1 uncultured Roseivirgaceae bacterium
CCAAAGCCTTTAACGTCTACTACATGTATGAATTTCAACTTGGAAATTCTCCTTTTTCTTTTAACCCCGGCTTTGGTATTGGCCTTGAAAAATATGCGTTCGACAAAGACGTTACGCTTGGAAGGACAGCAGAAGGAGCTGTGACCTTAAACGAACTGCCTGAAACCTGGGATGTAAAGAAAACAAAGCTGGCGGCCAACTACTTTGACATTCCCCTGGAACTAAGATTTCATTTGAATAAAAACAACTTCAGGAAAAGTTTCAAAATTGCCGTGGGCGGAAAAGCCGGAGTACTTTTTGACGGGCATACAAAAATTAAGTATGAAGCTGATGGAGATACTAAAATCATCAAGGAAAAAGAAAGCTTCGAATTAAGCAGATTCCGATATGGGGTACAGGGCCGTATAGGTATTGGAGGTTTTAGCTTGTTTTATTATCAGGAGCTGTCTGAATTGTTTAAAGACGGCAAAGGCCCGGAGGCTACTGCGGCGACGCCTTTTAAAGTAGGCCTGTCGTTGGCACTATTTTAGAGTTGAAGATATTTTAGAAAAGAAAATAGCTACTGCAATCAGTGGCTATTTTTTTTGAGGTGTAGATTTGGCTTTAGCCGAATCATTTTTAAACTATTTTTGCTCCACACATACAGAGTCTCCTGCAAGGGACTCTGAGGAATTAACACACCTCAGAGTCCTCTGAAAAAGAGAGACTCTGAGGGGGCAAACCCCGAAAAATCATCGCAATGACGGTAATGAACAGGGGGTAAGAGCTGTTGGCCATTCGGGATCGCCACAGCTTTTCCCGCTAAAATGCAGGAAAGCCTCGCGATGACGGTGGTGACGGAGTCTACTTTCCCTTAAACTGAGGCTTTCTCTTTTCCATAAAAGCCTGCACACCTTCTTTGTGATCCTCCGTCCTCCCGGCTATCTCCTGGCAATAAGCTTCATATTCAAGCATTTCTTCCAGACTGCTGTTAAACGATTTATTGATCATTTTTTTCATCAGGCCTATGGTTTTTGTAGGCGCCTGAACATAATAATCGGTGTAAGCTTTCATGGCATCATCCAACGCAGATGCGGGAACCACCTTGTTCACCATGCCCAGCTCATAAGCCTCTTGGGCGGTAAGTCTGGTTCCCATGGTGCTGAGCTCAAATGCTTTCTGCGGCCCTACCAGCTTTGGCAGAAAAAAAGATGACCCTGAATCCATTACAAGTCCGATAGCAATAAACAGCTCTGATAAAGTTGCCTCCTCTGAAGCAATAATCATATCGCAGGCAAGAGCCAGGGAACAACCCGCACCTGCAGCCACGCCATTGAGTCTGCACAAAACCGGCTTCGGCATATTACGGATCGCCCTTATGATGGGATTGTACCGGAGGTGAATAGACCCAGAATAAGAGCGTCCGGGTACTTTTAATGCAGCTTTCAAGTCCTGACCCGAAGAAAAAGCCTTTCCCTCTCCTGTCAATACCACCACCCGGATACCTTCATCATTCGACACGTCTTTCAGTGCATCCTGCAATTCAAAAGTAATCTCATCATTGAGCGCATTGTATATTTCAGGTCTGTTCAAGGCAATGGTAGCGACGCCATTTTCCTTGACAAGTTTAAGCGTAGAAAACATAGGATTTTGTTTTATGTGAATAAAAAAACAGTCCCAAAACTCAAGGCAAAGCCCAGAATTCCTCCTCCAAGGATTTCTGCTGGTGTGTGAGAGTTAAGGTACAACCTGGCCGACATAACCACGCCCACCAATAGTACACTCAATATAACAGGAACTAAAAAAGTTTCAAGGGAATACCTGACCATTATTGAAATAAAAAATCCCATCATGCCTGCAATGGCAGCGCTATGTGCACTGATTTTCCAAAAAAAAGTAATCAGCGCTATCAAAAAACTAATCAGCGTAATGGCCAGCATAATGAGCACCAAAACCTTGTTGAGCTGCATTTTGGCATAAAACATATAGGTGGTAATGCCATAGAAAACAGACACAAATAAAAACGGTATTACCCTTTCTTTACGGTCTTTCATGGCCAGGCTGGAAATATAATCGCTCAACTTTAAAACACCCATACTGCACAGCGGAATCACAAAGGTGGTGATAAAGATGGCCACCAGGATATAAAGCAGCGCCTCATTTGACAGGGGCCTCGCCAGCATGGGCGCAAAACCAAATATGGATGCAAAGATAAAAGTTGGAATAGCAATAGGATGAAATACAATTGAGATTACGTTCGCTAACTTCATTTTCACTATAATTCCTTTCTTAGGCGAGCCACAGGAATTCCCAATTGTTCGCGGTATTTTGCAACTGTCCTTCTCGCTATCTGATACCCTTTTTCCTTTAACAATTTTTCCAGTTTATCATCAGACAATGGTTTCTTCTTATCTTCATCCTCTATAAACTGCTTCAATATATGTTTTACTTCCCTGCTACTCACATCTTCACCGGAGTCGGTAGAGATGCCTTCAGAGAAGAAATATTTTAGCGGATAGATGCCAAATTCAGTCTGCACCGATTTGCTGTTTGCCACTCTGGAAATGGTAGAAATATCCATTCCCACTTCATTGGCAATATCTTTCAAAATCATCGGGCGTAAATTACTTTCATCGCCTTCTAAAAAGAAATCATACTGGTATTTGATAATCGCGCTCATGGTATTCAGCAAGGTCTGTTGCCTCTGCTTGATTGCATCTATAAACCACTTTGCAGAATCCAACTTTTGCTTTACAAAAGAAACCGTCTCTTTTAGTTTTTTATCTTTTTTATCGCTCTTGTCATAGGCATCCATCATATCAGAGTAAGAGCGGCTAATCTTCAATTCGGGTGCATTTTTTGAGTTCAGCGAGAGTTCCAACTTGCCGTTATTGTTGACCAGGATAAAATCGGGAATAAGATACTGCGTTTTGACAAGCCCGCTAGAACTGCTCCCAGGTTTGGGATTCAAACGGGTAATCAGTGTAATGACCTCTTTTAATTCATCATCACCATCCAGATCCAGCTTTTTAATGATCTTGTCGTAATGTTTTTTGGTAAACTCATCAAAGTAATCTTCAATAATTCTGATCGCATTGCGCACGGCTTTGTTATCCATGTCGCGCCTTTCAAGCTGCAGCAACAGGCATTCCTGCAAATTTCTGGCTGCTATGCCAGGAGGATCAAAGCTTTGGATTTTCCTTAAGATTTCCTCAACTTCGTCCATATCTGTCTCTATATTTTGAGAAAATGCCAGGTCGTTGATGATGGATTCCAATTCTCTGCGGATGTACCCATCGGACTCAATGCTTCCGATAAGCTGCGTACCGATAACCGCCTGCCTTTCATCCAGCCCTAAAAATCCCAATTGCGTCATCAATTGCTCATTCAAAGAGGTAGCCGTGGGTATGGGCATGTCTCGGTCTTCCTCGTCTCTGCCGGGGCCATCTCCCTGCATTTTATAACCACTAAAATCCTCATCCTGCAAATAATCATCCACGTTCAGGTCATCGTCATTGCTGCTGGTATCATCGTCATACTCCTCTTCGGTTTTAATCTCCTCCTGCTCTTCTTTGCCCTCTTCCAAAGCAGGATTAGCCTCCAGTTCTTCCTCAATACGTGTGTCAAGCTCAGCCGTAGGGATCTGCAACAGTTTTATAAATTGAATTTGTTGCGGAGATAGCTTTTGCCCTAACGTCTGGCTTAAATTCAGCTTCTGCATATTATTAAATTAATTTGCTTCCTTATTATTTGCATTTCAAATTTACCATAATTAATGAATTGTTTTGACAAAAAGCACAAATTATCGTTGCTTTGCAATTCATTTGACTTGCTCTAAAAACGCAACATTTGAAAGTAATGTTTAAGGCCAGCGGAAGATAAATTATAACACACGGTTCAACATGGAAACGACTATGAAAAGGACAAAAATCAAGTTACTGCTTTCCTCCGGCGAGGTAGGGCAAAAGGTTTTGGTGAAAGGTTGGGTAAGAACAAAAAGGGAGAGTAAAAATGTGGTTTTTGTCGCGCTTAATGATGGATCTGTTATCAATAATTTGCAGGTCGTGTTAGATCCTGCCCAATTCGACAGCAGTATATTTCCAAAAATAAGTACAGGCGCCAGCCTTAGTGTGAGTGGTACATTGGTAGCATCGCAGGGCCAGGGGCAGGCGGTTGAATTGAACGCCGAAAATGTGGAGATTCTAGGAACAGCCGATCCGGAGAAATACCCGCTTCAACCAAAAAAGCATTCTTTGGAATTCCTGCGAGAGATAGCGCATTTACGCCCTCGAACCAACACTTTCAGCGCGATTTTGCGGATACGGCACGCCATGACTTTTGCTATCCACCAGTTCTTCAATGAGCGTGGATTTGTAAACGTACATACGCCCATCATCACCGGTTCTGATGCAGAGGGCGCAGGAGAGATGTTCAGGGTTACCACACTGCCCGCTCAAAATCCACCACTTACAGAAGAGGGCGAGGTAGATTTTTCGAAGGATTTCTTTGCCAAAGAAACTAATCTTACTGTTTCCGGACAACTGGAGGGAGAACTCACAGCCATGGCGCTTGGAGAAGTTTACACATTCGGGCCCACATTCAGGGCTGAAAATTCCAATACTACCAGACACCTGGCTGAATTCTGGATGATTGAACCAGAAATTGCCTTTGCAGACCTTAATGACAACATGGATCTGGCAGAAGACTTCCTGAAGTACCTGGTCAGATACGCGCTTGACAATTGCAAGGAAGATTTGCAGTTCTTAAACCAAAGGGCTTTAGAAGAAGAGAAAAACAAAAAGCAGGAAGAAAGAAACGAATTGAGTTTGCTGGAAAGGTTGCAGTTTGTGGCTGAGAATAAATTTGAAAGACTCACTTATACAGAGGCCATAGAAATATTAAGAAACTCAAAACCCAACAAGAAAAAGAAGTTCCAATTTCCCGTAGAAGGCTGGGGCACCGATCTTCAGTCGGAGCACGAACGATATCTTGTTGAAAAGCACTTTAAAAAACCGGTAATTTTAACAGATTATCCGAAAGAAATCAAAGCGTTTTACATGCGTCTCAATGATGACGGCAAGACGGTTCGGGCCATGGATATACTTTTCCCGGG
>CAZWQB010000235.1:0-5047 GCA_964636035.1 uncultured Roseivirgaceae bacterium
GGCAAAAATAACAATTTTTTACTTAATTAAAATGTTCTGGTTTTATTAAATAATATTCTTTGACTTTAATTGCCTGTTTTTGATGTAACAAATTTGCCCAAAAACTATAGTTCACACGAATTGGCTTTCAGTGTTTAGCCTTTGTATATGTTCTGCTATATTTTCCATCAACCACATGGGGGTAGAAGTAGCCCCGCAGATACCTACGGAGTCGTCTGGCCTGAACCATGAGCTATCAATCTCCGAGTCGTTTTCTATAAAGTAGCTTCTTTCGTTTTCATTTTTACATACACCAAACAGCGCCTTTCCATTGGAGCTTTTCTTTCCGCTTACGAAAATGATTACGTCATGGAGTCGGGCAAATTTAGTCAGGTGAGGTTCTCTGTTGGACACCTGCCTGCAAATACTGTCATTTGCATTAAACTCAACAGCTTTTACACCGTTGGCGATCTTCATCTGATCTTCTATAAGCGCCTTAATTTTATAAAAGCCGGTGGTACTTTTAGTAGTCTGGCTGTATAGGGTTACAGGACGGGAAAAGTCTATTTGATGCAGGTCTTCTTCCGTGGTGACAATAATTGCTTCTTCCTTGGTCTGACCAGCCAGGCCTATTACCTCTGCATGGCCTTTCTGTCCATAAATCACAACCTGCCCATTCGTCTCTACCATCTTATCGTATGAGTGCTTAATTCTGTTCTGGAGTTTTAGCACTACGGGGCAGGAAGCGTCAATTAGCTCGATGTTGTTTTTTAGCGCTATTTCATATGTTTCCGGTGGTTCTCCATGGGCTCTGATAAGGACTTTGCAATCCCGCAGGTTTTGGAGGTCTTCCCGGTTAATAATTCTCAGGCCTTTGTTATAGAGGCGCTGAACTTCCATATCGTTGTGAACAATGTCGCCAAGACAATATAATCTTTCCTCATGCTCCATTTCATCCTCAGCCATTTGAATGGCAAATTCTACTCCGAAACAATAGCCTGAATTTTGATCAATGGATACTTTAATCATTGGATTGTTATTTTTGTTCCCCACAGCGCTGGCCCTCTATCATTTTTCCTGCAGCCTCGTACAAAATCTCTTCAACTTGTTCTTCAAATGTTAAATGCGTGGTGTCTATTTCCAGGGCATCTTCTGCCTTTTTGAGCGGGCTCTCTTTACGGGTGGTATCTATTAGATCCCTTTTCTGAAGATTCTCCATCACATCGGCCATATCTACCAACTGGTTGGTTTCCAGTAGCTCCTTCTGTCTCCTCGCAGCTCTGGTATTGAAATCTGCCGTCATAAATATCTTCAGTTCGGCATTTGGAAATACCGTAGTCCCTATGTCGCGCCCATCCATCACTATGCCCTTTTTCTTTCCCATCTTTCTTTGTTGCGCCACCATCGCAGTGCGAACTTCTGCAATGGTACTCACTTCACTTACCAGATTGGAAACCTCCATGGTCCGGAGCTCCTTTTCAACGTTCAGGCCATTCAAATAAGTTTCGCTTGCCCCTAGTTTAGTATTAAAAACGAAATCTATATGGATCTGCTCCAGGGCTTTATTGACTTGCCTGGGATTAGCATAATTGATATAGTTCTCAATAAAATAATAAGTAACTGCCCGGTACATCGCTCCGGTATCAATGTAACTATAATTCAAGATAGCTGCGACGGCCTTCGCGGTGGAGCTTTTTCCGCAAGCTGAAAATCCATCGATGGCAATTACAATATTTCTCATCCAGAGCGATTAAATAAGATTTTACTTTCTTTACGAAAAATCTTTGCAAAGATAGCAACTAGCTTTCTATATCGGTACTATTTTCGAAAATACTAACAATCTCTGGTCGGACACGGAATAGCGCCTTTTTTAGGTATCTTACCCGGGCGTTTTTCACTTGTTTTACAAGCACTGAGATTGATGGCCAGTGCCAGGATAAAAAAGAGAAAAAGTTTAAAATATCTTTTCAAGGTGGTATAATTTAAATTCAGAATTTAGTAAAAAGCGCATTTGTCATACTGGTGGCGTGTTATCAGAGATGCAATAACAACAGATCCCAGCCTTCAAAACATATTATGGCGATACAAATACCAACCTGGCATGAATTGGAAATAATCCTTCTGGCCAGATTGCAAACTGGAGCAAATTATTTGCATATTTAGATAATTATTTCCACATCAGGAAGTTCAAAGATCTGAGATAAACTTTTCTAAATGTAATGAAAACCCGATTTTTATGTAAATATTGAAAATCAAAGGGGTGGTTCAGTTAAAACCGGAAAACCGATTCTGGTTGAGCTCTAAACAAATTGTCTGATGAGCGAGTAACAAGAGTTGATCAGGAGTTTCGATATCATCAGCTTTTATTGCAACTAATATCTTAGATAGCCCTAAATTGATCGGTTCATTTTTTAACAGTAACAAATCGTCATGATGGATTCAACGCAGACACTTTTTGCCAACTTTGTAGACGTTACTCACCACGAAATTTATCCGGCGAAGGTACAATTTAAAAATGGTACTATTTTATCTGTAGACAGGACAAATGCAGTGGCAGACGATAGCGGCTTGAATTATATCATGCCTGGTTTTATTGATGCCCATGTTCATATAGAAAGCTCCATGCTTGCTCCGGCGGTATTTGCGAGAGCTGCGGTTGTCCATGGTACGGTTGCCACGGTTTCAGATCCACATGAAATTGCAAATGTCTTGGGTAAACAGGGCGTGGATTATATGATTAATGATGGGAAACGGGTTAATTTCAAATTCAATTTTGGAGTTCCTTCTTGTGTACCAGCGACAGCTTTCGAAACTGCAGGGGCCACCTTATCTGTCTCCGAAGTTGATCAGCTGTTAAAACATGAGGAAATAAAATACCTCGCAGAAATGATGAACTGGCCCGGCGTGCTTCATGATGATGCTGAAGTTCTGGCAAAAATCGGATCAGCGAAACAATACAACAAACCGATAGACGGCCACGCACCCGGGCTGATGGGGGAACAGGCAAGAAAATACGCAGCAGCAGGCATAAGCACAGACCATGAGTGCTTTACCCGCCAGGAGGCCTTAGACAAGTTAAAGTACGGCATGAAAGTCATCATCAGAGAAGGAAGCGCTGCCAAAAATTTTGAGGCACTATTTCCTCTCATTGATGAATATCCGGAACTAATCATGCTCTGTTCCGACGACAAACATCCGGACGACCTGATGGAAGGACACATCAATCAACTGGTAGCACGCGCTGTCTCGAAGGGTATAAATCTTTTTAACGTCTTGAAAGCAGCTTGTCTTAACCCGATTGCTCATTATAAACTTGATGTAGGCCAATTAAGAGCCGGGGATCCCGCTGACTTTATTATTGTTAAAGACTTATCGGACTTCAAGGTGCTGCAAACCTATATCAACGGTGCTTTGGTAGCAGAAAACGGAACATCCAAAATCCCCTATCTGAAGGGCGAAATAGTAAATAATTTTAATTGCAATCCCAAAAAACCTGTAGACTTTAAAGTTCCAGCGCAAAACAAAACCAGCGTTAGAGTAATCGTTCCTGAAGACGGTCAGTTGATGACTTCCGCTCAAATTGAAGAGGCAAAAATTGAAAATGGCTTTGTAACAAGCAATCCTGAGGCAGATATTTTGAAGATTGCTGTTGTCAATAGATATAATGACGCCCCGCCCGCAGTTGCTTTTATAAAAAATTTCGGACTACAAAAGGGAGCCATCGCTTCGTGTGTTGCCCATGATTCTCATAACATTATAGCTGTTGGCGTTGATGACGAAGCCATTTGTCATGTAGTGAATCAAATCATTGCCCACAAAGGCGGGGTGGGTGCGTTTGATGGAAATTCTGATGCGCTCCTGCCCTTACCCATTGCAGGCATCATGTCTGAATTAGATGCACCTGAAGTAGCAGCAAGATATACCGAAGTGGACCGGATGGCTAAAAATATGGGCTGTAAGTTGAGGTCTCCATTCATGACCCTTTCCTTTATGGCGCTGCTGGTCATCCCATCCCTAAAGTTAAGCGACAAGGGCTTATTTGATGGGGAAATGTTTGATTTTTGCGATGTGATGGTTTAGCCGCTGGATGGAAGATCTTAGAAAGTCTATTCAGCATTTAAATATCCCAACATCACCTCCCACAATTTTTCATAAGGAATAATTTCTATTGACGTGTGGCCACCTCCTGGCTCGGTGGTGGATTTTAATTTCTCCAGCCATGGTTGTCCTTTTTTAACGCTCTTTTCCAGATGAAAATCCACCCTGATAATTACAAGCATCAGTTTAAATAAATAATAACTTCGTCTGGAATCCGGATCTTTAAGGTAAGCGTTCGCATATTTCCGAAAGGTTTCTTCTTTGCTTGTAAGCTGCTCATATTCCCTATTCTTTAGCAGCCAAAGGAATTGCAGGATCAGGATAGAAATGTTGTGGCCGAGTTTGTCTTTGGAGTGCTTGGGAACCGAGGTGAATAGTTGATGATATTTTATTGGATAATTAAACATTGGATAGTAGAAGGAAAGAAAAGCTTTAAACAGCATCCAATTCTCCTGCATTATAGGATTGAGCCGTTCAAAACAAGGATTTTTGTCAACGGCATCAATAATTTCTACACAGATTTTAGCCTTACCAGCATGGGTTGCCAGCAGAAAGTAATCCTGCATGTAAGCGAACCAATTTCGGGAATATGGATCAAATTCTTTCAGGTACTGAGAAGCAATCCTCAACCCTTCTTTATATCTTTTAGCCTTAAACAGGGCATGTGGGAGGAGAAATTTATTCAATTCTCGGGGGAACCTTAAGCTATTTATTTTTCCATTCCGCAAGAGTTTATTTGCAGTTTTAATTTCTGCTATTTTCGTTTCATAATCACCTGTCAAATCCAGGTAATATCCCTTTAACATATAGTAGTGGTAAAAGAGATGATAAGACCGGTGCTTTTCCCAAAGGTGTTTTAATTCGCTAATTAGCGGAGGCAATTTCTTCATATACCTTTTTTGATGCATCACCGATCTCTGTAGTTCTATTTTACTGGAATAATATACTTCATAGGATCTATCTTCATCGG
>CAZWQB010000236.1:0-5016 GCA_964636035.1 uncultured Roseivirgaceae bacterium
CTTCAAATTGACTGATTTGTAGCCCCTATTTGGATGATATGGCCACCTTTCATCAAGGGGAATTTATATAGCTTAGCCGTCATTTATGATTCTAAACCTATTTAAATGCAGTACAAATATCAATTGTTTTTATTATTGGCCATTCTGCTTGTAACATCAAATTCTATTGCACAGGTATCATTTGGCGAAGCTGAGAAGATTAATAATCAGTGGAAATTTACGCTCGAAGACATCGAAGGAGCTCAGCAGGAAGAATTTAACGACGATAAATGGCAAGACGTAAATTTGCCGCACGACTGGAGTGTGAAAGAACCATTAAGCCCCACACTCGCAAGTGCCATGGGCTACCTCCCCGGAGGAATCGGCTGGTACAGGAAATCTATTCATATTCCCGCCGATAAAAAAGGGGAAAAAGTATATCTGTACTTCGAAGGAGTCTACAACAGGAGTGAGGTGTATATCAACAATCGATTGCTGGGCAAGCGACCTAACGGTTATATTTCATTCATGTACGACGTCACGCCCTACATACAACCAGGAGAAGAAAACGTCATCGCTGTTCGGGTAGATCACAGTCAGCAGGCAGATTCACGTTGGTACACGGGGTCAGGTATTTACAGGGATGTCTGGCTGGTGTATGCTAACCCGGTCCATATTGCCCAATGGGGGGTGTTCGCATATCCGGAAAATGTTACGGAAAAACGAGGCACCTTAAAAGTGGAAGTGGAAGTAGAAAACGGGACAGCTAAAACTGAAAATTTAGCCGTAAAGCATGTACTCTTGTCGCCTGAAGGTAAAGTAATTGCCCAAAAAACCGGCAAGGTTTCCGTATCCTCCAATGGAAAAGAGAAAGTTTCTTCGGAGCTAAAAGTATCAAACCCAAAATTGTGGAGTATAGACAACCCCAGTCTTTATCATCTGAAGACAACATTGCTAAAAGGGGATCAGGTAATTGATGAGACCAACACAACCACCGGATTCAGATATTTCACTTTCGATCCCAACAAAGGCTTCGCACTTAATGGCAATTGGATGAAGGTGAAGGGCGTATGTCTCCACCATGATGCTGGCGTATTGGGCGCTGCGGTACCCAGAGAAGTTTGGAAAAGAAGGTTGGAGACTTTAAAGGAAATCGGTGTAAATGCGATCAGAACAAGTCATAATCCGCAGGCTCCTGATTTGTATGAGCTGTGTGATGAGCTGGGCTTACTCGTAATGAACGAAGCATTTGATGAATGGGAATACCCAAAGCGTAAATGGTTGGAGGGATGGAACGTAGGAACCCCTGGCTTCGAAGGGTCTTATGATTTTTTTGAAGAATGGGGCGAAAAAGATCTCGCGGATATGGTGCGCAGAGATCGTAACCACATTTCTATTTTTGCATGGAGTATCGGCAATGAGGTGGATTATCCGAATGACCCTTATTCTCACCCTGCACTTGGCGGAATAAAAGAAGAGGGCGGTTTTACGCAGGCTATTTATGGTGGCTATAAAGAAGACGCCCCTGATGCCATGCGACTGGGGGGAATTGCTAAAGATTTAGTGGCGGTTGTAAAAAAATATGATACCTCACGGCCGGTTACGGCCGGCCTGGCGGGAGTAGCCATGTCTAACGAGACGGCCTATCCTTCAGCATTGGATATCACGGGTTATAATTATACCGAAAGCCGTTATTTGACAGATCATAAAAAGTACCCTGATCGTGTAATCTTTGGAAGTGAAAACCGTCATGACCTTGAAGCCTGGAAAGCAGTGACCGAGAATGATCATATCTTCGGTCAGTTCCTCTGGACAGGAATAGACTATCTGGGAGAATCGGGAAGGTGGCCTTCGCGGGGATTTTATTCCGGGCTGCTTGATTTTGGTGGTTTTATCAAACCGAGAGGCTTTTTCCGTCAGTCACTTTGGTCGGATAAACCAATGGCTTTCATCGGCACTTACCCTGTACCTGAAACCGCTGGAAGGAATAGCCTTTCTGTGGATGCCTGGCCCGTCTGGAATTACGAGGAAGGTGAAACCATCAGGGTAGTGTGCTATACCAACGCCGCCAAAGCCAGGCTTGAGTTGAATGGAACAGTTGTAGGCGAGGCAAAAGGAAAAGATGCAGAAACCGGGATTATCTTCTGGGACGTCCCTTACAAGGCTGGAAAGCTGGAAGTTATCGGTCTTGATGAGGAAAATAAAAAGGTATCCGCTTATGCCATCGAAGCATCTAAAAGACCGCATGCGATAACGATTACAAAAACGGATAAGGAAATCGGCAAAAATGATGGCCTTGCGCAGGTAGTCATCCAGGTGGTGGATGAAGATGGAATTCCCGTTATGCTTTCCGATAATGTAGTTACCTGTCATATCGAGGGACCGGGCGAATTACTTGGTTTAGAGGCCAGCAACAACCAGGATATGGACGATTACACAGATAATGAACATCGGGTTTTTCATGGAAGAATGCTCGCCTATATAAAAGCTACCGGGGCACCAGGAAAGATAAAGGTAACATTTACTTCACCCTGGCTGAAACCGACAGAAACTATTATTGAGGTTAAGTAATCTTCTAAGTGGTCTGTTAGGTATTGTATTACCAAAAAAAAATGACTAAGCCCCGCTTTTATGGTGGGGCTTTGCATTCTTTTTTGCTCTTGCTGCCTCATCTAATTGATGGATAGAGAATTCATATGGTTTATATGAAGCTAAGTTCAGCTTTTGAACGAATTTTAGCTTTCTTTCAGATATCTTAAAAAAAGAGTTGATGATTAGAGCGCACAATTAGTCCTACAGCAATATGTTCATTGCTCCACTGACTGTTAACATACTTTATTATACTGAATTTCCTGTCTTCCAGGAGTAAAGGCTGTTGAACTCCTTCCCTAATTCTCCATCCCAATATTTTGTAATCCATCTGGTGATTTTATAATTAGGCAAACGAAGGATTTGAGCAATTTCAGACGGTGTATAAATACCGAGTCCTATTTTTGGTTTATTTTCGAAGTTCATAGAGGTTTTAATGAGGGCAATTTAACAATTAACCTTAAATAATAGAGGGATGTTGCTAAAAAAGAGTTGTATAAATTGGACTTAGAGGTACCCATATTTTCCATCAAGTCTCTTCAAAAGCATTTCTTCAACTCGGTTACTAACTTGGTTATCGGCTTGGTTAATATAATTTTTTAACCTTTATAACTTGTGGAATACTCACTGGTCTTTCAACCCGTCCATTGTAGCTTTAAACTAGATATCAGGAAAAAAAGACAAACAATTATCTGCTAGAAGAATATAATAGGATTGCTGCTATTACTTTCAATACAAAACTTACTAAATATATCGCCAGCAGATCATCCGTTGTAATTTCTGCGGTTATGTCTCCGAGGTGAAACAAGGAATTGCGAATGTCCAGCGCCAGGGAATCATTAGTCACACCGTTATCGAGGCCGTTCAAAACATCTTTTAGAGCTTTTTTGTCTGGAGCAGACTGTCGTAGCGTCGAATATTGGTAACGATGGTATTGCTGCCTTTGAAGGTGTTGAGGTCAATCGTTTCAAGCAGCCGCTCTTTAAGGGCCACCAGGTTTTCCCTTTTCTCGGCAGAGATAAAAAGCACATCGGGTCTGTCTTTCAGGGTCTCTATTAATTCTGGTTGGGCTTTGTCCAGCTTATTTAGATGCGTTTTACTGACAGACTTTTCATTCTTTTCCATCTCGCTAACATACGCAGTATTGATAGAAAAAGAAGTAGCCACTTCTCAGGATTCTCAGGAAAATGGGCTTCTAGGATCTAACAAATGCAAGTAAGGGAGCATAATCGCCCTGATCAGCCGCTTTTACAGCTTGCAAATAGCTTGTTCTGGTATTGCCTTGTTTAATTAAATTTCCGGCACCCCAGGAGAAAGGCTCGCGACCATAGAGCTTTTCATTGATAATGTCGCCCATTAAACGGCTGTGTCTTCCGTTACCATTTGGAAAGCAGTGAATGCTTACAATTCTGTGCTTGAAGCGAACGGCTATTTCTTCAGGAGGAAAGGTTTTGTTCTCTACCCAAAAGAAGGCATCATCGCAGAGCACTTTAAGGGCAACAGGTATTTGGTATTTATTAATTCCAATGTTTTTATCCGACTTTCTGAAATCACCTGCCCAAGCCCAAACATTGCCATACATGCGCTTGTGCAAGTTGCAAATGAATTTCTCCGTAAAGACGTCTTTGGCTTTAAACTTTCTCCCAAATACCCATTGCATGGCTTCTTCAATGTTCTGCTGTTCAAACTCATCTAATTCTCCTTTGGTGGCAATGGTCTCAATGAGCAAGCCTTCCTTTTCATCTTCATCAATAGGTGTTTGACCATCAATGTATTCAAGGTCTAATCCCATAATATTTTAGGTAGCTCGTGTTTGATTCCTGCCGTTCTTTCTTCAATGGCTTTTTTCAGTCGCTGTTGCGTGTTTTCCTGACCTTCCAATTTCATGGTATTTGAAGTTCTGGAAACTATCCGGGTAGCCAATTCTCTGGCCTTACGGTCAATTAATTTCTCAATGCTACCGTCTTTAGGTACAAGGCCATAGACCAGTTCCATATCCAAAGCATTAGCCGTTTCGCGCAGACTTTTTAGCGTGATGGTTCCTTCTTTTTCCCGCAGTTCTATTTCCTGGACACTTTGCTTGGTAATGGAGAGTTTATCTGCCAGTTGTTGTAATGACATTCCTAATGACACTCGTACAGCTTTAAGCCATCCTGTAGGGGGTGCAACAACTTTTCGAGCTGTAGCGAAGCCACTCAATTTGCGCTCCAATTGTTCGATTTGAAGTTTCTTCTTGTTCATATTGTAAGGGTAAAACCTGACTTAATTCCTGCTAATGTAAGGTTATATCCTGACATAATAAAGAAAAAAGTAAGGTTATATCCTGACATAAATAAAAAAGAAGTAAGGTTATACCCTGACGAATAAGTTTATATTTAGGAGGTAGATGCGCCTAGCTTTGAAATTCCGCCCTGGTTCATTTGTCAGAGAGTTACCTTCATGCCTGAA
>CAZWQB010000237.1:0-5008 GCA_964636035.1 uncultured Roseivirgaceae bacterium
GTTCTTCGTTTTTCGTAAGTAAGTACAATACTGTCCCTTGTAATCTGAATACTTTCTGCCTGCCCACTCATTCCCAGCGAGCTAAACCCGATCAGCTCAATTTCATCTTTTAATTGCACTTGTTCGCATGAAAATGATGTCAGAAAGATAAGATAAAACAGCAGGCTAATTTTGATTTGACACCTGCGGAAAATACGGCCTGCTGAAAAACGTTGTATGAAAAACCTTCGACCGAAAATCATTTTTTATACATTTTTTATTACTTTACTTTCAGCAAGCCGCATGGCAATAAACATTTATTTTTTAACAAACTTACGCACTATTACTTCTTTATTCGTTTCCATAGAAATAAAATAAACTCCTCTTGAAAGTGACGAGACATCCATCTTTCCATTTTCCAGTTTTAGATTTCGAATTTCTCTTCCATTCGCACCAAATACTTTTAAGCGCTTCATGCTCTCCCCCTTCATCCTGATGTTCAGGAGGTCATCAACAGGATTTGGATAGATTTCGGTGGTGACAGGCATCTGCTTATCTCCCGTTTTTGCCAGCAAACCTCTGGATTCTTTTCCACCGCTTTCAATACAGAAATTGGTGGTCTCGAAAGTACCAAATTGACTTCCCGCCGCCAGAATCATACCTGAAGCATCTTTTAACGTATAGGATCCATTGCCATAACTACAGCAAATGCCATCGCCGTAGGCGTCACTAACAGTAATTGTGTAGCATCCGGCTGGCAGACAGGAAATATCGGTAATAGTAGAACCATCTGCAGCATCATTATAAGGCCCTCCGGAAGCAACTGTTGCTCCACCTTCATTTTTAAGGGCCCAACTGGTTTCTTCGGGATAATTGTCAAAAGTCAGAGACAAGGTCACATCTGTACAACCGCCAACAGGGGCACCTATAATATTAACGGTATAGTCTTCTACCTCTCCATAATTAAATGATCCGCAAGACGCCGGAACCGCATTATAACGTAAAGAAACCCGCATTCGTGTCGGGCCTGGCATAGCGGAAGCCGGCACGGTAAAGGATCCGGTAACCGGCGTGGCATTGCTTGCGGACTTAGTCCACACCTGTTCCCCCACATCGGAGAAATCTCCGTCCTGGTTGTAATCGATCCACACTCCGTAACCTTCATTATAAACAGTTCCCGTCCAGGTGGGCGTAATGGTAATGGTATTGGAACTATTCTGCGCCAAATCGGTAGATATTGACGTATAGTCGCCATAGCCACCGGCCGAAGCTCCTGTACTATTATTAATTGTACCCAATTGCACCCTTCCTATAAATTCATCGCTTGTGCTATTACCATTGGAAGGACAATAGGCGGCTTGAGCACCTGTCGTTGTAAAGCTTACAACGCTGCTGTAGGCAGAGTTGGTAGATCCGCACTTAGTTCTGACCCGAACCTGGTAAGTTGTATTTGCAGCCAACCCGGTTAAATTGAAGGTGTTAGCCGGTGCATTTACGGTGGTCCAGGCGCTTGTTCCTGCAACACGGTAACGCACATCGTAGGTGGCTCCCGATACAGCAGTCCAATTTAGCGTGGCGGTGTTCGCTCCAATGGCAGACGCAGCTACATTCGCGGGTACAGTAGCGTTACAGCTAACAGATCCTGAAATTGTAAAATTGGCATTTGATATGTCGTAGAAAATATTGTCTGCCGCCTCTACTTTGATTCTGCAGGAGCTGGAAACATTGTTCGGAACGGTAATCGCCTCCGAACCGTCATTCGGCGTACCCGCTATTAAAGTGATGGGAAAGGTTTGACCGCCATCCGTCGATAATTTAATATTCACAGTTGCACAATTCACCGGCGAGGAATTTGTGTTGGCCACATTCCAGGTCACCGTTTGCGTCTGCCCTACTCCCCAGGTAACGTTCGTATTGGGGGCATTTACAACAAAAGGTCCGGAATTCCCGCTCACAGTTACGGTCATCAAATCATCAGCAGTTTGCCCGCCTCCTGCTTTATTGTCTCTCACTGTCAGCGCAAATTCCATGGTCCTGGCGACTGATGGTATCACTTCCCATGTTGGAGTAAGATTGCCGGCAATTACATCACTTACCTGTGGCATATACCGTTCAGGAGAAGATGTGCCTTTTCTGGACCTGAACATGGGCCCCTGTGCCCAGGAAGCCTGCGGTGATCCGTTAGAAGGTCCGCGCTCGGGGTCATTTTGTTCCCAGGTATAGGTGAGGGCATCTCCGTCAGGGTCTGACCCTTGCCCTCTTAAAACAAATGCCGTGGACCTGGGGATGGTGTAATCAGGTCCGGCATTTGCTACAGGTGGGTTATTAGAAAGGTCTATAACCTGGGCACAACCAGCGCTTATTCCACCCTGTACATTGGCGGATATATCGCGGATGTTGACGTAGTGAAAATAGTCATCACTATTGGATTGTATATTGGTATCGCAAATCCCGGCATAACCCATGATGGAGCTGCCGCTTGCCGGCTCCACTTCAGTAGCGCCATTTCCGCTTCTGCTACAAGTATTCATTGTGTGATAACCGCCGAACTGATGTCCCATTTCGTGGGCTACATAATCGATATCAAAAGCATCGCCAGTCGGATTAGGACGCCCGGTGTAGCCGCTACCTTTGCTACCCGACTCGCACACACAGCCTATACAGCCTGCATTGCCTCCACCAGAAGTATTAAAATTATGGCCTATGTCGTAATTTTCATCCCCAATTTCAAGGTCGATCACGTCCTGGGTTTTGAAATTGAATTCATTCATCCAGGGATCTGCAGAGGTGTTGCCATAATAAATAATGGCATCATTGTTTGCAACGAGCTCCAGCGTTATGGCCAGGTCTCGCTCATACACACCATTTACCCGGGTCATGGTAATGTTCATCTGAGAAAGAATGTTCCCCTTTTTTTGTGCGTCTGAACCTGTTCCAGCAAACAGGTTCCCATATTCTGCATTACAGGATAAAGCCAGGCGATATTTGCGCAGCTTCTTGTCATTGGTACTTTGGGTTTCAAACACCCCCTCTTCAGTCAACGACGACAAGTCAATATCTTCTTCCGTAAGGCATTGAAAATCGGCCTCTCTACCCGCCAAGTCTTTTCTGGCATATACGCTGTAAGTATTATCTTGCAGGTTGTACGGGTCAATAAAGTAGCTGCCTTCCGTTCCAGAGAGCACCATGCCATGAAACCCGTGATTTTTAGATACGCTGAATCGGATGGTCGAAGCCGGATTGTCTATTCCCTGACCTGCATAAGATCGGATGAGCGGATATTTTGCGGCCAGATCGGAATGGAACAGCGGAGCCTCCATTACACTGAATCTTTCTAAGACGCCCCTGGCATTTGGAAAGGACATGATTAAGGCTGGTTTGGCAGCTAAATTTTCTCTGTGGGGTGCTCTCAACAATGCTCGTTTAAATTCCTTTAACTCCAGGCCAAAAATCAATCGGTTTGAAGGAAAAGATTGTGCATTAATGGTAGCAGAACTTACATCGGAGGTCTGGCTTTGTGTCCAGAAATTATTTGATTGTGAAAAAGCGGAATAGCCGGCAAAAACGCCAATTGTAATGAGTAGTAGCAGTCTTTTCATAAGGGTGATTAATTAAGGGAGTAGTATAGCAATCCATAGCTTGGAATAATGAAAAATTAAAATCTTAAATTAAAAATTTAATTAGAAGAAACAAACATTTTATTAAAAAATAATACTTCCAAAAATCAATATATTTCCGGTGTCAGACAAAGGGCTTATTACAACTCCTTATAGGCAGAAACCGGATGATCTATCTTCAAAAATATAATTAAAAAATGGCCCGAAAAGACATTCCTCTTCTGTTTCGGAGTGAGAATTATTAATTTTTATATTTAAAGCTTACTTTGAGGTCTCAAAAAGACACAGATATTTTTATAGCACTTGAACAGGAATCATATTTCAGTAGATGAAAACTCTTTTGATAAAGTAAAGAGCTTTTTCTTTGGTCAATATTTTGAGGCTGGCTTAAGAATAACCTTTGGAATCATCTTTCCGGCTTTACTCCTTTCTTACCACAACAACCTGATTATCGGTATCAATTTGTCGATCGGGGCATTGAGCGTGGCGATCACTGACTTGCCGGGACCGGTTTATCATAAGCGAAACGGCATGTTCTTTACCGTTGTATTCATTTTTCTGATTGCGTTGATCACCGGACTACTAAGCAATTACCCCTTTCTGCTCGCCATTCAAATTCCACTTTTCTGCTTCCTTTTTGGAATGTTGAATGTATATGGCTCCCGTGCTTCTCTGGTAGGTTCGGCCACTTTGTTGATCATGATGATCAGTACAGATCCCTACCGGATGAACCATGGCTACCTGCTGCATGCACTGTTTGTAATGGCAGGAGGCGCCTGGTACATGATATTAAGCATGGCTATCACCAAAGCACGTCCTTACCGCCTGGCACAACAGGCATTGGGTGAATGCGTACTGGGTATTTCTTCCTATTTACAAACGAGAGCAGGATTTTACGATGAGCAAATCTCCATTGAAGAAAACTACAAGAAAATTGTTCTTAAGCAGATTATCGTGAATCAGCAGTTGGATGCGGTGAGGGAAATCATTTTCAAATCACGAAAGATGGTGAACGAATCCACCGGGTCAGGAAAATTGATGATCATGGTGCTGGCAGATTTGATTGATTTATTCGAATACGCCAGCTCTATTCCTTACGATTATGCCACCATCAGGGAAAGGTTGGGGCCGTTTAACATACTTTCAGACATCAGCAGGATTATTACGCTCATTACCAAAGAACTTGACAACATCGGCTATTCTTTGATCAACAACGAAATTCCGAAGAAAAAGACAGCTATATTAAGCGAGCTTGAACAATTGAAGTCAAAAATAGACCATCTGGAAAAGGAAGGGGTTTCTATTTTCGTTTTAAAGAAAATTCTTATAAATCTTCGAAACCTAAATGGAAGAGTGGACCGGGTTTTTAGTTACTTCAAAAAGGACACAGCGTCCCTTCCAACTAATATAGA
>CAZWQB010000238.1:0-5004 GCA_964636035.1 uncultured Roseivirgaceae bacterium
CTAAGCTACGGAGTGCGGTGCTGGACTATTGCAATTTGTATAATCATCTTAAACCATAGACTTGCGTATGCTGTAAAAACTTCTAATTTTGGTTTTTGCGATCTTACTACATTGATTATCAATAACTCAGACTCCTGATTTTATTTAAAAATCACTTTTTGGAGTGGGTCTCACCTTACCCCCTCAGCCCCGGGACTGCGCCCGGGACAGCTCCCCCTAAAGCGGGGAGCCCTAAGCGACGGAGTGCGGTGCTTGGCGCATCGTTGGATCTGCCTTTTGCCAATTGCCTATTGCCGACTGCTTTTGCCCACTTCCCACTTATCAATTAGTTCTTAGCTGGCTTGCCCTTCGCAAGCTTCGTTTTTGCTCTTTGACGCCTCTAATTGCCCTTTTTGCCAATTGTTTTTTGTCTACTTCCATCTACTTCCCGCTTCCTGATTTTAATATTTGGTACAAAGACACAAAGTTCTATTTCTTTTCTGGCTGCTATAAATTGGCGCATCGTTGGATCTGCCTTTTGCCAATTGCCTATTGCCGACTGCTTTTGCCCACTTCCCACTTATCAATTAGTTCTTAGCTGGCTTGCCCTTCGCAAGCTTCGTTTTTGCTCTTTGACGCCTCTAATTGCCCTTTCTGCCAATTGTTTTTTGCCTACTTCCATCTACTTCCCACTTCCCACTTCCCACTTCCATCTTCCCACTTCAGTCCTTCGGTCTTTTTACGCCCTTTACAGCTTCGGCGGTCCAGGGATCTTCGGGCCAGGCGTGCTTTGGATACCTTCTTTTTAGCTCTTTTTTTACGTCGAAGTAGGTGTTATTCCAAAAACTTCTTAAGTCCGCTGTCACCTGAACAGGCTTAAAACCGGGAGACAGCAGGTGCATAAGGACGGGTGTTTTCCCTTCATTGATGAGCGGCGTATCTGCCATCCCAAAAACTTCCTGCAAGCGTACTGCGAGAATGGGTGCAGCACCATCGCTTCGGTATTGAAGCAGGATTTCAGATCCACTGGGTACTTTTATTTTTTGGGGAGCTAATTTATCCAATGCGCTTTGTTTGTCCCAATCCAGGTGGCTGTTTAAAATAGACAATAAATTCAGGTTTTTCAGATCGTCGGGTTTTTTGATGCCCTGTAAATAAGGTGTGAGCCACTCCTTATTGGTAAGCAACAAGGTATGTGTGCTTACATCAGGCCAAGCTTCTTCGGGGCGCCATTTTCTGAGGCTCATTACCCGGGCCTGCCACTGAGCAACCGCTTCATCAAAAGAGAGCAGTGCTTCCCCTTCTTTTTGAATGGCATTGGAAATAGCAGCTACTAACTGCGTTTCATCGGGTGTTGGCAAAGGTTTTGACTGTAATACGATGCTGCCGATGCGCAGGTCTTTTGTGGCGATTAGGCCGCCTCTTCTGGTGTCCCAGCTAATTATTTCCTGCTCTTTTACCAGAGGAGCCAAATCTTTGGGGTTGAGCGGCGATGCCAGAAAAATTTTACCCATGCCATCTCTGGCATCTACATGGGCTACGGCTAGCCAGGGTTCATTGGCCAGCTCATCTCTATGACCTGCCATGGCGTATTTGCCGTTTGCCATTTGAAACTGGGCATTGTTTCCCGGTCTTGCAAAAGCAATTCGTTCCGGGTATGCGTGGGATAAGAGGACGCCGGTTTCGTAGTCGTCTACCGGCTCATTGTCTGTTTCCAACTGAAAAAGCCGTCTGTAGGAAGCCGCAATTTTCTCAATCTTTTTAAAGCGGTTTCCTTGTCCATTGCCTCTTCGGTGTCTTCTGAGCGCCTCTATCCGCAGGTTGATATCGATGCCTGACTCCCGCGGCAGCGGATCCCGTTCTTCAAGCAGCGCTGCAATATCTGTGGCAAGGGCTGACCTGCCTTCTTCCTGCGCCATTAAAAGCATGTGGGCTATTCGCGGGTGACAAGGCAGCGCATGCACTTTTTTACCATGATTGGTAATGCGTCCGTTTTCGAGGGCATTTAGTTGGTGTAAAGTCTCAGTTGCCTGTGCCAGTGGTCCAGCCGGAGGTGGTGTCAGCCAGGTAAGGGTATTGATATTTATGATTCCCCATTCTGCCATGTCCAAAACCAGAGAAGCCAAATCTGCTTCCAGAATTTCGGGTGTGCGATGCGCTGCCAGTCTGGCTTGAGTGGCTGGCGTCCACATTCTGTAGCAAACGCCAGGGCTCATCCGCCCGGCTCTTCCTGCGCGTTGATCTGCGGAGTCCTTTGAAATTTGTACAGTTTCCAGTCTTGAAATGCCTGATTTTGGATCGAATCTGGAGCTACGCCCGAACCCTGTATCTACTACTATTTTTATTCCTTCTATGGTAAGGCTGGTTTCTGCGATGGAAGTAGCTAAAACCACCTTGCGTCTCCCGGCTTTGTCGGGCATGATGGCGCTGTACTGTTTTCCGGGGGGTAATTGTCCGTAGAGTGGATGTATTGAAAAGCCTCTCAATTCTTTTTGCAGGATGGCTTCACATTTTTTGATCTCACCCTGTCCTGGTAGGAATACAAGCACGTCTCCCTCTTTTTCTCTAACAGCTTTCATAACAGTTCGTGCAGTCATTTCAGGAAGCATCATTTCGTCCTGCTCACCGGTATAGAGGATTTCTACAGGATATTGTCTCCCTTTGCTTTCTACGACCGGCGCATTTAATAACTGGCGCAAACGTGGCATATCCAGCGTCGCCGACATAACCATCATTCTGAGATCGGGACGTAAAACCTGTTGCGCTTCTCTGCACAGAGCCATTGCGATGTCAGCATGAATGCTCCGCTCGTGAAACTCATCAAAAATAACCAGCCCGACGCCCTCCAGTGCATTGTCGCTGTGGATCATGCGGGTGAGAATTCCCTCTGTTACTACTTCTATTCGGGTTTTGTCAGATATGCTGTTGTCGAATCTTATTCTGTAACCTACTGTTTCTGCTATGTTTTCGCCCAACAAAGAAGCCATCCGGGCCGCAATGGTTTTGGCGGCAAGCCTTCTGGGTTCGAGCATGATTATCTTCTTCCCCACCAACCAGGGTTCCTCTAAAAGCGCAAGCGGTAAAAGTGTACTTTTGCCGGCTCCGGGAGGTGCGGACACAATCAATGCACTTTCTGATGTTAAGTGCCGGCGGACGTCAGAAATAATATCCCGGACAGGAAGGTCAATGTGGAAAGGGTTGAAAGGCAATGAAAAAGGGTTTTTGGTTTCTGTTTCCTGGGCAGGGACATCCTGCAAAACGGATTCAAAATTACTAAATAATCTACACCTTACCCTCAGCTGGTGCTCGCGAATTACTGGTGTTCGGCGCAATAGGTTAACTACTAGCAGAATAAATGTACTGACTTCCTGCTCACGAACAAATGATAATTCTGCGTGTTTTAAACTTTTTAAAATATTTAACGGTTGATTCATTGATGGGTAGTAGATAATTACTTGTATTCCAGCATTATTTTGATTAAGTTGATTAAACATTTTTCACTAAAACTTTTTTGATATGGTAAAGAGCTTTCAAGGTGTCCGACAGGTTGTAGAAGAAAAAACTTGCAATCAGCAAATTTGTGTGGGTGAATTTATGACACAAAAACTAGTTACATTTCATCCTGACCAACCAATTGATCAGGTAAGCATGATCTTAGTAAAAAATAACATTTCCGGAGGGCCTGTAGTAGACGATGATTATAAGTTGGTGGGCGTAATTTCTGAGGGCGATTGTTTGAAAGAAATTGTAAGGGGCAAATACAACAACATGCCTAACCCCTCCGGAAAGGTGAGTGATTATATGGCTACTCAGGTGAAAACGGTTCATCCGGATCTGAATGTGTTAGAGGCGGCGAAAATGTTTCTAAATCTGAAAGTGAGGCGGTTCCCGGTGATCAAGGATGGCATCCTGGTGGGGCAGATCAGCCAGCGAGACATTATGAAGGCGGTTCAGAACCTAAAGCAGGATACCTGGTGGAGCAGTTGATTTAAGGTTGATGGTTTCTGACAGCGCTGACCGGAAGGCGGTTTCGAGGTGCTCAGACCGTGTATCATTGTTATCGAAGTATTTTTTGATTTCTACCTGATTTTGTTAGTTTTGAGGCTTTGCTATTCGGGAAGCTTAAATTAATAATCAATGGAGAACTTTGACGAATCGTGGAGTCCCTATGTAAAAGCTTTGTATTGGGACAGTAGGGGAGACTGGGACAAGGCGCACGGCTATGTTGATCAAATGACTACAACTGAGGCAGCCTGGGTACATGCTTATTTGCATAGAAAAGAAGGAGATGAAGCCAACGCCGGCTACTGGTACAGACGCGCAGGAAAGGATTTTTTTAGAGGAACTTTGGAAGCAGAATGGGAAGAATTGTGGCAGTATTTTAAGGGAAGTTAGGATCTGCTCCTCACAGTAATATTAAAAAAAAGAGTTGACCACGATAGTCAACTCTTCAAAATTTTATAGGTTTTTATTTCTTATTCTTATCTTTTTCCACCGAAGATAGAAACACCAGCTTTAATAGAAACATAGCTGTTTTTTATCTTTATATCTTCACCAAAAATATCAGTCTTGGTAGCAGGAATTAGATTGTACTCGATTAAGAAATTAAAATGACCTGCATCAAATCCCACTCTTGGATAGAAACCAAATTTGCTCTCTTTAGCTGCTGATACAGTTTCATCGAATTCAACTGCAGAAAGTGAATACATTCCTAAACCCAGACCAACTAATGGCCTAAAGCCATCTTGTTTTAAATAATATTGGCCATTCACAGTGTAAGAAGTTATACCGGCGATATCTGCAGAATATCCATCAAAAGATTCTGATAATCCTCTAATAATTAGAGCTGCTTCTAATCTAAGCCCAACAGCAATCGCATCGTTCACTCGGTAAGATGGCTCACCATAAATCAATATACCTCCACCGGCTCCTTCTCCGCCAGGAATAGCATATCCCAATCCTAAACCTAGTTTAAAAGGTTTGTACTCTTGTGCTGTAGAAACACCTACAAATAACATAACACCC
>CAZWQB010000239.1:0-4921 GCA_964636035.1 uncultured Roseivirgaceae bacterium
CGATCCACCTACCGCCGTGGTTCGTGTCTCACGCACCACATGTTAAACCCAAACCGAATGGGCTTTTGATAAATGCGAATTATTCTTCAAGCGATTCTATCCATAGGACCTAAAATGCAAAAATGATTTCCATGCTATTGATTTTTTAACTACCTTATTTTTTTTGTATCTCCCGTTAGCTATGCTCAACCACTATCTAAAAATGGCTTTCCGAAGCATCCTTCGAAATAAAACTTTTTCAATCATTAACATTTTGGGTCTGGCCGTGGGTATGGGAGTCTGTCTGTTAATCTTCCAATATGTTTTCTTTGAATTAAGCTTTGATAAGTTTCATAAAGATGCCGATCGTATTTATCGCCTTACAACAACCGAGCTTCGGAACGGGGAGGATCTTGGTACTAAAATTTATACAACCTATGCAGTGGGACCCAGTAGTAAAGCAGTTATTCCTGCGGTTAAAGATTTTGTGAGAGTGCATCCACAGAAGGAGGGTTTGATTGTAATTAATTCAGAAAAAAACATTCGTAATCAGGAAAACAATATATGGTATGCCGATAGTAGCTTCCTTGAAATGTTTAATTTCAAACTGAAATATGGAAGCCCAAAAACGGCATTAAAAGAAAAACATAATATTATCCTCACCGAGAATACGGCATCGAAATATTTTGGTGTTATTAATCCTGTTGGAGAAACATTACGTGTAAGCGGAGGAACCTTAAGTGGAGACTTTGTAGTAACAGGTGTATTAAATAAGCTCCCCTTGAATAGCCATTTACAATTTGATTTTCTGATCCCTATGCAATTCGTCCTGGAGAACTGGAGGTTATATAGAGAAGAAGATGGATGGGGATGGAACAATTTCGTTACTTATGTTAAATTAGAGCATTCGGCAAATTTTGATGCAGTCGGCAAAAAGTTTGATGAGCTTATTTCAACGCATTCTGAATTAGATTATAAGATAGGGCTTCAATCATTAACAGATATTCATTTAAAATCAGGCTTTTCCGAAGACATTGGTCGCAATAATGGGAGTATCCAAAATGTATATTATTTTGCAATAATTGCGCTTTTTATTCTCCTTATGGCGTGGATCAATTATATCAACCTATCTACTGCTAAAGCTATTAACCGAGCAAAAGAAGTTGGAATTAGAAAGTCCATTGGTGCAAATAAGAAGGAGCTAATTGCTCAGTTTTTAATTGAATCCGGGTGTGGTAATGTGGCTGCGTTTCTATTGGCTGTATGTATTGCGTCATTCTTATTAACTCTTCGTTGGCCAATTCAGAGTGTAGAATTTGAATTCAATATTCTATACAGTTGGGAGTTTTGGGTGTGGTCATCAATATTTATCGTGCTTGGAACACTAATATCTGGATTATATCCTGCATTTATATTGTCTTCCTTTAAGCCAATCACCGTATTTAAGTCTGGAAATAATTTTAAAAGTAAGGGAATAAATTTACGTAAATGCATGATTGCATTTCAATTTGCTATGTCTATCCTTCTCTTATCAGGTACCTATGTTGTGTACAAGCAAATTATCTTTATGAAAACTCAGGATTTGGGAATGGATGCAGAAAAGATATTAGTAATAGATGGTCCCAGAGTCATCTTAGAAACTGAAAGGCAATCCTTAGGAAGTATTTACCAAACCTTTAAAACACACGGCAATAGTCACCACTCCATTTCTGGAATCAGCGCTACCAGTCATGTTCCGGGCAAAGGGTATTCGTGGAAAGGTAGTATTCAAAAACTTGGAGACGTTGAGGAAAACAAAAAGGATGCTAGCATGCTTTTCGTAGATTCAGATTTTATTGATACTTATGGTGTGGAAATTTTAGCACAGAGGAAATTTCCTGATAAAATATCTCCCTATGAATGGGTAATTATAAATGAAGAAACCGTCAGAGATTTAGACCTGGGTTCTCCGGAAGAAGCATTGTATGAGAAAATTAGTTTTTTTGATGATACCCTTAAGATAGTAGCAGTTGTAAAGAACGTACACTGGAGTTCATTAAGAGATGCTAATTCCCCGGTTTTGTTTATGCTCGATGAGGAATATGGAGCTTACTTTTCCATTAACATGAATTTAACGAGCATCCAGGAAAGCATATCTCACATGAAGTCGGCGTTTCATAGCGCTTTCCCCGATGATCCTTTCGACTATTTCTTTCTCGAAGACGATTTCAACCGACAATATCAGGCTGATCTTCAGTTTGGGAAGCTGTTCTCCGCATTTTCTACGCTAGCAATATTTATAGCTTGCCTGGGTTTATTTGCGTTGGTTTCTTTTTCAGCCACCTTGAGAATAAAAGAAATTGGTATAAGAAAAATTCTGGGTGCAAGTATCAATAGCCTGATGTTATTGTTGTCGCGAGAATACCTCTTACTGCTCTTAATTGGCGTTTTGATATCCTTCCCAGTAGTTCTTTACGCATCTGACTACTGGCTCAGCAACTATGCTTACAGAGTGGGTATAGGAATTGATTTGCTGCTGGTCCCGACACTGATATTGCTATTTATTTCACTTTTAACGGTAAGCTATAAAACATTTAAAACAGCCAGTACAAATCCAGTTAAATCTTTAAAATCGGAATAAGGGGATATATTTGTATGTAGGGTCGTAGCCTCAATTATTAAGCTGCCAGTCACGCACCACACATAATACAGCTCGGCTATTGCGACCTTTCAGACAATCCCCTTACCGCATCAAAGTGATGGCGCCAGTCTTATCGTTGGTGCTTCCTTCGCATCGGATCACAAAATAATATACACCTTCAGCCACAGGCTGACCATTGTAGGTACCATCCCAGGGATTGTTAAAATAGTCCTTCTTCTCAAATAGCGTGAGTCCTTGTTTGTTGAAAATGATCACATTGCAATCTTCATAATATTCCATTTGTTCAATATGCCAGAACGGCTCCGATTCCGGAACAAACATTTTCCTGGGTGTCACGCTCAACTCGTTGTCTACCTCTATGGTTATTTCGGAGATACTAGTACATCCTATCTCGTTGGTACCTATCACTTTATAGGTGGTTGTTCGGAGCGGCGAAACGGTTGGGTTACTTACTTCCAGATCGCTGATGCCATCGGCTTCCAACCATGTGTAGCTGCTTGCGCCGGTTGCATTTAATGTAGTGGACTCACCAGGTATTAAAACCATTTTATCTGCTGACACAAAAACATCCGGACTTCCCAGCATATTGATTTCTATGCTGGCATTCACTGTACAACCTTCTTCGGTGGTGACAGCTACCGTAACAACACCATCTTTGGTGGCATAAATACTGGGACTTGTAAAAGTACCCTGCGCACCAGCCGTCCAGACATAGTTTTTAAATATGGCAGGCACCGAAAGCTTCACACTGTCTCCGTTGCAAATTGAAGTGCTCCCTTCGGCTGTAATTTCCAATACGGGCTCCTCGACAATTTTTATAGTTTTGGATATTGTGCTGGGGCATTCTCCACCATAGCTCACCTCCAGGGTTACCACATATTCATCATTCACGTTGGAATACACATGGTATGGAATTTTGTCTGTGGAGGTAGCTCCATCTCCAAAATCCCAAAAATAAGTGGCTCCTGCATTAGATTGGGAGGTGTTTTCAAAGGTGATTTCCTGACCTACACATGAAACCGCTTTGGCCAGAAATGACGCAACGGGGGGGGCATTTTCGCTTACGGCAACAGCCGCACTTTCTTTTTTACATCCATTGGTACTGGTGACCAAAACAGAATAATTGCCACCATCGGTGGCAACATAGGTTGGTGTGCTTGCTACTACGGATCCGTTTTTCTTCCACTGATAGCTTGCGAAACCGGAGCCTGCAGTGAGTTCAACCGATCCTCCTTCACAAAAAGAAAGTGATGATCCTGATACAGGGGTAATTACCGGATTAGGCAAAGGCTTTACAGAAACGTTGAAAGGAATAGGCAAACTTGTACAGGTACCCAGCTCCATTACCAATGTGTAAGCCCCCTGGTTGGAGGTGCTGGCATTAGGAATGGTCGTACTATTTGTCGTAGTGACTGCACTGAAACCATTGGGGCCTGACCAGTGGTACTTAGTACCGCCGGGTGTGGCTGTGAGGGTGATGGTTTCTCCGGCACAAACTGAAGTATTTGAAACAGTAATATCACCCATTTCTGCCTGGTCTATCGTGAGGCTTACCGCTTGAGAGGTTTTGGTACAGCCATCCGTAGAGGAGCTGATGCTTACCGTAAAGTTCCCATTTTCAGTGGGAGTATAGGTAGAGGCAGTCGCTCCTGAGATGAGAACACCTCCCTTATACCACTGATAATTAACGTTTAAACCACTGGTTGCTGACAGCTTTACCTCTGTATCTGAACATACCGCCAAAGGACCTGCGGGCGAAATTTTTGCTTCAAGACAATGCTTGTTTCGCATCACCGAAAGTTTAAAGGTTTCGGTACTGGTAAATACGAAATCAGGTTTAGCGTCTCCGTTTAGATCGCCGAATTTTATGTTTCTGGTTTTTTCTGTGGTCGCTATACTGTGTTGCGTAAACGAAAAAGCGCCGGGCGTACTTTTATTTTCAAGGACGTTGATGAATTTACTTTGGGAAAAGCCGACAATGAGGTCGGTAAGGCCATCTCCATCTGCATCGCCCAAGGTAATACCCCAGGGCGCAACATCCGTAGGGGTTTCAACAATATCAGCAAAACTAATGCTGGTATTGGTTGTATTTCTATACAGATACACCTTTTTGTTTAAAACGTTGGTGACTGCTATATCCGGCTTGCCATCTCTATCGAGGTCACCTACTACCAGATTAACAGATCCTGAAGGTGCTACCAGGGAAATAGGGGAAGTCTGGAAGGCAATGGAGGCAGTAGTACTTTGGTTTTTTAAGATATAGATATTGTGCTGCTGACTTGTATTCACAATGATCTCAGG
>CAZWQB010000240.1:0-4879 GCA_964636035.1 uncultured Roseivirgaceae bacterium
TAATATCTAATATCTAATATCTATCATCTAACGTCTAACATCTTATTGCGTTCTGATTGCAATTACGGGATCTAACTTCGCCGCTATGCCAGCCGGTATAACACCCGCCAGCGTTCCAATGGCAGACGCTACTCCTAAGCCTATCATGACGTTTTTAAAAGACAATATAATTTCAAAGCTTCCCAGCGAAATAAAGGTCAGGAAATAAACGAGTAGTATACCTACTGCTCCCCCGATTACACTGAGAAAAATGGCCTCGAACAGAAACTGCATAAGAATAAAATAGCTTTTGGCCCCGATAGACTTCTGAATTCCAATAATATGCGTTCGCTCTTTCACAGAAACAAACATGATATTGGCGATGCCAAACCCTCCTACAAGGATAGAAAATCCGCCGATTAGCCAACCGGCAAAGGTGATTACGTTAAATATCTCGGTTAAGAAATTTGCTATAGATTCCGGTTTATTCAAGGCGAAATTCTCCTCTTCCAGGGGCTTAAGCCCGCGTTTGGCCCTCATGAGGCCTGTCAAATCATTTTCCAGTTCTACCAATCCCTTATCTTCTTCAAACCCCTTTACAGCAATGCTTGAGTTTATTCCAAACATTCCTCCTGTATAGTAAAGCTTCTGAAAACCTTTGTAAGGAATAAAACAGGAATTATCACTACTAGGCATTCCAAACAAGCTTTCACCTTCCCGCTTCAACACCCCAATTACAATGTACTTCAACCCTTTAATTTTAACTTCCTTGCCCAGAGGATTACCGACGGGAAAAAGTGCCTCAACAATGTCCGCCCCAATAATAGTTACATTACGAGCATTGTCCACCTCCTGCTGAGTAAAATACCTACCTTCGATGATATCCATTTCGAATACGCGGTTATAGTCAACAGTCACCCCCGTAATTCCAACGTTACTAATGCTATTATTTTCTCTCTTGATGAGTGTTCCGCCCTTCGACGCAAAAATGGCCACCCCATCATGATTTTTTAGATTGGCTTCCAGAAATTCAAATTCATTGTAATTCACCGGGGGACGTTTCATATATTTCCACCAGGGGTATTCGCCACCCAGGCCATAGGGCCATTTTTCAACGTAGATCACATCGGCGCCCAAAAACGAAAAGCTGTCTTTGATGCTTTTTTCAAGAGAATCTACCAAAGTAAATACTGCAATGATCGAAAATATACCAATAGTAACACCCAGAAGTGACAGGGTGGTGCGCATCAGGTTTCCTTTCAGGGCGTTCCCTGCGAATCTGAAACTTTCAAAAATTTGTCGGAGTACCTTCACGCTAAAACTAATCTGAATTTCATAACAACATTAAACTATTCGAGCTAAAATTAATAATATTTGAAACAATTCATTAAGTTTGCAAATTAATTTTAACTAATAAAATATACCTTTTAACAACTTATATTTTGAGTTAAGATTACTCTTTGTGAAAGATATTTTACTAGCATAGTATATCTTTTGAACGCAAAGAAAAACCCGGCACAATTTCCTGAAACCATCAGGACTAGCTGCTTGCCAATTGAAAAACAATATAACAAATGAAATTATCAGAGTTCAAGTTTGATTTGCCTTCCGGTCTATTAGCTTTACATCCGGTAGAAAACAGGGATGAGTCGCGCTTAATGGTTTTGCATCGAAAAGATGGTAAAATAGAGCATAAAATTTTCAAAGATATTGTTGATTATTTTGACGAGGGGGATGTGATGGTTAATAATGACACCAAGGTATTTCCTGCGAGGCTTTATGGAAACAAAGAAAAAACCGGTGCAAAAATTGAAGTATTTCTATTGCGGGAGTTAAACAAGGAGATGCACCTTTGGGATGTATTGGTAGATCCTGCGCGGAAAATCCGAGTTGGCAATAAATTGTATTTTGGTGATGGAGACCTGGTAGCAGAGGTAATTGACAATACCACGTCAAGAGGCCGCACTATCCGGTTTTTATATGACGGCACGGATGAAGATTTTTACAAGGCAATAGATTCGCTCGGCGAAACCCCCTTACCCAAGCAAATAAAAAGAAAAGCTGAATTGGCTGACAGAGAGCGTTTTCAGACCATTTATGCTAAAAACGTGGGCGCTGTTTCTGCACCTACCGCCGGACTGCATTTCACAAAGCAAGTAATGAAGCGTCTGGAAATTAAAGGTGTAGATATCGCATCCATTACTTTACACATTGGTTTAGGTACCTTTAGGGCTGTTGATGTTGAGGACCTTACCAAACACAAAATGGACTCTGAAAACTTTCAGGTTCCGGAAGAAACCGCTACGATTGTAAATAGGGCCTTAGACAATAAAAAAAGGGTTTGCGCAGTCGGCACCACCGCCATGCGATCGCTCGAATCTTCTGTCTCTGCAGGTGGGAGGTTAAAACCCAACGAAGGCTGGACGGATAAATTCATTTTCCCTCCTTTCGAGTTTAAAATCTGCAATGCCATGGTAACCAATTTTCATTTACCTGAATCTACTTTGTTGATGATGGCATGCGCTTTTGGAGGTTATGATCTGGTTCGGGAGGCGTATGAAGTTGCAAAGAAAGAAGAATACAGGTTCTTCACCTATGGTGACGCGATGCTAATTGTTTAAGCCGATCATTTCGCTTAAGCCTTCAAACAAAAATATTACTTAACTCAAAAGTAAGTCCTTCCAGCACGGAGGACTTTACTTCTCCCTCTTCTGCCAGAAACAAAGTTAGACTGTACTCTTGGCCTTCTGCTAGGTTGTAAACCTCAATAGTCTTGTTTCCCGGATCCGCAATCCAATATTCCTGCACCCCAAATTGTGCATATTTCCCCTTCTTTACGTATCTGTCGATATAGCTGTTCGAAGGCGAAATAATCTCTACTATTAGATCCGGAGCACCAATGATTCCTTTTTCAGATAAAAGAGGGGAGTTTTGATCTTTTAGGTAAATAAGATCCGGTTGAAAAATGTTTTTGTTGTCGAAATAAACGTCTGTAGGGGCATGAAAGAGAATTCCGCGCCTGTTAAGTTCTATGAATTGGTTCATTCTTAAGATTAAAGCCATAGAAACCTTCTGATGTTTTGTAGTTGGTGCTGGTGTCATATTAAGTTCTGCGTCAATAATTTCACACCGTCGGTCCTCATCCAACAGCATATAATCATCCGCGGTCCATTTTTTAGATCTATCTATTGTAAGTGTAGCCATTATATAACTTTACAGAGAACATTCTTCAATATAACATATTTGTGGCAATAATTGATCCACAAGCCTCAAAAAGGCGCCTAAAACGGAGATTGACTCATTAACTTTATGAGTATTAGGATTTGCGCCATTATTGTTGCACGTGAAAGCGGCAGCAGCATGAATAGCCAAAATCACCTTGGATTATGCGTCAATTTAAACGTTGACACGACACTAATATCCAGTCTGCATAGCGCTATGTTGATTGTTAAGAGGCGTTTGGTCTTTAAAACATACTCAGACAAAAATTTCACTTAACTCAAAAGTAAGTCCTTCCAGCACGGAGGACTTTACGTCTCCCTCTTCTGACACAAACAAAGTTAAACCGTACTCGTGGCCCTCTCCTAGGTTGTAAACCTCAATAGTCTTGTTTCCCGGGTCCACAATCCAATATTCCTGCACCCCAAATTGTGCATATTTCCGCTTCTTTAAATACCTGTCGATATAGCTGTTCGAAGGCGAAATAATCTCTACTATTAGATCCGGGGTGCCAATGATTCCTTTCTCCTGAACAATGCCTAATCTTTCTCTTTTAATAAAAACAAGATCAGGCTGAAGAACATTTTCTTCATTGAAATAAATGTCGATTGGCGCATAAAACAATTCTCCGTTTCCCTTAATAAAGTGGGACATCTTTAGGAAAAGGGCTTTCGATATTCTCTGATGTTTTGTAGTTGGTGCTGGTGTCATAATGAGTTCTGCATCAATAATTTCACACCGCAGGTCCTCATCCAACAGCATATAATCATCAACGGTCCATTTTTTCGATCTATCTATAGTAAGCGTGGTCATAAGTTCAGCTTTACAAATAATGATTTTCAATATAACAAATTTGTGGCAATAATTGATTCATGATCTGGATAAAGCAGCCGAAAATTCCGGCTTTCACTTATATTTACCTCATGAAACACTATGCGATAATTGTAGCGGGCGGAAGTGGTTCGAGAATGAAGAGCAGCATTCCCAAGCAATATCTGGAACTGAACGGACTCCCCATCCTTATGCACACCATCAATGCTTTTTATAGCACTGATTCAAACATCCAAATAATCCTGGTGCTGCCCCCGGGCGATGTCTCTTACTGGGAGGACTTATGTAAAAAGCATGTCTTCACCGTACCTGTTTCGTTGGCAGCAGGTGGCGCAAGCAGATACGAGTCAGTTAAGAACGGCCTGGCACAAATCCAGGCGGATGATGCGGTGGTGGCGATCCATGACGGCGTGCGTCCGCTGGTAAGTTCCGATATGATTTTGGAAAGCTTTAAAACGGCTGCGTTAAGAGGGAATGCCGTTACTGCCGTTAAGTTAAAGGATTCTATTAGAATGGTAAAAGATGGTGAAAATATGCCTGTTGACAGGTCGGCTTATCGTCTTATACAAACGCCCCAAACCTTTCAGCTCTGTCAACTTCGTGAAGCCTACGAGCAGCAATTTGATCCGGTTCTTTTTACAGACGATGCTTCCGTAGTTGAGGCAGATGGAAAATCAATTTATCTGATTGAGGGCAGTTATAGGAATATTAAAATTACAACAACAGAAGATTTGAAAATTGCTTCCTATTTTCTTCAGACGTAAAATTAGAATATGGGTGGTGGGGGATGAATCATACCAGCCAAACTTTAAATTCAGCTGGTAATATTCAAATTTTAATATTCATCTTC
>CAZWQB010000241.1:0-4818 GCA_964636035.1 uncultured Roseivirgaceae bacterium
TGTGCGCTTTCGTTCCACATTAACAGCCTTTATCAGATAATGAAAAAAAATGCTCGGCTTACAGTTGTAAAAGTCGGTTCTAATGTTTTGACCAAAGACAATGGTTCACCTGACCGGGAACGGATGGCTTCTCTTGTGAAGCAGATGTCTGCTTTAAAAGACAAAGGAGTAAAAGTGGTTCTCGTTACCTCCGGTGCCGTGGCTTTTGGAAGAAAAATTGTAAACTTTGAAGACAAAGGAGAGTCCGTAGTGAAGAAGCAAATACTCGCTTCCGTAGGCCAGATAGATTTGATAAAATCATACAAAGAGTTGTTTTTGGAAGAGGGGCACCAGATTGCGCAGTTGATGGTGACAAAAGAAGATTTCAGGGATAGAAAACATTATCTGAACATGAAATCCTGCCTGCTGGGATTGCTTAAATATGGTATTATCCCCGTGATTAACGAAAATGATGCTGTAGCGGTGACCGAGCTGATGTTTACCGACAATGATGAGCTTGCAGGCCTGGTAGCGGCGATGATCGATGCGGACTCTTTGATCTTGTTGACGAATGTTGACGGTATTTACAAAGGGCATCCTGATGAACCGGGTGCTGAGATTATTGAGAAGGTGGGTAAAAAGATGCCCGAGGTGAGCAAGTTTGTGTCTAAGTCAAAATCTTCTTTTGGGCGCGGCGGCATGCTTACAAAAATGAGTATGGCAAAAAAAGCGGCTGATCTTGGCATTCATGTTTACATCGCCAACGGCAAAAAAGAGGGTGTTTTAAATGACTTTTACGATCAAAAAATCAGAGGTACTTACTTTGAGCCGGAAAAATTTAAGCACAATCAGAAGAAGTGGATCGCCCATAGCGATAACTATTCAAAAGGGGAGGTGGTGATAAACGAAGGGGCTAAAAATGCGCTTTTTTCAGAAAAAGTAACGAGCTTGTTGCCTGTGGGCATTGTTTCAGTAAACGGAGACTTTATAAAAGGAGAAGTTATAAGACTAATAGATGAACAGGGGAAAAGAATCGGCTTGGGGAAAGCGGAATACAGTGCCAAAATAGCCGTCGAAAAAATCGGGAGGAACAATGAAAAGCCGCTGGTGCACTACGATTATCTTTACCTGTTTCATGATACGCAAAATACAATATAATGGATTTACAAAACCTGTTTAAGAACGTCAGGGAAGCCAGCAGAAAGTTGAACCTGATTTCTGAAGAGAAGATCAATACGATTTTAGAACAACTTGCAGCAAAGGCGCTTGAAAAAACGCAGTCTATACTGGAGGCAAACCAACTGGACCTGGCCAGAATGGACGCGGATGACCCAAAATATGACCGGTTGAAGCTAACCACTGAAAGAATCAATGGCATAGCCTCTGATATAGTCAACGTAATTCAACTGCCCTCACCACTCGGTAGGGTGCTTTCCGAAAAAAACCTCGAAAACGGACTAAATTTAAAGAAGGTTACCGTGCCATTGGGGGTGATTGGCATCATCTACGAGTCGAGGCCAAATGTTACCTTTGACGTGTTCAGTCTGTGCCTGAAATCAGGCAATGCCCTGGTGTTGAAAGGGGGCAGCGATGCCAAAGATTCCAATGCTGTGATAGTGGAGCTGATCCATGAAGTGCTGGAGAAAAATGGCGTGGATACAAACATTGTGCAACTTTTACCTCCTGATCGTGAAGCCACCCATGCTTTATTAAATGCGGTGGATTATGTGGACATTATTATTCCTCGTGGGAGCCAGGGCCTGATCAATTATGTGCGCGAAAATGCAAAAGTGCCTGTAATAGAGACAGGTGCCGGAATTGTTCACACTTACTTCGACCAGTCGGCAGATTTAACGAAAGGAACAGAGATTGTGGTGAATGCTAAAACCAGGCGTGTGAGTGTATGCAATGCACTGGATTGTTTGGTAATGCATCGCAGCAGACTGAACGACCTGAAACACATGGCTCCGCTCCTGGCAGAAAAAGGGGTAGAGGTATATGCCGACGAGCAGGCTTTTGAAGTTTTAAAGCAGGCTTATCCGGAAGAGAAATTGTTCAGGGCGACGGACGAGCATTTTGGAATAGAGTTTCTGTCGCTAAAGCTATCTGTCAAAACAGTAGCAGATATGGAGGAGGCGCTGGATCATATTGCGAAATATAGCTCAAGGCACAGCGAGGCAATTATTGCGGAAGACGAAGCCACTGTGGATATGTTTTTAAAATCTGTGGATGCCGCTGCTGTCTATGCAAATACATCTACAGCCTTTACGGACGGTGCGCAGTTTGGATTAGGAGCAGAAATAGGCATCAGTACCCAGAAATTGCATGCAAGAGGCCCGATGGCGCTGGAAGAGCTGACGAGCTATAAATGGATAATAAAAGGAAACGGGCAGGTCAGGAGTTAAAGTTTAAAGTTCATGGTTCAAAGTTCAGAGTGCTGAGTTTAAAATTTTAAAGGTTTAACGTCTTTCGTCCAAATTGCAGTCGCTTTGCACCTCACTTTGTCGCTTTGGGCTCCCCGCTTCAGGGGGAAGCTGTCCCGGGCGTGGTCCCGGGGCTGAGGGGGTTTTTAGTTCATAGTTCAAAGTTTCATGTTTTTCAGGTTTAAAGTTTCAGCTTTCAAACACTAACGCTTTGCTAAACCTTGAACCATGTACTGCCAATGCAACCAACAATGGCAAAGTACGAAAACGTCGCTGGCTGATGTTAAGCGGAGGTTTGGTAAAGCTTTTAAAAAGGCAGCATCCTGGCGACGACTCTGTCCGCAGGAGAACCACCGAGAGCGAGAAAGGCCGAAAGTTTAAAGATTCAGCTTTCTAACACACTACCGCTTGCTAAACCTTGAACAATGCACTATAAATACAACCAATAGAGGGTTCAAAGCTTCCAGCATCCAAAAACCAAAACCTAAAACCCAACACCCAACACCTAACCCTCCGGAACCATGGTTAAATATACAGGTGTTCCAACCTCTACAGATTTATCAGTGATGGTGAGGAGGCCGGTTTCCGGGTTCCTATTGTAAACGACAATGGAATTGCTGCCTTGCAAGGCCACCAATAAATAATTTCCAGTAGGGTCGATCATAAAATTTCTGGGGGTATTTCCAGGCAATGACTGTATTCCTGCCAGAGCGAGTTTTCCATCTGCTTCATTTACCTTGTAAATAGCAATTTCATTGGCTTCTCCTCTGTTGGACGCGTAGAGAAATTTCTCATCAGGACTAAGTTTTATTTCGGCGGCGCCAACTTCTCCATCGAAACCTTCGCCCGTCATGGCTATGGTCTGCACGTGCTTGAGTGCTCCTTTTTGGTGTTCAAAAACGGCAACTTCAGCAGTGAGTTCTAAAACCAGGTAGGCGTATTTGCCTTTATTATTAAAGATAAGGTGCCGGGGACCACTGCCTGCCGCCACTTCTACATAGGGCGTTTTGGCGGGAGTTAAGGGCGTGCTGACGTTTTTTCGTCTGTATTTATAGATGTTGATTTTATCAGTGCCGAGGTCACCAACAAACAAATGCTTCTGATCGGGACTAAACACGGTGGAATGCACATGGGCTTTTTCCTGCCGCTGTTTGTTCGCGCTCTCACCTTCATGCTGTATGGTTTGTACGGGCGTGGCAAGTGCGCCGGCGCTTATAAGAGGAATTACAGAGAGATTGCCGCCGCTGTAGTTGCCCACAAACAGGTGCGAATTCCGTTCATTGACCGTTAAATAGCAGGGATCACCACCTCCGGAAGGCTGTTTGTTGATAAACTCCATTGCTCCTGTTTTGGAGTCAAATTTATAAGCAGAAACAGCTCCTGGTTTTTCTCCTGACAATTCATTGACGGCATATACGTATTGATTGTCATGGGAAACGGTTAAAAAAGAGGGGTTCTCGATGTCTTTAGCAGTAAATTTATGCTTTATATCCCCGGTCTGGGTATCAAATTGGTACACATAGATTCCCTCGCTACTCCCTGAAGTATATGTTCCCACCAGAAGATTGTAATAGCGTTTGTCTTTGTTAGCCTGGGCCATAGATGTATTGTAGGTTAAAAAAGAAATTAAAAGTAAAGCGATAAAAAAACTGCGAATCATGGAAAAAAAATTAGGTTAGCGATTGAGAATGCATCACAAAAATTACTTCTTAATCTTTAATTTCCAAATTGTTCGTTTGATACATTATACAAACCGTGGTGTTTTGTATATGTTTGGGCCGATCTGAAGATTTAAATATTTATTATATGCGAATATTTTTAATTATGAAGCGCTATTTATTGGCATTGGTGGTGGTTTTTGCCTTCCTGGATTTGAATGGACAGGATAGAGGTTTGAGTCTGGAGTTGAAGATTTATGCGGAAGGCGCTCATTATTGGCCTGCTTCTTACAAAAGTGAACCAAAATTCGCTTTGGGTGGTGGAGTGTTTCTCGAAATGCCTCTAAATAATACGTTTTCCGTTCAACTTGGGGCGTTGTATAAAAACAGAGGCGGAATACGTACCCAAAGGCCTCCTCTTGGGTACTGGTATGCCTCTGAAGGCCAATTTACCGTGAGTTATCAGTATTTGTCAGTTCCCGTACTTCTGAAAGGATATCTCAATAACTTCTTTGCGTCTGTTGGCCCATCAATAGATTTCTATATAGGAAATCAGACAAGTTATGTCAATAGAATTAACACATCAGTCTATGGAGCATTGGGTTATAAGATTACTTTAAGTAAGGACTTGCATCTTAATCTGGAAGCAAATTATAATCAAATTCTATTGCCGGTTTATAAAGAATTTGGTCAGGAATACGCCTATAATTATGGACTTGGTTTCAGCGTAGGCTATAAATTATAATTGGGCTGTTCTT
>CAZWQB010000242.1:0-4817 GCA_964636035.1 uncultured Roseivirgaceae bacterium
CCATGCAATGCGGCTAGAAAACAAAGCGTACACATGGGTAGTAATTTTGGTAGTTGTCGGGACATAGCGGTTCTTGAGTATGTAAAAAATTTGTGTCAAAGTAAATAAAAAATGCCGATGCTTTTCATAAAGATAGTATTATCAGATTGTTAAAAAAAGCAATAAATACTTTGGGTGAGAGAAATGATAGGCAGTTGTGGAACCAGAAGGTAAATACCAAGCCAAAAGCAAAACGGGTTCTTGAGGGGAGAAAATTCTCTTGCAGTATTATTGATGGTAGCTTCCGCGAGAGCAAAAATAATCCACCTACTTTAAATTGGGGTTGCTTAAACCCTTTATCACTTGTAAAGTGATTTTTGTAGATGAATGAAATCCCAGCTCAGAATATCTAGTCAGAAAATTAAATCCGGTAGGATGCTCCTACACATCAAAACAGACATCATTCTGATGCAGGATTAGAAACTTTTAGATCTTTATATCTTATCATAGCTTCTACAAAATAGTAATCGGCATAGGTGAGTGGTACATCCACCTCCGAGTCCGCTGGCAAGTGCCCAACACTGTGCTTTAAAAGGAAACCTCCGTTCTCTCCAACCTCAGCTTTATACGGAGCGGAAGCTAGATTTTCAATAATTAATTCTGCTGCGTTAAAATATGTTTCTTTCAATTCAGGATTTGAGTAACCACTTAGTTCCAGCAGTGCTGAGGCTGTAACAGCGGCAGCAGACGCATCTCTGGGTGCCTTCGGAATTTCAGGATCGTCGAAATCCCAGTAAGGAATTAAATCTTCAGGCATGTTGGGGTGGTGAAGCATAAATTCTGCAATGTTTTGCGCCTGTTCCAGGTATTTTTGCTCTCCGGTTTCCCGATACATCACAGTATAACCATACAAGCCCCACGCCTGCCCTCTTGCCCAGGCAGAAGAATCCGCTATGCCCTGTTCAGTCCGTTTGGCTTTTAATTCTCCTGTGGCCGTTATAAATTCTAGTACGTGATAGGAGCTGTAATCTGGACGAAAATGGTGTTTCATAGTGGTATTCGCATGATCTACGGCGATCTGATAGTAAGTAGAGTCACCCGTAGCTTTCGTTGCCCAGAAAAGAAGCTCCAGGTTCATCATGTTGTCAATAATCACCCAGAATTCATCTTTGGGCGAAAAATCCCAGGAACGGATGGCTCCGACTGTTGGATTGTATCTTGAGGCGAGCGATTGGGCACTCTGAATTAAAATCTGGGCATTTTTCTCCGCTGGCTTCAATCGCTGTAAATTTCCAAAGCTGCAATACATCATAAAACCCAGGTCATGGGTAGTAGTATTATGCTGTTCTTTTTCAAGAATCTCCATAATGCGCGTGGCTTCGGACAGTAATTCCTGATCTCCTGTTGCTTCGAAGAGGTAAAGCAAAGTTCCCGGATAAAACCCACTGGTCCACCATTCGCTGTCACTGGTTTCAAGGCTGTCGATTTTTACGTAGTAGGTTTTGGGGAAGCGCCCTTCGGGAAGTCTCTGTTTCAAGAGCTTATACTGGGCCACAGCATCCTCGAGATTCTGATCAATGAGACTAACTATAGCGTCCTTTTCGCGACTGACCTCTTCATTTTGAGAATTGCTCCCTGAGCATGCGACAGCCACAAGGAAAATAAAAAGACAAGGCCACCCTGCACCGATATTTTTTTTATACATACTTCTAATATTGACCATTAAATTTCTACACCTACTTTCTGTATGAGAATGTCTGACTACAAGCGGAGCCAACAGTTACCGGCAGGAATCCTGCCTCACTAAATGTGAGACAGCAATAAACCAGGACATACGATTTGTTTCAGTGAGATGTTATTATTCAAATTATTCATAAATTAAGCAAATGGTCTAAATATGTTCATGCCGTACTGTTATGGATTGGGCGTCATAAGCGGTAGACTGCTAAACCAGCGATGACATCCCATTTCAAAAATTCTACCTGCTAATTTTTAAATCTAAGCCATACGAGGCGAAAGAGGGATGTCATCGCGTTGGTGTAAATTTGGCTTTAGCCGAATTTTTTCAAGGGCAGCATACACTTGCTTCCTACAACATCATTGTAGAATTTTTCTCATTCTGATCAATTTAGAAAATCGATCTCCGTGAGTAGGGGATTGCCACTGATTTTTCCCTCCCGCAACCTGCTGGAAAAATCATCGCAATGACGAATGGAAGCGGCAGTAGTGTTTTGAAGTATTTCATGGGATAACGAGAACCCAATGAGCGCGGTTTTTGAAATCTTTTTGATGGTTGGTGTATGCGCAGGCAGTCTGTGTAGATTTGGCTTTAGCCGAATCCCAAGCAAGCGCAATACTCTCCAAGGAAAAATCATGCCTTCCGCCATAAAATTTTCCGTTGAATTTTCAAATTCTCGTCGATTTACTACCTCCATCTCCGGGGAAGCCACAGCAGTTTTTTGAAGGGTCTGTTTTTTTAGTATATTGTTTCTTCAAATAAATCAAATATGACGACAATTATCATTGTGGCAGTGGCAGTAATAGTGGCTGCTTACCTCGTGTCCATTTACAACAAACTGGTAAAGCTGAAGACACTGATGCAGGAAGGTTGGAGTGGTATAGATGTTCAGTTGAAGAAAAGGTACGACCTGATTCCTAATCTTATTAACACTGTAAAAGGCTATGCAACGCACGAAAGGGAAGTTTTTGAAAACGTGGCAGCCATGCGAAGTGCGGGCATCAACGCCAAAACGGTGAAGGAACAGGAACAGGCCGAAAATCAGATAACACAGGCGCTGGGGAGACTTTTTGCGGTAGCGGAAAATTATCCGGAATTAAAAGCCAATGCGAATTTTATGGAGCTGCAGCGGGAATTGAGCCAGATTGAAAATGATATCCAGATGTCGCGCAGATATTATAATGGCACCGTCAGGGAAAACAATATTCTGGTCGAGTCTTTTCCGAGCAATATTGTCGCCAACATCTTCACTTTCTCAAAGGGTGAATTCTTTGAATTGGATAATGAGCAGGAAAGGTCAGTCCCTAAAGTAGAATTTTAGGTATCGTACAGATGTATTGTTTAATAGTTCAGGCCTTTGCATCCGATATTCATTTCACTATCAACTACAATTATAGAATTCCAGCATGAAAAGATTTCTCTTATTTATTGTGGTAGCACTGCTATGCTTGCAGGCAAATGCTGCTGAAGAAATATTAAATTTCCATAGTGATATACATGTACAAAAGGACAGAAGCATTATTGTAACAGAAACTATTCAGGTAAATGTAGAAGGTGTTTACATAGAGCGAGGTATTTTCAGAAACATTGTAACCGCTGCGTTAGACGAAAACGGCCGGCGCATTAATTATGACATGGAGGTTTTGGAAGTGTTGAAGAATGGGGTGCAGGAAAATTTTACGGTTTCATCGATCAGCGGCGGGCAACAGCTTAAAATTGGCAATGCAGACGTGATCTTATCGCCTGGCGAATACACTTATACTATCCGTTACCGCATGGAGAACCAGGTCCGGTTTTTTGAAAATTATGATGAGATCTACTGGAATGTTACCGGTAATGAATGGGATTTTGTGATAAGGGAAGCCAGTGCCACCGTATTTTTGCCGGAAGGTGCCACAATTACACAACATCAGGGGTACAGCGGTTCGTATGGTGCATCTGGCTGTAGCTGTAGTTTTAATGTAGAAGGAGCAAATGTTATTTCTTATGCTACTACCATGATGTTAGGTCACTCGCAAGGCCTGACAATTTCCGTTGGATGGAATAAAGGCGTAGTGCCTCCCCCATCGGCCGCGGAACTACGCCAGCAGGAAATAGAAAGGCATTTTCCCTTAATTATCGGAATGGCTGGTTTACTGCTTATAGTTGCTTACTACCTCTTTGCCTGGTTCAAAGTAGGAAAGGATCCTGAAAAGGGCATCATTATTCCCCGGTTTGACGCCCCTGTTGGATATTCTCCAGCCGCTACCAGGTTTGTACACGAAATGGGATTTGATAAAAAAGCGTTTACCGCCTCCGTGGTCAACATGGCTATCAAAGGTTTTCTGCGAATTGAAAAGCAGGGAAAAACCTATGAACTTAAGAAAATAACAGAAGACAAGACAATGCTTTCAAAAGGGGAAAGAAAAATAGCGGAAGAGTTATTTAAAAATTCCGATTCCATCACGATCAAGCAGTCCAATCATACAAAATTGCGAAAAGCAATTAGCAATTTGGAAGAGCAGCTCGAGGTGGATTTTATGAAGCTAAACTTTAAAAACAACATCATTTGGTGGGTGCCGGGTTTGTTGCTGAGTATAGCAAATTTTATTGCCGTACTCATTTTGAGCTTCCGGGATGAGGAGGTTTTCGTAACAATTTTGATCGGTGCGTTTATCAGTTGTTTTGCACTGTCGTTTCTTTGGGGGTTTTTTACAGCGGCCAGGCATTCGAGTGGAATTGCAAAAATTATTTTTAGTCTAATTACTGTAGCAATTCCCCTGGGTTTAATTTGGATGGCTTACAATGTGTTGACTAATTTTGGAACGGATTTTAGTTTATTGTTCAGAATTGGACCTATCTTTCTCATTATCTTTTCGATGTTACTGATGAACATTTTGTTCTATCATTTGATAAAAGCCCCTACCATTGCCGGTAGAAAAAGAATGGATGAAATTGAAGGTCTGAAAATGTACCTGGAGGTAGCAGAAAAGCACAGGCTTAATGGCCTTAATCCTCCCGAAAAAACCCCACAATTATTTGAGAAACTTCTACCATTCGCCATTGCATTGAATGTCGAAAACAAATGGGGAGAACAGTTTGATGATATTCTGGAAAAAGC
>CAZWQB010000243.1:0-4741 GCA_964636035.1 uncultured Roseivirgaceae bacterium
CGCTGGAATCTACTGACCCATTCATCTTTCTATCGAAAATCTTTTCGCGGGATTGCACATCGAAAGCTCTGATCCAACCGTCCCAGTTGACAATGACAAACTTGCTAGCCGTATAGAATTCCTGCAGAATTATAGGTTCATCATCACCTACCAAAGGAAAAGTCCACACGACTTCGCTACCCGACGAGCTGGACTTTTTTAGCACACTTATCTGATTGATACCATCTAACTCCACTTTCAAATCAAAAATCTTCTCAAACTCACCCATTTTTAAATAACTTATTTATAACAATTATTGAATAACTCCCGGCCATCATAAATCCTTTGTCAAAGGTTTATAAAATAGTCTTGGTAAGCATCATTATATATAATGATTATGAAAATTACCGATTAGAGGTGATCGGTTGCGTGGCCCGGAAATAATAAAGAGTTTTTAAATCTGCGTGTGTCTCCACAATTTTCTTAGAGAGCCTTCAATATTGTTTCGGTACTTGTACTCCTTAAGGCATTGACCGCACACGATTCCCAATCTGGGAGAAATTCGTTTCATAAGTGCTGAATCTTCCTCTTCGTTCTGCACCTCATAAACTTCCAACAGATTCAAATCATCTTTCAACGCTGTGCTGATGAGATAATTCATGTCCATCAAAAATTCCTCATCGTCATAAAAAAGAACTTTTATGACGTGTAAATGCTCGTCGCTGATGGGTTCGTCGGCCAATATTTTTTGGCAGATAACGTCTTCTATATTTATGGCTATCCCCTGTTCGCCATGTTTATCGCAAATGATTAATCCCATAAGTTTCCTACAATAGTTATTTCCCGAATTTTGCATGCCGTGTATTTGATAATATTAATCTCACTTCCTAAGGTTCAAGAGCGAAAAGGCGCTCTCGCAACATGCTATTCCCCCAAGAAGCTTAATAGCGAAAGGGTATATTCTTTAAGGCTGCCCACTCCTTTAGTTCTGAATAAATTCGCTGGTATTCATCATCCGTTAACAAACGTTCTTCAGGATATACCCAATATTTCGAGAAGGTAGCCCCTTCAATTTCTCCTTCGTGCCACTCTACTTCTGTAATTCTTCCATGGCTCACATAATAGACATAGCCCATCTTACCATGGGGTTTGAAGTGAAACCCTTCCTTGCTTATCAAGCTTGCGAGGCCATCTTTCCTTCTGCGTTCGGTATGCCAATCATCCTGCAGTTTCCGGGAAATATATACTTCGAAATTTCCGGCTCCGACTTTTTTGCTAGTCCATCCAAATGGCAACATCACTTGATCCTGCTTTAAGCGGGTTATCTGCTTTTGACATTCTGCAGTTTCCTCTTTCCTGTTCAGGACTTGGGCAGACTCGGAGGCGATGCGCCAAAATTGCTCAGAAAAATAAAATCCTGACGAAACAGCAATTTCGATCAGGCTGCTCAGTGCCTTAGCCCATTTCGCCTTTTCAGCATACGCGATAAATTGTACCCATTTCGGATGTTTCTTGTGCAGCTCAGGTACCGAATCTATTAAGAGCTGCACTTTTTCTTTTAAGTTTGACTGCTGCTTATTCATAACTTGTTTAAAAATTTGATGTATAGCTACACAATTTTGATTTTGGAAGTTCTGGATTGTTGTCAGGAAAGTGGCTTGCTCGCCTATTCTTTTATTTCCACTAATATTTCGCCCCCTGACCCTTCGCCGGCAACAAGCAGCGGCTCAAGTTCACCCTCTGGAAACACCGCGAATGTCCCTTTAAGCGGCTGTAATCGCTGACGGGTTCTTTTATTGATATAATGGTGACTAAAAGCCGTTTTACTGGTACAGTTTGCAATATAATACTCATCATTTTCACCTACCACATTATCCATATTCGGATAAGGCAATCCGACCAGCGCTTTTAAAAAATTGATGGTTTCTTTTTGCTCCTTTGTAGGCACAAAAAAGTTGTCGCTATAAGACCTGTTATCGAAGGGCGTTATTTTCGTTGAAAGAACTTCTACTGACAGATCGTATGTATAATGCTTGTCCGCTGATGAGTACCTGATCAAGCGGCGGAATTTCACCACTATGTCGGTTTCGCATGACCAGGCGGTGATCTCATAGTCAACCGGAAGTACTTCCAATTCGGGTTTCTTTTTACTCAAGATAGCGAGAGCCATTTCGACAATTGCTTCTTTCCCTTTCGCCTTTATATTTTCTATTCTATTTCTCATAGGAAGTTCTTGTGAAAACCTGGAACAAGCGTCAGATTGAGCAACAGTAACAGCAGGAGCCTTTTTTTCTGGTAAACATTATCAGCAAAACCACCAATCTGGCACAGCAATGATTGCCTGACAAATATACGCCCTGCTCACGGGGGAAAATTCACTATAAAATGGTAAATGTAATTATCACTACTAATGGCGACAGTAAGGTATTATATCACCGCAGTGAATTGAAGATGCGGCTCACCAGCCAGCGCTCAGATATTCATTTAGCGTTGGTTGTACTTTCGTCTTCCAGCCAATGCTCCACTTGCACAATGTTAATCTTTTTATGGACGATTTCTTGGAACGTCATTCCTTTTTTGTCCATTAAGTGTGCTATCAGTAAATGATATTTGTTGTACAAACCTGTTTCAGGATTCATGGTAATATCATTTCTATTGAGGTTGTTCAAATACCTTCCATATTCGAAATGCGTTGCTTTTCCGATATAATCAGCATATCCCTCTACGATATATGTTGGAGTGGTAAAATGCATGAACCTGTCCACTTTTGTTTGAAGCACATGTGTGATTTCATGAGCTATAAAATAGGATAAAGGACGTTCCTCAGGCAAGGCTATTTCCTGTCCTTTAGTTGGAGAAACAATTTTGTTTTCCGCGATTTCTGATTCTCTAATAAATACATCATTTGAAAATCCCTGGTTTACCAATCCACCAACCTTTGCACTTCGTGTGAATAACACCAATCGCCAGGTCGAATTGCAAATGTATATTGAAAAACTGTCCCTAGAATCATATAATTCTGAATGAGAAATCCTGAAGATTACATCATCTAACACCTTTTCAATATCGCTAGAGATAGGTAGATCAGAATGAACATCAAAGTTTTTATAATGATGATGATATGCAAATAACATTTTTGGCGAAATTAGCAGGAAAAAATATGCCAAAATTAAGAGGAAAGCAATGAATCCAACCGCCTTGATTTTTGTGTTGATCTTCTTCATTTCATTTGTCAATTTATTCTACGACTGATGCAGCCTTCAACAAAGTTTTCAATTTGCTTTTGCCTGCAACGCCAGGAATTTACAGAAGATTTCATTCGCTTTTTACACATGTTTTTGGTTGGTTTTAAATTCCCTTGCTAAAGAATATGACTCAAATGTTTCCGTTTGATTGTGATCATTTCTCCACCTGGCACAAACAATTGATGGCCTTGAAAGCTATAAAAATCATTTCCTCTTTTTATTTGATCAATAAACTTATATAGACAAACTTAGCTCAGTTCATTTTTAAGGGCGCATCACCTAACTCCACCCTTTATCATCGAATAGGTATTGAGGCAATCTATAGTTTGCGAGATCTCGTCCACTTGAATCGATGGAGGAAAATAAAATGTATCTTTTAACTTTATAAAATCGATATCATTTCTAAAATGCGCAAAAAATCCGGTCCGATTCGAACCCCATAAAAACTGATCAGAAGGCTCATAACCTTCCGCTATGAGATAATCTATAACGGGATTTAAATGATAATAAGCCGGTTTTCTTATATCGGCGTAGGGTTGAATTTGAATTTTCTTCATTTTATTTCACATTAACGCTACAAGATCTTCCCTGGAAACAAAACTGCACTTCTATAATTCACAGAAGTAAATGAACAGCCTGACTACTGCATCTGAAACTTATATTGTGCATGACAAAATCCTAAACCTGATCTTCTTAACAGTCATGGTATTCAGGTTCCATTTCCACAGATTTGTTGGTTATTTGTACTAACTTTTCTGCCAGGGAATCAAACGAATGACATTTCCCTTGCATTACTGCAAAGCTTCTTCCGTCACTGCACTTTATGAGCAAATAGGCTCCCCCGGAACCTTTGGCAGGCAAAATATTTTGAATTGCAAATGAATCAACTTCATCTATGCTTTGAACTCTGCTCCGGGTTTTATCCGCAAAGCCAATCTTGCCATTTTTTTTGTCCAGCCATATAACAGGTTTAACGTCAATTTGCAGGTTCAACTTCTCAGGCCTACGTTTAATCTGCGCATCTTTCTTATAGTTCCCCATTATATATGTCTGCTCCGCCAGGATAATCATTTCACTAACCTCAATTTCGCTTTCATAATCTGAGTCAATGAGTAAATCAGCGTATTCCCTATTGTTTTTTATAGAAAAAGAGGTACTGCCTCCATCAAACTGCCATTTGCTGTCAAAGGTATAGACCAGAGAAAACTCCATCCCTTTGGCTTCAAACCGATAATAATGCTGATCATCTCTTTCGTATCCATAAAAATTCTCCTTCGAATCAATGTCCTCTTCCAACACTTTCTTTAGCTCAAAATAACTTTGATGTGAATTGGTCTCGTCATAACAATCAGCATAAAAGTGAAGCATCGGCACATCATCTCTTCGCTGGTTGTCGAGATAGGCCCGCAAGTTTTTTAACGATATGTTTCCTACTCGCACTGGAAAGCTAAATGTCAAAATCTTCTGGCCATAGGGCGATTCTTCTAAAAACACATGCCTGTTTTCAGCTAATTCTG
>CAZWQB010000244.1:0-4727 GCA_964636035.1 uncultured Roseivirgaceae bacterium
TATAAGTTTGAAGATGCAGAAAACGCAGCGAAAAGTACAATGACCTCGCTTTTGGGACGATATGCAACTTATTCCGGAAAAATCATCAAGTGGGATGAAGCTTTAAACTCAAACATCAACCTGATGCCGGAAAAACTGGCCTGGGACGCGCAGCCGAAAGTATTGCCTGGTGAAGATGGGTTCTATCCACACGCTATCCCGGGAAAAACCAAAGTAATTTAAGCAATACCCGATTTGAACAAGCCATTTCCTGCTCCTGAGCGGGAATGGTTTATTTCACGCTATTCCCTGATCCAAATTTGTTACTAGTGAGCTTCTTAATTACGCTTTATCTTTGGATCCTGCTTCCGTTTAATCTTTCTCCGCCCGGCCGTTATGATATTACCGGGTATGCTCAGGGAACCAGCTACCAGATTTCTTATTATGCTGATGCTTCTTTTGTCCGCAAGGATGAGATCGACTCTCTGTTTAGTGCGTTGGATAGCTCTTTGTCCATCTACAAGCCATATTCTTTAATTAACAGCTTTAATTTGGCGCAACGGGGAGTGCGGTCAGACCTGCATCTGAAAAAAGTGATATCAAAGGCCTTGGAGATTTCAGAAGATACCAAAGGTGCGTTTGACGTTACCATCTATCCACTAGTAGATGCCTGGGGCTTTGGGGCCACTCCACATTTTGAGGTTCCTGACGCGTCTGCAATAGCTGCACACCTCAGTTGCATGAGAAGCAATAAGATTTTTATTCTCGAAGATTCGATTGCCAAGTCTGCCCCTTGCATTAAACTAGATGTAAATGGAATTGCGCAGGGGTATTCTGTGGATTTTATTGCCCATTATCTGGAAGGTGCTGGTATCAAAAATTACCTTGTAGAAGTGGGAGGGGAAATTCGTGTAGGAGGGACGAAGCAGCCTTCCGGGGATCCTTTTGTGATAGGATTAGAATCTCCGCCGCTCAAGCACGAAGGTACCGGATCAATTGGGAAAAAAGTTGCTTTACGGAGTGGCGCGCTTACCACTTCAGGAAATTATCGACGGTTCCGCGAGCAGGGTGGCAAATCGATCACACCACTGATAGATCCACAAACGGGCCATCCGACGGAAAGCGATATAATAAGCGTGACAGTCATGGCAAACGATGCCATGACTGCTGATGGCTACGACAATGCCTTCATGGTGATGGGTGTTGAAAAATCACTCCAGTTTTTGAATTCCCGCGAAGACTTAGAAGCCTACTTCATTTTTAAAAGGCCGGACGGATCAATAGCAGACACCGCTTCAATGGGATTTTATCGGTTTTTGAAGTAGTCCCTTGCACCTCTTTAGGCCACATCTGTTTCCCTGTAAGCCTCAATTAGCCTCAACTCACCTTCTTTGCCTTTCATGGAAAGGCCATGTTCCATGCCCATCACCCCACGGTAGCCCTTGTCATAAATGTGTTTGAAGACGTTTTTATAATTTATTTCTCCGGTGGTAGGTTCTTTTCTGCCAGGGTTGTCTCCAATTTGTATGTAAGCGATTTCTTCCCAGCACTTGTCGATGTTCGGGATAAGGTCGCCTTCATTCCTTTGCATATGGTAGATATCGTAGAGGATCTTGCAGGAGGGGCTATTTACAGCTTTGCAGATCATATAAGTTTGATCGGAATATCTGAGGAACAGGTCCGGCGTATCAGAGAGTGGCTCCAATACCATGATCAATCCGTGGGGCTCCAATATCTCTGCACCGCGTCGCAGGGCTTCGATCACGTTAGATGTTTGTAGTCCTATTGGCATGTTTCGTTCGAAGAAGCCGGGGACCACCGTGAGCCATTTGGCATTGCAGCGTTTGGCAGCCTCTACTGAGGTGCGGCAGGTTTTTATAAAATTATCCAGAAATTCCTGTTTGCCTGTTGTGAGGGAAGTTTTCCAATTGTCGCCGCCATCTATTACAAATACGCCCATGGTCATGTCCAGTTTTCCGAGCAGATCGCCGATTTTAGTTTGTTCTTCTTTGGACCTGCGCAGCATTCCGTTATCTTCAATGCCCCTGAACCCATGCTCATGCATGAATTTGATCTGATCCAGGAAATCGGATCCGGCATGCGTTTCGAACATGCCCTGATGAGGGGCGAAATTAAGGGTGAAAGGTTTGGAAGGGCTTCCAGGTTTTTTGTTTTGACTAAAAGCCGTAGTTCCTGTAGCGGTAAGGGCAACGCCAGCCAATAAGCTGTTCTTTATAAATTCGCTTCTTTTCATTGACAAAATGTAGTGGTTCAATTTTAGAAGTAAAAAGATACAATAAAAATCAAAAGATAAAAAAGAAATTTTTAGCTGTTGAGTAAGGAGCCTGGGTTTTGAGCCTCTGTAGATTTAGCTTTAGTTGAATCGCCAGGCTACAATTTCATGTTCAACCCCGTTGGGGTTGTGGTGCGTGTATTGTTGTTTCTATTCAAGTTCAACCCTTATCGGGTTGGGAGTTGCGGAGATTAACCCAACAAACTGAGAGCCGTCCCACGATAAATCGGTGTCGTACCGATAAACCCACCGGTAAACCAGGAACTGTCCCCCGACAGCTCCCAATGTGTCCTGTTCAGGGGACAGGACACGGAGGTTGAGGTTGTACAGAGTGCATACGATATTTTTTGGCTTGCCAGTTTTGGTATGCTAGATCGTGTTCCGTATTGCAGATGGTTGGTCTGTTGCGCAATTATGGAGAGCGTGTACAGAAAGGATGAGGGCGGGAAATGGTGCGCAATTTCGGCATCAGGCACTACCACTCAAGCCCGGCGGGCTTGAATTGGGGCGCTTGTATTGTTGTTTTCTATTCAAGTTCAACCCTTATCAGGGTTGTGTAGTTGCGGAGATTTACCCCAATAAACCGAGAGCCGTCCCACGATAAATCGGTGTTGTAACGATAAACCCACCGGTAAACCAGGAGCTGTCCCCCGACAGCTCCCAATGTGTCCTGTCAGGGGACAGGACACGGAGGTGGTTTTTCGACTAGAGTTTAATGTATAGCAGTTCGTTTCAACGAAGTGCTGCGGCTTGGCCGTGCCGCCCGCTTTGCGCAGGCGTGCACGGAAGGGTTTGCGCGTGGGGGCGTCCCAAAAGACAAATTTCAATTTCTATGCCTTCATTTGGTTGAATACAAAAAAAACCGCATTGCCCCTGAGGACGATGCGGTTTTTGAATTAATGATTTAGAATAGATAGCTACTTGCCTTTTCTTTTTCCCAACTCCTGTTTTAACATTTCCACTTCAGTAACGTCTTTAGAAATGATAGAAATGGCCGTGATTTCTCCTGCTTCGTTTTGTATGGGGGCATACTGTATTTGAATGTATGCGGAAGTGTTATCGGGCATGTTAAACTGATCTATCGCCTGGACTTTCTCTCCCTGAAATACCCGATGATAGATCTTTTTCGTTTGCTCCCGCATTTCAGCGGGTAAAAGATCCAGGATATTGAAGCCTTTGCCGACAGCGATATTATTTGCTTCTAAAGAAGTCCGGAAGGCTTTGTTCGAGTTGATAACTTTAAAATCTTTATCTACGGTTACTATTGATTCACTGGTAGCGTCTAATAACTCCATTATATATCGCTCCCTTTCCTGGCCCTCTTTAATAAGCGATTCCATTTCTTCCTGATTTGCAGAAATTTCTTCCATGTTCTGCTTCAGAAAATCTTCCTGTGCTTTCAGTTCTTCTGCTTGTTGCTGGGCCTCCTTCAATAGCTGCTCCGTAGCTTGTCTGGATTTTACCATCTCAGTGATGTCTCTATTAAAGCAAGCAAGGCCTATGATCTCCTTTTTTTCATTGCGAATTGGACAATAGCTTAACAAGGAAAAAATTTCCTTACCGTCTATTTCGTAGCGCTCATTGACTTCAAATATCTCGCCCTTCAAAGCGCGATCGTAGATAGCTTTATTTCGCTCCCTCTCTTCTCCTGTGTAAAAGTTTAAAATTTCAGTTCCTTTTTCAAGCTTCTCTATCTTGAACTTGTCAAGGGTGGCCTGATTGCAGGAAATGATTTTGTATTTGGTATCTATGGTAATAATAGAATCTGTCGACGCATCGATAAGGTCGTTCATGAAGGCCTCATTGCGCTGTACTTCTGATAGGATCCTTTGCATCTCTTCCTGCGTAGCAGAAAGCTCCTCCATATTTTGGCGAAGCTCCTCCTCCTGCGCCTTCATTTCTTCCGTTTGCTGTTTGGCTTCTTCCAGTAAGGTTTCGGCTTTCAGTTTTGCGTTCTCGGATTCGGTGATGTCTTTACCAAAAGAAGCCGCGCCCATGATTTCGCCTTTGTCGTTTCTAAGGGGACTGTAGCTTACAGCAAAAAACTGATCTCTGTTTTCAAACTTATAATTTTCCGTGACTTCAAAAGCTTCACCACTCAAGGCACGGTCATAGTAGGCTTTGTACTTGGCCTTTTGCTCTTCTGAGAAAAGCCTGAAAATGTCAAAGCCTTTTTCTAGTAGGAAGCCAGACTGCTTATAAGAATCTTGCGTAGCCTTGTTGCAGGTGATAATTTTGTAATTGGTATCAATGGTAATAATGGAGTCGTTTGTAGCATTGATAAGGTCGTTCATGAAGGCTTCATTGGCCTGAACTTCATTCAATATCCGCTGCATTTCTTCCTGTGTGGCAGAAAGTTCCTCCATATTCTGCCTTACTTCCTCTTCCTGCGACTTTAGTTCTTCAGTTTGCGACTGCGATTCCTGAAGGAGCATTTTCGTTTTCTGGTTGACCT
>CAZWQB010000245.1:0-4703 GCA_964636035.1 uncultured Roseivirgaceae bacterium
ACATCCCATTTCGAATAATTTAACTGCTAATTTTAAAATTCAATGCTACCCGAAGCGGAAGAGGGATGTCATCGCTTCGCAATCAGGATATTACGAAAACAGGAGGTGATTTTGCGATCCAATCGCATATCTCGTGCGCCCTAGTTGTAAACGAGAGCGATGTTGGTGAGAAGGCCTGGCGCCTTTTGTTGGTCGATTCCAGCGATGACATCCCTTTCAAATAATTTAACTGCTAATTTTTTAAATTTAATGCTACCCGACGCGGAAGAGGGATGTCATCGCTTTTAGGTGGTCTGCCGGAAATTACAGGAACAGTCGCTACGAAGTGCTGCGGTTTGGCCGTGCCACACGCAAGCGTCCAATGTCGATAAGTTAAGCATTTTTTAATACCTCACCCTCGGTCCCTCTCCTAAAGGAGAAGGATTAAATCGCCTTAACTTAACGACATTGCGTAAGGGGCGGTGTGCACGGAAGGGTTTGCGCGAGGGGGCGTCCCAAAAAGAGGCGGCTTGGACCTACTTCTTGATCATCCTTACAAATTCTGATCTACCGTTCTGTGTAAGAGTTACAATATAAACTCCTGCTTCAAGATAAATATTTTCTGACAGCACGTATTCGTTTTGGCCGGTTGTTGGCCTAAGATCTTCCTGATGCACAATTTTTCCACTCAACGCGCTTATTTTAAGTGCAATTGGATGGGTGTTATAGGAATTGTATAACAAGATGAATTTATCTGTAAATGGATTTGGACCAGCCTGAACAATCTTTACTGTAGGGTTTGCGCTTTGCAATGCCCTGTCGGTTGCAACATTGATGATGTTGAAATACTTAAAATTGCCATTAAAATCTGTTTGCTTTAACCGATAATAAACGGAGGGTGCGAAAACATGCTTATCCTGATAGCTGTAAAGCAATTCGTGATTACTATTGCCGGCACCTCTTACGGTGTCTACAAAGATGAAATCACTTTCTCCAACTTTCTTCTCAATGGTGAAGTGGGAATTGTTAAGTTCTGATCGGGTACTCCATTCTAGCAATACGGTGTGCTCGTCGGTAGCGGCGCCTTTGAAATAAGATAGTTCCACCGGCAGCAGATCTACTGAAGATGCGCCACTCGATGTAAGTTGGGCAGGTGCACCAATGGCATTAATCTGACTACCTATCCAGGGTTGCTCCCCAATGATCAACATATTGCTGGGAGCACCTTCATTGATTATTTTTCCCGATTTGGCGACCAGTATTGTAGATGTTTCATCCAGCCTTAAATTGCTATTTTTCAGTTTTAAAGTGCCATATACCTTAATGGTTACCTTCTCAAGGTACAGGTTATGGTTGATTGTCACCTCTTCTTTGTGGGCAATAATTATTTCTTCGTGGTTTGCAGGCTTTCTCTTTTGGTTCCAGGTGTTACCGTCTACCCAAAGCCCGGTTTTAACGGAACTGATGGATCCAGCCGCAACTGATTTTTCGGAGCTGCCAAGGTTGTACAACAGAAAGCCTATCAAAAAAAGGACAAATACTGCACCCAAGCCTCCGAAGAGAAAAATAACAGCACTTCTGAGGGTCAGCTTAGATTGTGCCTTTGATGATAATTTTTGCATATTTTTCATGTGAAAATATCCATGCTGCTATATTGTTAATGTTTCTGTTTTAATAGGCTGGTGCTGATTACGGCCTTCATTTTTCCACCTGTGATACCTGGCATTTCCAAAACCAGATGGCTAAAGCCATTTTCGCTCTGGCAATTCTAAAGCATTTTTATTAGCTCTTCATTTGATGGATATTTAGTACACATCCGCTCTTCATTGATGTGACCTCAATCACGGCAGATGTTGGTTCAGAGGGTGCTGCTTTTGTCTGAAGTGTACGTCCAAACAAAAATATCATCAAAAACAACAAGATTAACGTCCCGACTATGGAGAGTCCTATTCTAAGAAATAACAGTCTGTTTTCCAAGGCGATGTTATTTTTAAGCGAGTGAATTCCTCTGTAGTTGCCCATGTGAATCAAATTTATCTTCATAAAATTCAATATTTGGACGAACATTTTATCCGCGAGTTATTAGATAATATTATCCATGTAATATTTGAAGCCAATTTTCAACCTTATGCAAAAAAAGCGGTTATAGATAGGTTTAAAAGGTTTTAAGATATATTATGCAAAACAATTTTCGCAACTCATTTCATATTAATGTCTCCAGGAGGTTTAAAGGAAGTCTTGCAGGTAGTTCCGCTTGCCAGGAATTAGGTTGGGAGCGATTTTATTACGTAGCGCCTGTTGGAAAATACCGTTTTTTTGGCGACTAACCTTTCATGTAGTTATATTTTATTTTAAGTTGCTGATTCGTTTTCAGGGCCTGATAATGCTCGGATGCCAATAACAGCATTAGTCGTTCTATGACTGCAGGCCATATCCAAATTTATAACCCGAATACCCGGATTTACCAGGTAGTTTAAATTCATTTCCTCAATGAAGAAACATACGTATGATTTAGGAGTAATAGGTAATTGTGCATTTCTTGCGCATATTGATAAGTCTACCAATATTTCATGGATGTGCTGGCCTCGTTTTGACAGCAGTTTTGTGTTTGGCCAATTGTTAGATAAAGAAAAAGGTGGAGAGTTTTCCATACTTCCGGAAGATGAGAAGTTTGATTCCCGCCAATCCTACATTGAAAACACGAATATTCTGGAAACGGAAATAACCTGCTCTGATGGCATATACAAAGTAACGGATATTGCGCCCAGGTTTTTTCAGTTTGACCGTTACTTCAAGCCATTGATGCTCATCAGAAAGATAGAACCGGTTCAGGGAACGCCCAGAATTAAGGTAACCTGCAGACCCACATACGACTACGGGAATCTAACGCCAGTTAAGAGAAGGGGGAGCAGTCATATCAATTTCACCGGATTTGGCGATCAACTGCGGCTTACCACAGATATTTCATTAACGCACATCATGGAACACAATTACTTTGTCTTGAATGAAGCAAAGTATCTGGTTCTTACCTACGGCGTTCCGCTTGAAGCGCCGTTGGTAAGCACGGTGGAGGAATTTTTCAGTAAGACCATACAATATTGGAGAAGGTGGGTGAAAAGCACCAGCATCAGTGACTATTACCAAACCGAAGTGATCAGATCGGCGTTGGTTTTAAAAATTCATCAGTATGAAGATACTGGTGCCATCATCGCTGCCGCGACCACCAGCTTGCCTGAGTCGCCGGGAAGTGGTAGAAATTGGGACTACCGATATTGCTGGTTAAGAGATACTTACTATATACTTACGGCATTCAATAACATTGGGCATTTTGAGGAACTAGAGAGGTATTTTCAATATATAGCCAATGTTTCAACCAAAGAAGGGGGCCGCTATCAGCCATTGTACTCACTCAGCGGAAAGGAGAACCTGGATGAACATTTACTGGATCTGGAAGGATATTTAGGGAACAAACCGGTAAGACTGGGGAACCAGGCTTACACCCACATTCAGAACGATGTGTATGGTCAGATCTTAATTTCTTTGCTTCCCTTGTATGGCGATCGTCGCTTTATTGATGCAGAAAGAACCCGATCGCACAAGCTGATCATGGAGACGCTTCAAAAAATTAGCGATACCATGCATGAGCCTGATGCAGGACTGTGGGAATTCCGTACGCTAAGCCAATATCACTGTTATACTTATCTTTTCCATTGGGCGGGAGCCAAAGCCGGCTTAAAAATCGCACGTAATCTAAAAGATGTCCAAATGGCCGAGTTTGCCGAAAGGCTGGTAAAGGAGGCTGAAGCGATGATTGAAAAGTGTTATCTCCCGCACAAAAAGGTTTACAGCCAGGCTGTCGGTACGGAAAATTTAGATGCAAGTACTTTGCAATTGATTATGATGAATTACCTGGATCCTTCGAGTGAGCGGGCCAAGCAGCATTTGATACAACTTGAAAAGGAGCTTAAAACCAAAGAAGGCTTATTTTACAGGTACAAACATGCTGATGATTTTGGATTGCCGGAATCTACTTTTATGATCTGTTCATTCTGGTATGTTGAAGCACTCGCTTGCGTAGGCAGGGTAGACGAAGCAGCCGCAGAATTTGAAAAGCTATTGAAATATGCCAATCATCTTGGCCTGCTAAGTGAAGATATTGACGCATCAACGGGAAGCCAGTGGGGGAACTTTCCACAGGCTTATAGCCATGTAGGGCTGGTAAATGCTGCATATAGAATAACGAATAAATTGGATAAACCGAATTTTATGTGATAATTTCTTATATTTTAGGCCGGATCCCCTAACCAGTAGTTTAATAAAGAAATTATGGAAGAATTTGACATTTTAGCTATAATTTTTGCCGGCCTCATTGCGACGCTCATCAAAAATGTATTTCTATTTTTATTTGGTCTGTTGACAAAGACCAGCCTACAACCAGTATATCTGATAGGAACACTGGCAACCAAAGAAACCACCAAACGAGGCAAGCTCTCCACAAGCAGAAAAGCGTTTTTCACGGGGGTGGCAATTTATTACGGTACAGGCATTCTGGTTGCTGGTTTATACGTCTGGCTCTGGACAATGGGGATAGTTGATCCAAATCTGGTAAATGTTTTCATCCTTGGTTTTTTTACCGGAGTTATTTCGCTTTTGAGCCTCAATTTGATTTTAAGAAGCCATCAAAATCCGCCAAAAATGAGAACATCTGACCTTTTTTCCCCTGT
>CAZWQB010000246.1:0-4683 GCA_964636035.1 uncultured Roseivirgaceae bacterium
CAAACGGCTTTTTCTAAAGACAATCAAAAATAAAAAATGTCACTAATAAAGAAAGACCTGAAGCTAATCTTCCCCTGTTGTTTTAATTCTTTTAATAAGCAGTTGGGCTTATTGGACTAATCCGGAAGAGCAGCGTAAGTCCGGGAGTGCAGATATCGTAAATTTAATACGCTCCTCCTGGCGTTCTGATTCCCGCCAATTCGCCATGATCATGCATTTGTGGTAGCTTTGCCGGCTTTCCTACCAATCCTGTGGTATCGGTAAGCGCATGCATGAAAGCAATGATAGCCTTTATTTCATATTCCGACAGATCCAGCGGCTCCGGTGCGAGCGTCTGATGAGGCACAGATAGCCCCATTCCTTCTCCCCCACCTTTGTTGTAGAAATCCATTACTTCTTCAAGTGTTTGATATACGCCATTGTGCATATAAGGAGCTGTCAGTGAAATATTTCTCACCGTCGGCGTTTTAAAGGCGAACTTGTGTAGGTCTTTGCTGTACAGATTAAATTTGCCCATATCCTGGTCCAATTGTATATCTACAGTATCATTGGTTGCCGGTACGCCCAGTATTTCTGTTTCCGACACCTGATAAGCCGGCGGGACTGTTCCATTGAACAATGGCATAAAATGACAGGTACCGCATGCTGCTTTCCCCATAAACAAATTGAAGCCATCTTTTTCCAGTGCGGTCAGACTCGCTGAGTCTCCTCGTACGTACTTATCAAAGGGAGAGTTCATACTGGTTTTCGATCTAACATAAGAGGCCAAAGCCACTTTGATCGCCTTTTCATTGACTGGGTCAGGTTGTCCTTCAAAAGATTCGCGGAACAGTGCGGTATATTCGCTGCTCATGTTCAGCTTGTGTACAGCTTCCTCAAAGTTTCCATGCATTTCATCTTTATTCAAAACCACGTCAGTCACCTGGTCTTCTAAAAAAGCTACTCTGCCATCATAAAATAGTGAGGCCTGTAAGCTGGAGTTTATAATGGTGGGGGCGTTTCTTTGTACTTCTTTCTCGTTTCCAAAAGCAGCACTTTTTTTCTTTCCGTCAGTAAAAGCTTTTTCGGGCAAGTGACAAGATGCACATGCCCTGCTGTTATCCCCAGACAGTACCGGGTCAAAAAAAAGCATTTCTCCTAAGGCAACCTGCTTGGGAGTTGGTTCGCGATTATACACGGGAGAAAATGCAGCGAGGTCGAAGGCGGCACTATCAAATAAATTGGATGCACCTGCAGACAACGGACGCAGTTCATCAAACACCGGAATACTCCATTTCTTCTGTTGCTCCAACAGTGCTTCAGATAGTGGGTTGGCATAAGCAGTGATAAAAGCCAAACGATCGAAGTCGTTGAAATCGTTATTTTCAGAAACAAAATGGAGTGTCTCCTGAAAAAGCTTATTCACTTCATCATTTTTTTGATTGGACTCCGACTCCAGATTTTGGTAATAAATATTATAAACCAGGCTAAGCTCTGTAAGTGCTGCTGTAGCTTCTGGCAAACTGTTTAATGCTGCAGGAGAATCAAAGCCTGAAATACCCAAAGTGATGATCCTGAAAACTTCAAGTCTGAGCGCATCAAAAATGTGACTATCGGTAAACGTAGTTGTTGCTGTTACAGCCTTTAAGCGCTGTACGTTTGACCCCAGTTGTTCCAGTTTGAGCATGAGTTCCTGCCTCAACGAAGGTGTTGATTCAGCATACAACATCTCTTCTATAATCTGAAAGCCCTCAGGTGGGATAATAATCTGGTTGGGATCATCGAATTCAACCTCATCTAGTGGCGGACCATTGAGGCTCTTTGCGGTGTATGGGAAGTACAACTCCGTGAGATATTCGGTTCTTTTGTAAGCAAATCTGGCTTCTGCAAAAATATCTTTTAAACGCGCAGCGTTCTGGTTGCTTTTTGCTGCTTCTATCAAACGTTCTACTGCAGCCTCCAGTTGATTAACACGTTCGACGTAAAGTTTTTTTACTGCTTCTGCGCTGGAATTCAGACCCGTATTTTGTTGATTCACATTGCAGGAGATGGCTGACAAGATGAAAAGCAGCACAAGAGGACATGTAATTGAAGAAGCGTTTTTTCTGAGCATATTCCTATGAGATTGATCGATAATATTGCAAAAGAATTTGAAAGCGGAACATATTAAAACCACAACCCATCCAATTTCATGGACAGGCTGTGGTTGCCGGTTGAAAAATATCTTATCTTTCCAGCCCTTTGATCAGGACAATCTGGCTGCCCTGGTTTTCCTGCAAGCGCTTGCTACCTCCGTCCACGCCGGCAAATTCTGGCTTCCTCCAGGTATGAGGCTGAATGCAAAGGTAAAATACGCCTTCTTTATTCACCTGGTCCGAAATATCAACCATTGCACCATACTCCCAGGAACCGAACCTTGACTCGGAACCATTGAAGCCAAACTGATCTTCTTCCCCATTACGCAGGTGGTCAAGTTCGAAAACCACCTTTAATTCGCCGGTTCTTAAATTGTACTGATAGAGATAGGCATCGTGGGTTTCGTCTCCGTAACCGTTTGGATCTTCCTGGATGTAAGCGTAATTATCTGTTACACAGATGTTATCCGGATTCTGGAATTTTCCTGCTATACCGCTTCGGTCATCGCCATCCAAAACAACAGACAAGGTTCCTTTAAGTGGGTTTTTGTCGTTCAGCACCAATCTGTAAACGCGGCCATATTTAGAACGGGAGTAATCCGCATTTGAGCCATTGTTATCTTGTCCGGTTACGTTGAAATAAATCTCACGGCTGTTTAAGCCACCGCCTTTTCTGTAATCTATATCTTCTACCCTGCCAAACTTAATTGCCTTTTTCTCATCTACAAGAAGGTTGATCTGATCGCCGGTTAGCGACTCCTGATCTTTTACTTTCGTAAATTCTACCTCATATGATTCACCTACGACCATATCCATTTCCGCCTGGTTGAGGTCTTTTCTTCTCAGCATAAACAAATGTCCGTTATCGAGATCTCCCTGCTTTCCAAGGTACATGGCAAGTTGCCCACCTGCAGGCCCGGAATCATCGTCACCGATGATAACCGCTGTCATTCCTTGATAGGCGTCCTTTGGTAAGGGAACCGCATTTTCAGCGCTCCATCTGCCAAAAGCGGGCAATTCTCTCGAAATGGCTGCATTTCCGGCAGGTGCATAAGGATTAAGGCTATGTGTGCGGGACTCTGCACCACTTTCTCCGCAGGTGATGAAGGCGGGACCAAAACCGTGTTCTTCCGGTGTAGCCAGGGTAGCCGAACAAAGTCTCCACTGTCCCCCGTCTGAATTCATAATATACTCGCCTTTTATAGGCTCAAATCTTCCATTAAGAATGATTCGGGAAACAGCGAAATTATCCTCATGATTTACAATCATGGCATAACCACGTCCATCTTTCAATAAGCCGGAACCATCCGCTGATCCACCGAAGACAAAATCTGGCGATTCGCGCAATACATCTGCGCTGCTTATAAGACTTGCTACTTCCAGCTTTTCGAAGCCGGGTTTCTTAATGACCAAAGGAGGTGTAACCGAGCGACTCTTAAGTTCAAAAGTCCCCATATCTGCAGTAGTCATCGAGACTTCTGTCAGGCTTGTATTTTCCTGAGCTAAAGCCTCTTTCTCGAGTTTTTCCTGTGAGCTCTCACAACTCTGCAAAAAAAATACAGCAGCAACTAAGGCTGCTAATCTGTGGGTAGAAAAATTTTTCATTAGATGTTGGTTAAAGGTGTTTTAATTTCCTTTGCAATTAAAAAGAATAGTGTTAGCCCATGATGAATGAAGCGTTACCAAAGTGATATGTCTGGCATGTGTGGAAACGAAAAATCACATAAAATTTAACAAATGGATTATCAGGACTTAACAGGAAATTAATGGCTAGGGTAAGTATTAAAAAAAAGGTAATAGGTTGGGTAGGTTAAACATCATTCAGGATATCTCCAATTGTGCAGCCTTCAATTAGAGTACGGTTTAGGTCTTAGGAATAAAAATTAACGATCAATTTATTTCCGGGCAGCCTGTTTTGAAGGCAAGAGACATGAAGTATGGTTTGCTTTCATCGTCAGCGGCAGTCAGTTTGGCTTTAGTAGGATTGGATTATGTTGCTGCTATCTTCCAACAGGTTTCTCCGAAATCCTTCGGAGCAGGCTACCCTGAATGACAAACGCGACTGAAGCTTTCACCCCCCTCCTGTCATCCAGTAAGGAACTTGATGGCGACTGGTGCAAAAGCTAAATTCCGGACAGCCTGTTTTGAGGCTGCCCGACTTTGGCCCTAATGGTTTGCTTTTGATAATTAATTTAGCTTTAGATGCTTTAGTTTTAGTGACTGCTATGTTTCACACGCAAATGATCTATTCCCTGACGCTTCTTATATCGAAGTACGGATCTCTATATCCAGTTATAGGCGATAAATATTGATGCGACAATTGTTAAGACGATCAGATACGGCAGTGCCATTTTCATCATTCTGAAGTAAGAAAGCTGAATTTTGGAAGCCAATACGTTCGTAAGTAAAAATAGAAAGGCCGCCTGGCCGTTGGGAGTGCCAATAGAAGGAATGTTTGTACCCACATTGATCGCAACGGCAATTTTTTCCAACTGCGCCCTATCCTGAATCGATTCAATGGCCTGTTGTATATAAATGGAGGCAACAAAAACGTTGTCGCTGATGACTG
>CAZWQB010000247.1:0-1386 GCA_964636035.1 uncultured Roseivirgaceae bacterium
CGACATTAGAATAGATTCTCCTGTCTCCAAAATTTTTGTTTAGGAAAGAATAAAGAAGAATTACACATACCATCAATTCTCCTCCTTTTCCAAGGAGGAGATTAAGAGGTGGTTATTATAAAACATGTGTAATTCTTCTTTTTCTTGTACCTGAGTTTTACTTAACATTTAATGACAGTAAATTTGATCACGATTGGTTAGGAACAGTTTACCGACTCACGGTAAATTGTTCCACACTTGCAGCCTGACTACCTTTTTTTCGCTGGCGGGTAAAAAATTTAAATACTTTGACAATATGAACAAGAAGCTTTTTTGTATCCTTTTACTACTGACCCCTTTTTATTTTAGCTATAGCCAGGACCAAACACTTGAAAGCTTTCCTTTGAGCTCGGTACAATTGCTGGAAAGCCCATTTTTAAGAGCGCAAACCACTGATTTTAATTATATTATGGAGATGGATCCCGACAGGCTTTTAGCACCTTTTCTGGTTGAGGCAGGCTTGGAACCAAAAGCGCCTAAGTATGGAAACTGGGAAAATACAGGGCTTGATGGCCATATTGGCGGCCACTATCTGTCTGCGCTGGCCATGATGTATGCATCCACAGGGGAAGAGGTGCTACTGGAACGACTGAATTACATGGTAGATGAGCTTGCAGCCTGCCAGCAGCAAAATGGCAATGGCTATGTGGGCGGGGTGCCGGGCGGCGAAAAGGTCTGGGAAGAAATCCGCAACGGAAACATTGATGCTGGCAGCTTTTCACTAAACGGGAAGTGGGTGCCACTTTATAATATCCACAAACTGTACGCCGGTTTACGTGATGCGTATTTGATCGCCAATCATGAGAAAGCGAAGGATATCCTTATCGGGCTCACAGACTGGATGCTTGCCCTGACAAGTGGCTTGACCGACGAGCAGGTTCAGGACATGTTGCGGAGTGAACATGGAGGACTGAATGAGGTTTTTGCGGATGTTGCCGCAATTACCGGCGACGCACAATACATGCGGCTGGCTGAGCGGTTTTCGCAGCGGGCCATCCTCGATCCACTTTTGAGCGAAAAGGACATGCTAACAGGATTGCATGCCAACACACAGATACCAAAGGTAATAGGCTTTAAACGAATAGCTGACCTTGAGGAAAAGAAGGAATGGAACGATGCTTCCAGGTTTTTCTGGAACACCATCGTCAATGACCGCTCCGTTTCAATTGGAGGGAACAGCGTAAGAGAACATTTTCATCCTACCAATGATTTTTCGTCCATGATCGCCTCAGAGCAGGGGCCTGAAACTTGCAACACTTATAATATGCTCCGTCTTAGCCATATGCTTTTTCTCACAGAGCCGAGTTCGTCCTACATGGACTATTATGAGCGGGCACTTTACAACCA
>CAZWQB010000247.1:1486-4645 GCA_964636035.1 uncultured Roseivirgaceae bacterium
CTTCCTGACGGATCTCCCTGGGTTTCTATTTTGAGAGGCCCTTTGGTGATGGCCGCGGTGACCGATTCTACAGATTTGGACGGCCTGTTTGCAAATGGCGAACGCATGGCCCATGTGGCCGCAGGTGGCATGTATCCCATTGACGAAGCGCCAACCCTGGTAGCCAAAAATGATGCTGAAATCCTGTCAAACCTTAGCGAAGGTAATGATGGTACACTCACCTATCAGGGAACGGTACATCCTGCCGCTTACGAAGGTTTTAATTTGGTCCCTTTTTACAAAGTACACGAAGCGCGTTATATGCTTTACTGGCCAGTGCTTGACGAAGAAGGCCTTGATAAACGCATGGCTGAAATAAAGGAAAAAGAAGCCGCGATGCTGGCCCTGGAAAAACGTACTGTCGACCATGTGGCTCCGGGAGAGCAGCAGCCGGAATCAGAACATAATTTTAAGGGCGAGAAAACTGAGTCGGGAAATTACAAAGGAAGGTTTTGGAGACATGCACAAGGATGGTTTAGCTACGACCTTAAAAATAAGAACAAGGAGGCAAAGGTATTACGGATTACTTACTCCGGTGAAGACCGCGGAAGAACCTTCGACATCCTGATCAATGGGAAACTACTTGCGAATGTTCAACTGGAGGGTGTTTCTGATGCGGAGTTCTTTCATGTGGATTACACGCTTCCCAAGTCAGTCAGGAAGAAGGCTTCAAGTGAAACCTTAGAGGTAAAATTTGTTGCCGGCGACGGATCTATTGCCGGAGGAGTGTATGATGTACGGCTGTTGAAATAAGCGGTTTATGCCGGGGGCGGCTATCATGTATTCATCAAATTTAGGTTTTGTACAAAAGTGTCAACTAATCATCATCCTGGTTTTTGACATATTGGATCATCATATAAATCCATTAAAGGGATTAGGTTATTTGCAGATAAAGGAGATACCTATTCCCTTTTTTAATAATTATTCTACTCAGCCTTCTGCGAATAGAATATAATCTGCTATGGCGTACTCCATAAACTACATATCTAAAACCATCAGTTCAACATCGGGCATAATCCATCTCCCAGAGAAAACTGCTTGATCCAGGGATGAGAGAGGACCTCGAAGATGAAGAAGTTCAATTCAACCAAATTGTTCTACAATCGCTTCGGAATGAGAAGAATAAGGGGATTATTTGAATGTTACCAAGTAAATCGTTTTATTGGGTAGTGGTATTTCAATAATTCCTTAATTTTGTAGACTCTGATAAAGTCAGCTTCATGTCCAGGTTCCTTATTCTCCTTCTCTTTTTGCTCAGTTTTCAGCTTGGCTATGCCCAGATGGAAAACCTGAAGATATACAATATCTCCAGTGATGAAGGATTGCCCTCTGATATGATCAACTCTGTTTATCAGGACTCGTTCGGCTTCTTATGGATGGCTTCTACAGAAGGGTTGATAAGATGGGATGGCTACAATTATAAAACTTACCATAGTTCTGAGAAGAATAAGTTCAGCCTTGCCAATAACATTGTCTATCGAATTTTTGAGGATTCAAAGGAAAGACTATGGATAGCGACCATTGATGGCCTGAATTTGTATGACCGGGAAATGGACAGGTTTCAGAAATGCAAAATCCATGATGCGCTGGAAAAAATACCTGTTAATGATATTATAGAAGATCAGGAAGGAAATTTATGGCTGGGGACTTCGTATGGCCTGGCGCGGTATAGCCCTGACAGTCAGACTTACAACTGGTATTTGCACAACCCCGCTTCAGATAACTCTTTGAGCAACGATGTAATTTTTGGCCTGGCAAACGATAATGCCGGCAACATCTGGATAGCGACCTTTGCGGGCGGTGTCAATAAATATTCACCGAAAACAGATACCTTTACGCATTATGTCCATAAGAAGGGCAACGCTGCTACCATCGCCAGCAACAAGATAAGAAGCATACTGGTAGATCATGAAGATAAGGTATGGGTAGGAACCTATGACAGGGGAGTGTCTTTACTTAGTAATGATGGTACGCTTCTTCATCATTACAAAATAGCTTCTCACGACAATGCAGTTCAGCGGGACCAAAACCTGGTGATTGCCATTTATGAGGATCAGCGGAACAATATCTGGGTCGCTTCTGAAAAGGAGCAGCTCAACTACCTGGATAAAGAATCCAACAAATTGCGCGAGTTCAGACAGCCGGTTTATAAGAAGAATAAAACAGGATGCCGTTCTATTTCTTCATTTTTTGAGGACACCTTTGGAAATTTTTGGTTTTCTTCCAGCGAATACGGTCTGTACTACACCAACAAGAATAAAAACTCCTTTAAGCATTTTTCCATTGAAAATGCTATTTCCAGCGAGTTAAATAACAATACGATCACTTCTTTTCTTGAGGCAAAAAGCGGTAAAATCTGGATTGGTACAGATGGTGGTGGCATTACTGCTTTTGATAAGAGAACCAGAATCTTTAAAAATTATAGTGGCGAGGAAGGGCTGAACACGGGCGTCATTATAGACATTCAGGAAGATTCTGAAGGGATGCTGTGGCTGGCTTCGACCAATGGAATTATAAAGTTCGATCCGGTGAAAGGGAAGTTTGAAAATTATACAAATGATCCGTCAGATCCGGAATCACTCATTTACAACAACGTTAAATCACTTTTAGTTGAAGATTCCATCATTTGGATAGGTACTTTTGGACGTGGCTTAAGCGTTTACAACGTAAAAAGCGAGACTTTCATCAATCAGGTAAACAATTCAGTTTTTCCCTTTGATTTAAGTCAGCCCGCCTGGATAAACCATTTGTTCAGGGACTCCAAAAACAGAATATGGATCAGCACCTATAGCGGCCTGTTTATGTATGACAGGAAGACCCTGAGCCACTTTTCGCATTCTGAAACTTTGAATAGCATCAGCGGGAATTCTGTACACATGGTCACAGAAGATTCAGAAGGCAGGATTTGGATTGTGAGCGAATCAGGAGGGCTGGATCGTTATAATGAAGCGGATCGGGCATTCGTACGATATGACACCAACCCGAACCTGCCGGCATCATTTAAAGGAGTGGTGGTAGATCATCACGGAAAACTCTGGCTAAGCTCTAATGAAGGGCTTGTGGTATTTGACCCTGAGACAAATTATGTTTACGTTTATGATGTTTCTGAGGGCATACAAG
>CAZWQB010000248.1:0-4633 GCA_964636035.1 uncultured Roseivirgaceae bacterium
ATGCATTGGCTTCTGAAAAAGAGAGTAGTTTGGAGGATGTGCTCATCTATGGTACCAAGGGTTTTCAAATTAAAGCAAAGACTCCCAATCAGCAGGCTTTGGTAGATGCTGCAAATAAGAACGACCTTGTATTTGCTATCGGACCTGCCGGAACGGGTAAAACATACATTTCCGTTGCTCTGGCGGTGAAAGCATTGAAGAACAAAGAAGTAAAGAAGATCATCATCACGCGGCCGGCAGTGGAAGCAGGGGAGAACCTGGGTTTTCTGCCCGGCGACTTGAAGGAGAAGATCGATCCATATCTCCGTCCGATCTACGATGCCCTGGATGACATGATTCCTGCTGAAAAATTAAAATATTATCAGGAAAACAGGATCATTGAAATTGCTCCTTTGGCATATATGCGGGGTAGAACGCTGCACAATGCCTTTATCCTTTTGGATGAAGCGCAAAATACCACCCCGATGCAGATAAAAATGTTCCTGACAAGGATGGGGCCTCACTCTAAAGTTATTATTACTGGAGATAAGTCACAGGTGGACCTTCCAAAGAAGCAGCAATCAGGGCTGATTGAATCGCTTCACATTCTCAAGGATGTGAAAGGGATCGGTTTCGTGCACCTGGATAGCACCGACGTGGTGCGGCACAGAATTGTACGGGATATCATCAAAGCATACGATAAGGCTGATTCGGAAGAAGGAAGCAGATAGGGGGAGGCGCCTTTGCTAGTTCTTTAATTGTGTATTGTGTGCCGAAATAGGCAACCTTATAGCAGGCCTGCATTAGGCGAAGCGTCATTTTGAAATTCAAAATAAGAAGGGCCGGACCCGGGTTAATCATTTAACCGGGTCCGGCCTTTTATTTGTAAACGAATAAGAGCGTTTGGTGCGATTTTTTTGGCCTACTGCCTATTGCCACCCGCCAGGTTCACCAACAGGACGCTCCTATGGAGCGAATTCGCTGTAAATTATATTTTTCTACAAACAGTTTGCCCCGCTGGGGCATGATTGTGTGTAAGGACATGTTTGAACTTTGAAAATAAAACTTAACCGTTCACAAGTGCTTCTTCGATTATTTTAATGGAAGTCTGGCGCAGTTTTTCTGTCATTTGGCTTCTGCCTATTGCTTTTGGATTCTGTTTCGTCTTATGATAGTGTTACCTCCGAAAAAAGATCTAGGAAGCCCTTTAGGGGTTTTGTATTGCCCATTGCGGACTGCCTATTGCTACCTGCCTACTGGGCTACTGCGTACTGCACTACTGCCTACTGCTTCAAAACCAAAGCGATGACATCTCATTTTTCCCCCTTTTGCAGTGAAGCCTTCATCTTGCAGGTATTTTAAACAAAGAGAGATGTCATCGCTGGTTTTGGTTGTCTTCGGTGGCCTAAGCCTCCCGCTGTCAGTTTTCCCTCACCTCTAGCTTTACCAAACCTTCTTTATCGCAACTCCACCAGAATCTTAAAAATCGGAAGCCTTTTTTTGTCTTCTGCGGTAGTTTTAAAAGGTTTAGTAAAGCGTGTTAATTGCCAACTCTCACATCTCAGATAATCTAATGTCTAATATCTAATATCTAAAATCTCACAATCTAATGCCCTCCCATTTCAGTATTCTCCAGATCGTGGCCCTGCGCTTTTAAGACCGCGCTTACTTTCCAGGCAAAGAAGCCCAAATAAGCAAAGCAGATTACGGCAATCCAATAAGAATCGTGAATATTGAAAAGGTCTGCAATACCGCCCTGTAACGGTGGTATAATGGCTCCACCCAAGATCATCATGATCAGAAATGCAGAACCCTGACTAGTAAATTTACCGAGTCCTGTGACACTTAAAGCGAAAATACATGGCCACATAATAGAACAAACCAATCCGCCGCTCAGGAAGGCGAACAATCCTACACGGCCTTCGGTATAAAGCCCTACGATCATGGCAATCACGCCCAAACCTGAAAGTATGAGTAGCAACTTGCCTGGTTTTTCCTGCGCCCAAAAATTGCCTGCTATCAGCACCACGATACAAACTGCATAAATATATAACTCCTGCACATCCACCCCGCTCATTGCGTTAACAGCCAATACAACACCAAAGGCGATAAATGGCACCACTACAGTTAACACCTGCTTCATTGTTTTGCTCAGGTTGAAAACCGTAACTGCAGCAGTCCATCGTCCGATCATTAAACTTCCCCAGTACAAGGAGATGTACTGTGATATTTGCGCTTCATTGAGGTTTCCAAACTCTGGAGTGGCCAGCAGCGCACCCATATTGCTTTGGATGGTTACTTCAACCCCCACATAAACAAAGAGGGCGATCATACCCAACACCAACTGAGGGTACTTCATGGCTCCCCATCCTGTACTATCTTTCTTCGCAGAATTGTTGGAGATAAACAATATTCCAATCACAGCAATCACAGCTACCAATAGAAGTAGTACTGTTCCCAGATCGCCGGTGCTCTCGGGAAGGAATGTCCCTATGACGGTCAAAATAATGATGGCCGCAGTGATGCCCAACATTGCCTTGGTGGCTTTGCCTGTTTTTTCGAATTCTTCGTCAGATTGTACCCGGGGCATTTTAGCGATTGCAAAAATACCGGCAACCAATAGGAAGACCGCTATTAGGATGATATAAAGCATATTAATGGAGCCTATACCAGCGCTTTCAACCTGTTCCGGCGTGGCAAAGACAGTTCCAAATAAGATCAGGGTGACAATGATGGGGCCGATGGTGGTACCAAAAGAGTTTACTCCGCCAGCGAGGCTTAGCCGGTGCGCACCGGTACGAGGGTCGCCCAGGGCAATGGCAAAGGGATTGGCAGCGGTTTGCTGTAAAGAAAAACCCAGCGCAATGATGAAAAACGCACCAAGAATAAATCCGTAGGATCCGGAATTAACGGCAGGAATCATCAATGCGGCACCTACAACGGAAATTAATAAGCCATAAATAATTCCTTTTTTGAAGCCGATCTTATTTAGGATATCGTAACCCACCCCTGTGGAAGCAAGGTATAAAATCAATGAACCTATGAAATAGGCACCATAGAACGCGGAGTCGATAAGTTGGGATTCAAATTGGGTTAAATCAAAGTAGGATTTACAAAAGGGTATAAATATGCCATTTGAAGCGGCAAGAAATCCCCAGAAAAAAAACACCATGACCAAAGTGTACAAAGCAGAGCCATAGTTTTTTTGTGAAGCTTGTTCCATTCTTAAGTTTTTAGGTTTATGAAATGGCTAATATAATTTAATTTCTTTTATGTTTAAACTTTTGAAAAAATTATATATAAATGGGGCAATTCTCCTGCTAAAAGGATTTAACAGCTCACGATTCTAAGTCAGTTTATGGTCTGGCAAAGGCTTTCGGGCAAAGGGTAGAATGGTCGTTATGGCAGGGGCCGTGAAGGCTGCTGCATCTGTATTATCAGCACAGGATTTTGGTCTTTCAAAACAACAGCCATTCTACATTCACACTGCGCCCGAAAGCGTAGAAAGAAATGTCAAAGACTTACAACCCTTTTTTCGGCATTGCTTTGCATGGCAGCTTCGATCACCAAAATGGTATTTCTACCCTGTTCTGCGGTGACTTTGAGAGCTTCTTTTCCGGAGAGCACATCATATATATTCTGGTAATATTCCCGGTAATCACCTTTTTCTGTTGGCACCTTTCCTCTAAAGTTCAGCCCGTTGATTTCTGTGTTTAGGGTGCCCCAAAGTTCCTCTGACGCTACTCCCCAGCCTTCCTTTTCATTCGGGAAGATGCCTGCCTGCAGATCCGCTTCCTGAACATCCATTCCATAGGATTGGTAGGTTCCCATATCACCCAATAAGGTGATGCGTGGCCCGATTTCCCTGACCAGCATGCCCGCCTTTAGTGTGACCTTCAGAGCTTGATAATTTAGGATCACTTCAAAGTTATCAATGATCTTTCCGCCCTTACGCTGAATCCGCAGATCCGCATACACTGTCTCCGGCATCCCAAAGTAGAAAAGCGCCTGGTCTATGAGGTGCGATCCCAAGTCAAATAAAAGTCCGGTGCCGGGTTTTTCTTCTTCTTTCCAGGTCTCAGGTTTTATATAATTTCGAAACCTGTCGAAATGTACTTCATATTCCACCAGGTTCCCGAGTATTTTGCTATCGAGAATTTTCTGCACCGTTTTAAATTCACTGTCGAAGCGCCGGTTTTGATAGACTGATAAGATTCTATCCTGCTTTTTGGCCAGTGCTATTAGTTCATCAGCTTCCCGGCTGCTTACGGTAAAAGGCTTGTCTACCACCACGTGTTTACCAGCATTCAGTGCCTCCTTCGCAATGGAAAAGTGCGTGTGATTGGGTGAAGTGATAACAACCAGATCTACCGCTTTGTCTTCCAGAATATCTGAAGAGCTGGCCACTATCTGAGCTTTAGGGTACTTTTCACTGGCATCCTTTATATTAGGAGTTTTGGTTTCCCGTATCTTTACGAGGTTCAAGCCCGCAACGCTGGTAAGAATAGGCGCATGGAAAAGCTTCCCACCCATGCCATAACCTATGAGTCCTACATTGAAATTGTTTTTCATTTGCATATAATTGGTTTTATTTTTTTTAGAATCTTGTTCCGAATCCTTTTCGGAATGGAATAGCCTACAGCCCTTAGCACCT
>CAZWQB010000249.1:0-4599 GCA_964636035.1 uncultured Roseivirgaceae bacterium
AACAATGCGCTGAAATCTTCATTTTCGCAACTAGAAACCAGTTTTCAAACAATGAAGGAGAACAGCAGCCCATTTCTTAAATATGTTCCCACGATTTTCTGGCATGGACTTGAAAATCAATATCATCATTGGCTGTCTAATCTCCTGAAAGGAAATATGGGCCATTCACTGCGAAACCAAAGGCCTGTTCATCTATTGATCAAAGATGCACTGGGAATCACACTATTGATGACAGTGACGAGTGTAATGGCAGCCTGGCTCATATCAATTTTACTGGCATTGGGAATTAATCTCTCAAGAGGTAACACTCTACGGAAGCCTGTATTGGGTTTTCTTTATGTTCTGGATACATTTCCCTTGTTTCTGATCTCATTCTTAGTTTTGATTTTATTTTCAGGTGAGCGATTTAACGGCCTTTTGCCCTCTTTTGGCCTGGGCAATTATACGATGATTGACAATTCCTTCCTTCGCTTTTTTACACTGTTAAATCACCTGGTGCTGCCGGTATTTTGCATGACCTTGGTTTTGCTTCCTTATCTGACCGGACAGATAGACAGAGCCATTAAAGATGTGGGCAACTTTGAATACATTAAAACTGCAAGAGCCAAAGGATTATCAGAACCGACCGTCCTGGTAAAGCATACCTTCAGAAATACATCTTCCACATTGATTACCTTGTTTACTGAAAATCTCCCTGCTTTGCTGGCGGGAGCATTGGTGGTGGAGGTAATATTTGCAGTTCCTGGAATGGGCAGATTATTGATAGGAGCTGTGAATGCCCGGGATTACCCGGTTGTTTTAGGAATTGTTATCTTGGTAGCCATTGTTAAAATCCTTTCAAATATACTGGCTGACATCTTATATAAAATATCAGATCCAAGGATTAAATTGTCGGAATGAAAAAGGGACGAGCTAATTCCTGGAAAAAAATTGGATTGATTCTTTCTGTCGCCCATCTGGTGGTTTATCTCTTATTGGGTCTTTTTCCTCGAGTTTTTGCCGATAACAAATCATCGGAAGAAGGGTCTTTTATGCCTTTAGTACCTTATTCTGCTTCAGAAATTCACATAGATGATGCTTATCAATCTCCAACCTATTCGCTTGACAGACATTTTTTGGGAGCAGATAATTTGGGAAGAGATGTACTGGCGGGAATAATTTACGGTGCACAAACCTCTTTAATAGTGAGTGTCCCGGCTATGCTCATCGCTGCATTCGTTGGAATACTGTTAGGCATGATGGGTGGATATTTTGGAAATCAACAGTTAAAAATCTCTCAAATCAGCCTCTTTGCATTGCTAATTACGGCTTTATTAGGAATCTATTATGGCTTTTACGTCTCTCAATTTTCATTAAAGTCTGCCTTCGAAATGCACTTCTTGACCGGGCTATGGCAACTTGCGATTAGTGCAGTAAGCATTATTTGTATCGCTTGCCTGGCTTTGGCAGTAAGTCGTTTTATTGAAAAGAAAACCGGACAGCAAAGAACGATAAAGGTTCCAATAGATGAAATTGTACTGAAACTCACTGAATTATTCGCTTCCATACCCCGGCTCATCCTAATCATTGCGCTGGCAGCATTTTTCAGGCCTACTCTGGGTCTTTTTGTAATAATAATAGGCTTTACTTCCTGGACAGGAATGGCCCGCCTGGTCCGTGGAGAAGTCAAAAAAGTAAAAGCATATGAATTTGTAGAGGCGGCTCGGGCATTGGGTTTATCAAATGGGCAGATTCTTTTTAAACACATCTTTCCAAATGCCATTCCTGCTGCGATCGTAGCCTTTACTTTTGGTTTGGCTAACCTGTTGGCGCTGGAAGCAACATTGTCATTTTTGGGCATAGGGCTGCCCCCCGACTTCATAAGCTGGGGAAAAATCATTGCAGGGATCAGGCATAACTTATCAGCGTGGTGGATGGTGGTGTTTCCCGGCCTATACCTGGCTTTAACTGTGCTGGCGCTGCACAACATAAGCAATTATTTCCTGGACAGGTTTGGTAAATCCTGAATTCGCATATAATCCAATGCATCAATCGCCAGACGCAATTTCATTTACGCCGAAATTTATAGTGCGTTCAAGGTTAATTTGTGGGAACGCCATCATTTATGTATTATGCAAGCAGGTCAATACCCAATCCCCAGCTTCTTAAAAATAAAGTGCATCAACCAGGCCGGGCCTATTAAAAGAAACTGCACATCTTTCAGGAAGGAAGGTTTTTTACCTTCTATATTATGCCCGTAGAATTGTCCGATCCATGCCAATACAAATACAACTATGGAAATGAGCCACAGCGGGATATCTACATAAACGTCCACCAGATAGCAGACGAAAATGTTTGCGATCGCAACTATCAGCATTCCAAAGAATAGTGGAACTGAAAGGATAAAATAATAAACCAACACCAGGAGCAGTATCAGGGTGGCCCAATTCACCACCTGCTCCGGTTGTACGGGGACAAAGTCATTTAAAATTTGATGGGGAATAGACCATATTAATCCGACAATACTGAAAAATATCAGCGGCACACAAATCCAGTGAATCAACTTATTGGTTGGATTCTGATGACTTAATCCATATTCGTGCAGTAGTTGGTCTATTTTTCTCATGACTTTAATTTAGAAAAATATGCAGTAGTTTCCTATCCTTTTTTACAAGGATTGCCTACTTTAGTTAACAGGCAATAAACAGCAGGAAAGCAGACAAATAGAAATTAAAAGGATGATCAGTTTCTGGGAAAGGGAATCTTTTACAACATACGATTACATCATTATCGGGAGTGGAATTGTTGGATTGTCGACGGCAATTTCACTGAAAGAAGCTGACCCTGCTGCATCAGTTCTGGTGTTGGAGCGAGGGATACTGCCCACAGGAGCCAGCACAAAAAATGCCGGCTTCGCGTGCTTCGGAAGTCTGACAGAAATACTTGCAGATTTCGAAAGTATGGGCGAAAGCGCAGCAGTAAAATTAGTAGAAGAAAGGTGGCTAGGTCTTGAGAAGTTGAGAAGCAGACTTGGGGACGAAGCGATCGACTACCAGAACTTAGGAGGATACGAACTCATCTCCTCTGCAGAGTTGGATGCCATCCCAATGGTAGAAAAGGTAAATGATTCCTTAAAACACCTTTTTCCCAAAAATGTATTTTCAGAAAAGTCCAGTCTCATTAAGGTTTTTGGTTTTAATTCAGACGAGGCAAAAGCGTTAATTTTTAATCCTTTTGAAGGACAGTTGGATTCCGGAAAAATGATGAATGCCTTGATTTCTTATGCCAATCGCTTAAATATTCGTATCTGCACGGGTGCCGAAGTTTTGGATCTTTCTGAATCTAGTGGGCAAGCTAAGCTAAAAGTATCGAATACGGTAACCAGCAATAGTCTCCTCTTCCAGGCAAAAAAAGTTGCGGTTTGTACCAATGCCTTCACAAACAAGCTACTTCCGCATTTAAAAATTGAACCGGCCCGGGGAATTGTATTGGTTACTAAACCTATTCCCGAACTCCCTTTCAAAGGCACTTTTCACATGGACGAGGGGTTTTATTACTTTAGAAATTTTAGAAACCGAATCATCTTCGGGGGAGGCAGAAACATTGATTTCAGCACGGAGGCCACTACGAATTTTGACATCAATGAAAAGATATTGGCCGAGCTGACCGACAAGCTTTCCAATGTGATACTTCCGACACATGCCTATGAAGTGGACATGGTTTGGGCTGGTATTATGGGTTTTGGACCCAACAAAAAACCCACCCTTGAAAAAATAAGTCCGAATATCGTGGCCGGTGTTGGCCTGGGAGGAATGGGGGTAGCTATAGGGACAAGTGTGGGGGAAAAGATCAGTAGACTGCTGTTTGAATAGCTGCGAGCAATCCTGCTCCCTCAGAGTCTCCCTTTTTCAGGGGACTCTGAGGATTGAGGAACCCGGAAGCCCCAGGCTATTTGTATCCTTTATTCCCTTTATAACGTTCGAATTAGAAGTCGCTGCTGGTGCTAGTTGCGAAGCCCTTTATACTTAACTCTATTTTGATATCGCTAAATTGAAATGACCTATGAAAGTGACAGTGTCAAAACCTCCCCCTTCAAATAATGAACTGATTGAAATCCTAAAACAAGAATTTTCCGATCAATATACCTATAAACTTTTTGGAATTGGGAAAGAGAAAAACATCATCGTTCAAAAATCCACCTTTGTTGGAGCACAAATTTCAAAAACGGGAAATGAATTTTTAATCGAAGGGATCCATCCATCAGTAGCTGCTTCGTTGACTGCGTTATTGCTCCAGGTGCTGGCAAATTTATTTATACTATTTCAACCCTCGCCATATAGAGAACTTGAACGGAAAGTAGGCATCTTTTTAAGGGATAAATACAAATAGTTATTCGTCATGCCCCGAAAATCTAGAACATCCTAAAGCTAAAATACCTACCGAAAGCGAGCAATGACGCTGCATCGGGCAGCTTCAAGCAGGCTTCCGCTAAGACTCTGACTTTAGCATTATTCTCGAACAAGTTCCTTCCTGGATGACAGTGGGAGGAGAAAATGGTTTAAAAATCCTCAGAGTCCCCTCCAGGCTCCCTTAGATACTTCAATTCCTCAGAGTCCTCTT
>CAZWQB010000250.1:0-4593 GCA_964636035.1 uncultured Roseivirgaceae bacterium
TTTCCAAAATCCTCTATCATTTTGGAAATCATTTTCTGATTTTCTGACAAATCGAACTTCATAAGATTTTTTTATTATTTTTGCTATTCGTTTAAGCTGTTAGCAATTTACCTTAAATTTTTCTGGTATAAATATTTGAGGCTTACCAACTTGTTTGTTGAATCCATAAAAAGAAAAGAATAATTTCATTTTTAATGAAACCTTAACATCAGGTAATAGTTAGTATGCTTGGCTAAATTTTTCCTGAAACCATACATCCCCGTCCATCGATCGGGAAATTTTTAGTATAATTTCAATTTTTAATTTAGTTTTGCTACGTTTTTTATTTTTTACATAAATCAATCATATGAAAATTGCTGTAGTAGGAACAGGCTATGTGGGCCTTGTTACAGGAACATGTTTGTCTGAAACAGGAAATCATGTTACCTGTATTGATATCGATCAAAAGAAAGTTGAAAAGCTAAAAAATGGCATCGTGCCTATTTATGAGCCCGGTCTTGAAGCTTTATTTGAAAGAAACACTAAACAAGGAAGGCTCAATTTCACCACTGATCTTAAAGAAGGCATAAAGGGTGCAAAAGTTATATTTCTTGCACTTCCAACCCCTCCGGGAGAAGATGGCTCAGCCGATCTTAAATACATTCTGAAAGTGGCAGACGATTTAGGCCCTATTTTAGAAGAATACACCATTATCATTGATAAGAGCACTGTACCCGTTGGCACGGCAGAAAAGGTGAAGAATCGCATTGCCGCCAATGCCAAAGTTGAATTTGATGTGGTTTCCAATCCTGAATTTTTGAGAGAAGGTGTGGCAGTTGAGGACTTTATGAAACCTGACAGAGTGGTTATTGGAAGCTCCTCGGAAAAGGCAAATAAAGTTCTAGAAACATTGTACGCGCCCCTGGTTCGACAAGGCAATCCTATAATATTTATGGATGAAAAGTCTGCTGAACTTACAAAATATGCGGCCAATTCATTTTTGGCTACAAAAATTACCTTTATGAATGAAATCGCCAATCTCTGCGAAAAATTGGGAGCAGACGTTGATGCGGTGAGAAAAGGTATTGGTACCGATAGCAGAATCGGCAAAAGATTCTTATTTGCCGGGATAGGCTATGGTGGAAGTTGCTTTCCAAAAGATGTACAGGCGCTCGCCAAATCTTCAGGGGATGTGGATTATAATTTCAAAATCCTCAATGCTGTGATGGACATCAATGAAACTCAGAAGACGAAGTTAATTCCGAAAATCAAAGAATTCTTTGGCGGGGATCTTTCTGGTAAAACCATTGCCGTTTGGGGACTGGCCTTCAAGCCTTATACAGACGATATTCGCGAAGCACCTGCTTTGGCTAATATCAGCGCACTTTTAAGCCTGGGCGCTAAAATAAAAGCCTATGATCCGGAAGCAATGGAAAATGTGCGGGAGATTATGGGCGATAAGATTGAATTGTGCAAAGACGAGTATGGTGCATTAAAAGACGCTGATGCCTTGCTGATAATGACAGAGTGGCCTGTCTTTAGAACTCCTGAATTTGAAAAGCTAACTAAAGAGCTCAAGAACAAGGTTATTTTTGATGGTAGAAACCTATATGAGCCAAAGCAAATGGAAGAATTAGGGTTTAAATATTATAGCATCGGTAGAAAAAATATAAACAATGGATAAGAAAAAAGTATTGGTAACCGGCGGTGCGGGTTTTTTAGGGTCTCACCTCTGTGATCGTATGTTGGCAGAAGGATTTAAGGTTATCGCCATGGATAACCTTATCACCGGTTCTTTGGAAAATATAGAACACCTCATGGGCAAAGAAGACTTTGAGTATTATCACAACGATGTTTCAAAGTTTGTGCATGTACCAGGAGACCTTCATTATATATTCCATTTTGCATCTCCGGCCAGCCCCATAGACTACCTGAAGATGCCTATTCAAACCCTTAAGGTAGGGTCTTTGGGAACACATAACCTATTAGGGCTTGCAAAGGATAAAAAAGCGCGCATTTTGATTGCATCTACTTCTGAAGTGTATGGAGATCCGCTTGTGCATCCGCAGAATGAAGAGTATTGGGGAAATGTAAATCCAATAGGGCCTCGTGGAGTCTATGACGAAGCAAAAAGGTTCCAGGAAGCAATCACCATGGCGTACCACACTTTTCACGGCCTCGAAACGCGAATGGTGAGAATTTTCAACACATACGGTCCAAGAATGAGGCTGGATGACGGCCGCGCACTTCCTGCATTCGTAGGTCAGGCTTTAAGAGGAGAAGATATCACCGTGTTTGGAGATGGCTCGCAAACCAGGTCGTTTTGTTATGTAGATGATCTCGTGGAAGGAATATTTAGGCTGATGATGAGTGATTACGTTTATCCCGTAAATATTGGAAACCCCGATGAGATCACCATTAAGGAGTTCGCGGAAGAAATTATCAGGCTTACAGGTACAGACCAGAAAATCGTATACAAGCCGCTTCCAAAGGATGATCCTAAGCAAAGAAAGCCAGACATTACAAGGGCTAAGGAAATCCTGAACTGGGAACCGAAATACTCCCGAGCCGAAGGTTTAAAGCCAACTTTGGAGTTCTTTCAAAATAAGGTCAAGAAAGAAAAAGGATTATAATGGTGGAGAAGAAGAAAATACTGGTTACTGGAGGTGCAGGGTACATTGGCTCGCATACGGTAGTAGAATTGGCTGCCGCCAACTACACACCTATTATTATTGATAATTTTTCTAATGCTGAAAAAAAAGTAATTACAGCATTAGAGAAGCTAATAGGCGAGCCCGTAAAACTTTATGAAGGAGACTGCACAGATCCAAAATTCATGGAAGAAGTCTTTACTCAGGAAAAGAACATTTCCGGAGTAATTCATTTCGCTGCATACAAAGCTGTTGGAGAGTCTGTTCAACAACCTCTTAAGTACTATGAGAATAATGTAGGCTCTTTGGTGCTTCTGCTTAAGGTCATGAAGCAATTTGGCGTTCAGAACCTGGTATTTTCTTCTTCGTGCACTGTGTACGGTGAGCCGGATACCTTACCTGTAACGGAAAATTCTCCTAAAAAACCTGCTCAGTCTCCCTACGGAAATACCAAGCAAATTTGTGAGGAGATTATTGAAGACGTGTGCAGCAAGGGAGCGAAGTATGACAAAGGGACGAAAGCTGTCTCATTAAGGTATTTTAACCCTGTCGGTGCTCATCCATCCGCTTTAATTGGCGAATTGCCTTTAGGAGTTCCCAACAACCTCGTGCCCTTCGTAACCCAAACGGCTGCTGGCCTAAGAAATAGCCTCACAGTATTTGGCGATGACTACGAGACGGTTGATGGAACCTGCGTCAGGGATTATATTCACGTAGTAGATTTAGCGAAAGCACACGTGAAAGCGCTTTCCTATCTTGACGACCAAAAGGAAGAAATATTCTATGATTTCTTTAATGTGGGCACAGGCAATGGAAATTCCGTGCTGGAGCTTATTAATACTTTCGAGAAGGTAAGCGGACAGAAGTTAAACTACACCGTTGGCGAAAGAAGAAGCGGAGATGTGGAGAAGGTGTACGCCAACGTGGACAAAGTAAATAAAAAGCTAAACTGGCACGCTAGTTATTCCCTGGAAGATTCCCTGCGCGACTCCTGGAAATGGCAAAAGAAGTTGATGGATAACAAATAAGGGAGCGTGCTCCTTGTCAATAATGCTTTTAGTATTTTGAAGAGACTATAAATAATATTTGGTGAACACATTTAAAAGAAATATTCTTCTTACTGGCGGAGCCGGTTTTATTGGCTCTCATGTGGTGCGTTTGTTCGTAAACAAATATCCTGAATACAAGATATACAATCTGGACAAACTGACCTACGCCGGAAACCTGCAAAATCTTACAGATTTAGAAACCCAGCCCAATTATGAATTCATAAAGGGTGACATAACCGACCAGAGTTTTTTGCAGGGGATTTTTGAAAAGCATGCATTTGATTCTGTAATACATTTGGCTGCCGAATCGCACGTGGACCGCTCCATCAAAAATCCGATGGAGTTTATCCTCACAAATGTAATTGGAACTGTTAACCTTCTGAATGTCGCGAAAGACTATTGGAAGGAATCGAAACGCGGAGATCATCTTTTCTATCATATTTCAACAGATGAAGTGTACGGTTCTTTGGGAGAAGAAGGATTTTTTACGGAAACTACTTCATATGATCCGCAGTCGCCATATTCTGCTTCAAAAGCAAGCTCAGACCATCTGGTGAGGGCCTACCACAACACCTACAAGTTGCCAGTAGTTATTTCCAATTGCTCAAATAACTATGGCCCAAATCAGTTTCCCGAGAAGCTAATTCCGCTGTGCATCAATAACATTAAGAATAATCAACCGCTTCCCGTTTACGGCAAAGGGGAAAACGTGCGTGATTGGCTATATGTCGTAGATCACGCCCGGGCCATAGATGTGGTGTTCCACCAGGGGAAAATGGGAGAAACCTATAATATCGGCGGCTTTAACGAATGGAAGAATATAGATATAGTACATCTTCTATGTAAAATCATGGATCAAAAGCTGGGCAGGACTGAGGGTGAATCCGCTAAATTGATCACTTTTGTAACGGACA
>CAZWQB010000251.1:0-2858 GCA_964636035.1 uncultured Roseivirgaceae bacterium
TTGCGCAGGTGTGCACGGAAGGGTTTGAGCGTGGGGGCGTCCCAAAAAGCACCCGATTTTGTTGGTGATATTTTGACTAAAGAGCAGTTTTGAAGTCGCTGAAAAGCTGCTGACGAGATCATCCAACAGGACGCGTCTATCCTGTCAGGACAACTTTGCGCATACTGCCTGCTTATACCTATCAGTTCATTAATTGCATCAACGCATTTATTTCCTCATTGGTGAAGGTCAATTCTCCATCGACGGCTATCTCATCCCCTACCGGTGAAGCCGTAATTCGCAGCTTCTGGAGATCTTCGAGGATAGCTTCAGGAATGGGGATAGCGCTGTGAAAATGAAGTTTGTGGAAATCCGCATGCATCGAAAAGATTTCACCCTCTGCTAAGGAAATAACGGGCGAGCTTTCCTTATTTGTAATTCGAATGGTCGCTTCATCCTCCATTTCGAAATTCAGCTTCAAAAGTGGGAACAGTCTGCGGTTTATCTGGCTTCCCTGCAAGATATTGTGCCTGCTCAAAAGACGCTGAATTTCAGCAGCATTTGCTTTCATCATCAGACTGACACCTGGCATTGACTTCTCCTGAAGCGTTTTAACCTCAATTTTTTCAAAATCATCGTTGTACTCGTAGGTGATAATGGTATCAGCCTGAAGTACTTTTCCCGACGCCTTCAAGTCCAGATAGCCTTGGTAATTGTCCATAATACTGTCAAGCGGTATGTTGAATTCGTTAACAGTATGGGTCTTAAATAGGCTGGATGAGAAACCGCCCGCCAGTGCCAGGTGGAAGCTGCTTGAAGTGTCAACCGCTGCAATTCTTGCTTGCTCCGGAATGGAATACCCGTCTATTTGTTGTAGCAAAGCTGACAAAAGCACCCGTCCGTTTTCGAAATTTAAGCTTCCCGCATTTTTGCCACTTATAAACACAACATCACCGTCAAATTTTTTCAACCTGGAAATGCCGGGATCATCTGTACCCAATAAGTTCTTTTTGAGGAGAATCTGCTCAATGGCTTCCTGACTGTGCCGTTTTTGGAAAGCGTAAGAAACCACCAGACGCTGTTGGTTAAAGGCTGCCTGCAGTTTTCTGTCGGGCGATATTCCGTAACTGTAGCTTTCAGACGCATCATAGCTATCTATTTGGAACTTGTCTTTCAAGAAGGTTTTAAGGGCAGCAGAATCGGTAACCTTAAAAGTAGCGTAAAAAGTGAATGGTGCCTCTTTGAGGCTGAAGATGAAGATATTGGCCCTGGTATCAAATCCATTTCTCCGTTCTTCTTTCTCATCCACCTCAAGGCTATCCTCTTCATCAGCCCTAAAGTAATATCCCGGATTTGTGAGCGCGTTAAACCCAATCTTCCGGATCAACTGGTTACGATCGATTTTAATAATCAGCCCTGCGTCCTGATGAACAGCGTTTTTATAGGAAGCATGATCCTGATAGCTTAAAAACCCTAAAAAAGCGAATAGCAGCAATAGGATGAGTATTGCTGCTATTGTAAGATATTTAATTAATCCAGGGACTTTGCTCATGCTACAAATGTTCAACAAGACTCATCATATAGTTGATTAAATTCTTTTGATGATCTGGTATTTGCATAATGAGTTCAGTATGCATTTTTCTGTTTTTAATTTTAGAGGATTTCAAATAAAAATCTGATGCATTTTCAATGGCAAATCTGGTAGCATTGGCGTTAGGAAGATCCGTTTCGTCAAAAGGAAATTTTTGACCAAACTTAGATCCATTGAAAAAGGCAGAGAAGTTGCCAGCCTTCATCATTTTCTTGTGTTTCGCCGACAGCTTTGCCTTGAAGTTATCAGAGACAATCGCCGAAAGGTCGGCCGGAGAAGTTGACAGGAAAAATATATTATTCTTAATGACAAAGTACAGGTCAAGAGGAATTTCATTGTTGCTGTCCAATATCTTATAGTACCCATTTTCCGGCTCGATTAATGACTTGTTCACCAAGTAGTTAGTTAACTTGTTAGTAAAGTTTTCGTCCTTTGTGCTTGCCATCACCATAAATTCTGGCAGCGTCTCCATTTTAGTCTTCTCTATTTCGGTATAATTATAATCCTCATCATACTCATAATCGAAGTAGGTTACCTCTTTTTCGCTGATGCCTGAAAGCCCGAAATACACGTCTCCCCTGATTAATTCAGCCACCGCTTCTTCATCCAAAAGGAGTGAGAAAAAGGCCATACCCAACTGCATTTCTTCCTGATAAGCTGAACCCATCAAGGGTGAATAGGTTTTGGCAAAAATGGATGGATACTCCTCCAGGAAGTTTTTGGTGTTTATCTTGTATGACATGTAACCCAAAAGGTTTTCCTCATTGATATACCTGAAAAACTTTTTATTTATTTTCTGTTTTCCCATGCGTTCGAACTTCTTTGCGAATTCTTCGCTCAGTGTGATGTCAACGTCAATTCGTGTCTGCGGACCTTCGAGGTAGAGGTTACTGGTAAACTCGCCATATCCATCCATGAAATCATAAGACTGATAACCAGACCCAAGGATCGCTGTAGAAACTCCTGAATAGAGATCGGTCAAGGTGCTGGCAAGGTTGCTGTTCCAAACATTTATGGCTGCTTTGCTATCGTATTGGGCAAGATACTTCTTGTTGTTAAGGATGGAATTGGCTGCTGGCATCATTAGCGTTTGAAGCGCAATTTCAGTCCATCGGTCTTCCAAAACCAATTTTTCAGTATAGTAATCTTTGTAATCGCCATAATCATATGCATCATAAGCATACTCATATATTTTAAAGTCACTGCTTTTGAAAGTTGCTGAATCCAACACTGCAGTATAACTTTCCCTTACCTTTGCGTCCTTGATTTGATCAATGGCAATTTGCAC
>CAZWQB010000251.1:2958-4581 GCA_964636035.1 uncultured Roseivirgaceae bacterium
CTATCCGCGTACAACTGAAGCTGGTAATTGTACAGGTAGGGTATGTAATCCCTGGTAACCTCTGTTCCTGAACCTGAAACCTCCGGAGCAGGTGGCATTTGAACTACCTGCTCATCATAATCCGCAGGCTGCTCATAAATTTCTTCCTCAACAGTGTCGGTGTTGTAATCCTCCAGCGTTTCGAACGACAATTTCTCATACAATCCTTCAAAAGCCTCTGGATTTGCTGCCACCTCTGCTTCAATCGCTGAAAAATCGTAATCATTGAAATAGGCGTAGACAAAGGAGCCATCAATGAGCAGGAGTTTTTGGTTGTCCCAGGCAAGGAAATTGCTTCCTGAAAGTCTTATATACTTGAATTTTCCATTATCAGTGACCTCACTTCCCTTTTTTGCAGCGAAATGATCAAGAAACTGCGTGTTCTTCAACGGCGCCACGAGGGTTGTGTATGAGAGGCTGTCGTTGCTGGAGTGATAAAAATAGGTGTGAGCATTGGCATTGATGCCGAAATCATTGATGGATGCGATTTCAAAGCCCGCTTGATTAGAAAAGTCACGCAACATCTTCTGGCCAAGTTTTGACTGATCGAATTCAGAAATTGTAACCGTTTCGAGGATATTGCTGCCATTGACGCTTCCTACAAAAATCGCATCGCTGGGAACAAACTGCCTCAGGTCCTGCGCGTTTGCAACTGAAAGGCCAAACCAGGCACTAATGAATAATAGGTACTTCATGTTCTTATTTAAGTTGAATAGTATTGGAAAGCGAGACATCGCCATTTATAAAATCCAAAGCGGCAGTTTTTAACATTACAGCTTTGTTTGAGGATGAAATTTTTGAAAGCGCATTGGAGGCGGAAGCGACTTCGTTTTCGAATCTGAAGATGGTTGTGTAATATGCCTCATCAAATACTTTTCTGTCCTCCGCCTTTAGTTTATCGTACTGCTTTTTGGCTTCCGGTGTATATATGTAATTTTTGGAAAACACCTTTTTGGCCGCGTCATAGGCATACGAAACCATTACGGGCTTTACTTTCAGATCCTTTGTAACTTCAGAAATGATGTTATCAAGATTTTCTACAGATTTGAACCTGCAGCTAATAGAAAAAATGTAGTTTTCAAAATCGGCTTTTTTGGAGATGTGTGAGATTCCTGCTGCATTCTTAAGATAAGCCTCAGCATCGTTCAAAATCTTTTCAATATCTGCCTTCTGCGGTACTTTATGCCCGTTAATGCTATCCATCAGCATGATGGATGCGATCTTGGTTTTGCTTTTACTTAAATTTGCTGTCAGCGTGATTTCCCCTGAACCATCTTTGTTTACATTGATTTCATCAACTATATCAAAACAGGAGGTTAGACAGCCAGCCAGGCCAACAAATATTATGATATTTAATAAAGCACTTTTCATTCTAATCAATTCAGTAAGAAGTATTCTATCAAAAATCCAGGAAGTTATAACGCTCCGGATAAGGTCTTGTGGTTTTATATTTAGTGGAAAGGTGTTCAGGATTCCATGCTGATTTCTTTTTCACCCCTTAATACCAGGTACGGGCAAAAAGTAATCGTCCTCGCTTTGATCAATTACGGGTGCAAATAAAAATGATTTATAATTATTTAACAA
>CAZWQB010000252.1:0-4576 GCA_964636035.1 uncultured Roseivirgaceae bacterium
TAATGATGATGGGTAGTTATACTATCAATACATTTAAATGTTTCAATGTATTTAAATATTTTTCTGATTTTTTTTCCACATGTCGTCAGAAGTCATACAAACCCGGTTTTTAGGCTAAAAAAAAATTACCTCCAGGGTTCCGTTCCAGGAAGAGGTTTTCGAAAACGACTAAATTTCTTTTGGGACGCCCTCTCGCTCAAACCCTTCCGTGCGCACCGCCGCTAGCCTGTCCCGGAACATTTCGGGGCGTGTGGCACGGTCAGCACTCCGTCGTAAGCTTTATTGCTATTGTCAATTGATGCAATAGTCGACACGATCGAAAAGGGAGCTGTAAGGGCAGCAAAAGGTGAAGCCGGAAAGCAGTGATTCGTTCATATGTTCTTTCTGGTATGAATTAATTGATTCGGCTAAAGCCAAATCTACGCCGGCTGCAGCAGTACTTCAATTCCGGTGGGTGACAAAAATCTCTAGTCCTTAAGAAAAATTAAAGCAGGATGATCCAATAAAGTTATCAAATCCAACAAGGGAGAAATTTCCAAAACGACGATCAACTACCTGGCAGCCAAAATAAGAGCTACTGGCAAATTACTCTTCACACTCTTTGGTGGACATGCCCTTTTCAGTATAGGCGCATTCCTTTAGGTCAGCCAAAAAATTGATGAAGTCATCCAGCACATGATGGTTAAGTCTGTAGCGCACTTTTCTACCTTCCTTTTCAACGGTAATCAATTCAGCTTCGGCAAGCTGCTTCACGTGATGTGAAATAGAGGGTTGGGAGAGGTTAATGATATCAAAAATATCGGTACACTGCAAACAATTGGTTTTATTTCTTATTTCTTGCAAAATCTGCAACCTGGTGTCGTCAGAAAGTGCCTTCGATATCTTCTTCGCTTCTTTAATTGTCATGTCTTCCCCTTGTGTTCAATCAATATATACAAATATATAAATTAATTGGTTCCTTTTGAAAGAACTGGAGTCGGGGTTCATAGTTCATAGTTCATAGTTCAGGGTTCATAATTCAGGGTTCAAGTTATACGGTTCATAGTTCTAGGTTTAAATTTTTATACAATGTTGAATGTTTTAAGTTTAAGGTTTAAGGTTCTAAGTTCTACATTTTAAAGAAAAACCGCTTTACTAAACCTTGCAGCATCCGTAACAAAAGCGGTACATTGTTTAAAAGTGTGCAAAGGTTCCAAAGCTCGAGGTTTGGTAAAGCTGAATTGGAAGCTAAACTTTCATGAATATGGGCTCCCCGCTTTAGGGGGAGCTGTCCTGAGCATAGCCCCGGAGGCTGAGGGGGTTTTTAAGTTCATGGTTCAAAGTTCACGGTTCATAGTTCAAGGTTCTTAGTTCAGGGTTCAGGGTTTAAAGTTTCTGGTTTAAAGTTTAAAGTTTGCACATGAACAGCAAATGCCGGACGCTGAAAGTAAACTAGCTGATCAGATTTCCGTCTTCATCCCATTCGGCAAGTACATCTCTTTTACTTTGGTCTATGCATTTCGACAGCCATTCTTCATCATATTGCATTCCATGCTCCTGCAACACCTCTTCCGGAACTCCATTCCAGATATTGGGCGAATTCCCGATATAGCCCAAATCATTAATGCCCATCTTCGTGGTATAATAGCCCGTCAATGTAAGGTTGCGCATGATGGAAAAAAACCTAACCCCCTGTTCTACTTCCGGAGACGAGTTTGCCGGATAGGCGATTGCATCCAGAATATCTTTCTGCTGAGATGCTTCGCAGGCAATGAATTCCTTATTGAAGACCCTGTTGGAATAACTGTCCAGCCACATAATGCCGCCCCGCAAGGGGATTTTATGCTCAGGAATGTCCTTGGCAATAAACTCCACGAATTCCGGCACGCCGGCCTCCGTAGCTGACCCCGCAGTGGACGTAGCGGGAAGAATAAGATCCGCAAGGACAGCGATGGTTTCCAATTCATGCTCGCTAAAAAACTGCTCGCTCATCAACTGCTCGTCACGCAGCTTCTCTTTCGGGGTGCGTCCGTAGTCGCCCAGGTCTTTATCCGAAATTACCGGAATTTCTTTTTCAGTTTCTGGCGTACAACCGTTTAACAACAGCCCGCCGGCAAGGGAGCCTACAAGGAGGGATTTAAGTGATTCTCTACGATCCATGAATTTTAAATGTTTTGCTTTTTCAATTGGTCTATAATATAGTCTGAGGTTCTCCAGGCCAGTGCAAGAATAGTCCATGTTGGGTTTTTGTCAGCCTGCGAAACAAAAGGTCCGCCGTCTACCACAAATACATTGTCAACATCGTGCAGTTGCTGGTATTTATTGGTCACCGACCGCTTCCGGTCATTGCCCATACGCGTGGTGCCTACTTCGTGGATTATTCTGCCAGGTGCTAACAGTCCATAGTCATCTTCTTTTCCCGGCTTATCTCCCAGCGGAATAGCGCCCATACTGTCGAATATGGTCTCAAAAGTCTCGTGCATGTGTCTTGCCTGAAGCCGTTCATAATCTGTCCACTTGTAGTTAAACCTCAGCACCGGGATGCCATACTCATCCACAACCTCAGGATCTATTTCGCAATAATTGTCTTCCATGGCGACGCTTTCACCTCGTCCTGAAATACCGATTACCGAACCGAAATACTTTTTAACATCCTCCCGCAATTTTGTACCGTAACCTCCCACAGTCCCACCAAAAAGGGCATTAAAGTCTGTCACTCCAAAACCAAACCCGTAGGAAGGCATGCCCATACCGCCCCAGATTTCCATGTGGTACCCTCTTGGAAAATCCAGTTTGGCATTGTCGAGCCACCACGGCGTATATACATGCATACCGCCCACGCCATCTTCATTATAGGTTTTCCTGTTCAACAGGTCAGGTATCAGCGCAGATCGTTGTGCACCCGTAGAATCGTGTAAATATTTACCTATCAAATTGCTGCTATTGCCCAGGCCATTGGGGTGCTGCCTGCTTTTCGAATTCAGCAGAATACGCGCTGAGCTACAGGCAGAGGCTGCCAATAACACGATTTTCCCTTTCAAAGTGTATTCCTTCCTGTCTTCTTTGTTTATGTAAGAAACGCCGGTTGCTTTTCCTTCACCATTAGTCAGTACCTCCCTCACCATGGCATTCACGTACAAGTCTACTTGTCCTCCCGCCTTCTGAGCCGGAAAAACCAGGCAGGTGGCCGCCGAAAAATCTGCATATACCTGGCACCCACGGTTACATTGCCTGCAGTAGAAACACACACCCCGGTCGTCGTTAATCTTTTTGGTAAGGATTGACAACCTGGCGGGAAGTACCGGAATATTCGCCTTACGAGCGCCTTTAATATAATACAACTCATGCAGCCTTGGCTTCGGGGCCGGCAGGAAAAAACCATCGGGTTCATTTGGAAAGTTTTCCTTGCTACCGAATACACCGATCAATTTGTCTACTTTATCATAATATGGCTTTACATCCTCATAGCCTATAGGCCAGTCGTCGCCCAGGCCATCAATACTTCTCCTTTTAAAGTCTTTGGGGCCAAACCGCAGCGAAATTCGGCCCCAGTGATTGGTTCTCCCGCCCAGCATATGTGACCGGAACCAGTCGAACTTAGTGCCGGGGGCGTGGGTATATGGTTCTCCCTCTATATCCCAACCACCAAAAGCGGCATCAAAATCGCCAAAAGGCCTCACATTGGAAGCGCCTCTTCTCGGAGACTCCCAGGGCCAGCGCAGTTGTGTGCGGTCTTCTTCTTTTCGGGGATCGAAATGAGGGCCGGCCTCGACCAGCGCAATCTTTAGCCCTGCTTCTGATAAAATTTTAGTGGCCATGCCGCCACCGGCGCCGGAGCCGACTATGATTGCGTCGTAAACAGTTGGGTTTTCTTTTATCTGCATTTGTTGGATGAATGTTAAGTCATTAGAAATATAAACATTGACAAGCTAAAGGCCATGCACAGATGCTTAAGCTTAGGGACGGACATTTGAAAGCGAGTAAGGAAAATCTTCCTGCTTCACCCCCCTTTGCTGATTTGGTTCTGGTCCCATTGTAAAATCGATAACTGCACCTTTCATCAATTCTGAATGGCTCAGCCAGTTTTTTGTATGTGTTTTCCCATTTACTGAAGCTGCCTGAATGTATTTATTATCAGCACTGTTTTCAGGAGCATTGATGATCACTTCATTCCCATTCTCCAGTTGAATAGTCACTTTCTTGAACAAGGGTGCACCGATTACATACTCGTCGGTGCCGGGGCAAACCGGATAAAATCCCATTGCAGAAAACACATACCAGGCAGAGGTTTGGCCATTGTCTTCATCTCCACAGTAACCATCCGGAGTGGGCATGTACATCCTATCCATGGTTTCCCGTACCCAATATTGGCTTTTCCAGGGCTCTCCCGCATAATTGTACAGGTAGGGCATGTGCTGAATGGGCTGATTCCCATGCGCGTACTGTCCCATATTGGCGATTTGCATTTCCCGGATTTCATGGATCACAAAATTGTAATAGCTTTCATCAAACACGGGAGGTAAAGTAAAAACTGAATCAAGCTTGCTCACAAAATTCTCCCGACCACCCATCAGGTCAATCAGGCCCTGCACATCAT
>CAZWQB010000253.1:0-2475 GCA_964636035.1 uncultured Roseivirgaceae bacterium
ATCCCTCAAAGTAGGCGGCATATCCTTCCAGTTTTACATCGGAACCACCACTGCTATTAATTTTTAACTCGCTGGCTTTTAGCGAAAGTTTAATATCCGAGCCACCTGAAGCGCTCATTTCTAACTTTTCGAATTCAAGCGCACCCTCTCCCTCAAGATCAGAACCACCACTGATTTGAATTTTCTTTAAATCCTCAAAGCCCACATGTGCTTTGATAGGCCCTCGACTGGCAAACCAGTTCATTACAGGATTATCTACCTTTATTATTAAAGCTTTGCCGTTCTTTTCCACAATGATGTCTTCCATAATATCATCATCCGCTTCAATTCTTACAGACTCACTTCCCTGGCTCAGGTAAACGTCAATACCCGATGAAACGTGTAGTTCATTAAAGCCGGTGATATTTCTATTAGCTTCCTGTTGCGCTTCTAAGCGACAACTGCTGAGCGCAATGATGAATAGGAGCAATGCGGAAAGCGTATAATTTTTCATGGGTTGTTGTTTTATGGTTAGATGCGGCAGTCTGTCAAAAGGTTGCATGGTCAGGGCTGATTGGGAGTAAAGATAAAAAATCATCCCACATTTTTAAATAAAAAAATGCACTGTTTTGCCCACCAGTGCTTTGCGGATTTTTGTGGAGTTGGCTTCAGCCGAATCATCGTTATAAGGAGCTGTCGGGGGATAGCTCTCGGAGGTTTTAGAGACTTCAGTCGCTTTTTCCGTGTCCTGTCCCCGACAGGACACTTTCGCCCATACCAGCGCCATTATCGTAGCAATCCCGGACCTCCGCATCCCAGGCGGGTGAAGAGTAAAATTGGGAGCTGTCAGGGGACACCTCCCGGAGCTTTGGACACCTCCCGGAACTTTGGACACGTCCCGGAGGCTGTAGATGCTTCAGTAGCTTAGTTTTTTGGCATCTATCCCTGAAAAGCCGCTGCTAAAAGTCAAGAGTCCTTCAATTCATTCCTGCATCTGTATCAACGCTGCTGCCCCGAAAATAGCTGCATTGGGCAGGGAAGAAGTTTCAATGACCAATTGCTCTTTCACAAGCTTATAAGGAAACGTGTCTACGGTCTTCCACATGGCTTCCTTGAAAAACGGAAAGCAATTGCTTACAGACCCTCCTAAAAACACTGCTTCCGGAGAGAGAATAAACATGGTTTGCTTTATCGCGTTTCCCAGATGGGTGCCAAATTGGTCAAAGATGTCAAGTGCTTTGGAATTGCCAGCTTCTGCCAGGGAGAGTAAATCTTTCCCCCCCATGCCAAACTTGTTCTTAAAAAATTTACCACTGCAGTAGTCTTCCACCGTCGCATCCAGATAGCTGACTCCACCCAACTCTCCCGCGCAGGAATAAGCACCCGCGTGCAGTTGGTTGTTGATGATGATTCCGGCACCTAAGCCAGTACCCAGTGTGATCCCCACCAGATTTTTATATTTTTTTGCCTTCCCATAAATTTTTTCACCCAGCGCAAACGTATTGGCATCATTGGTAACCACTACAGGGATTTTAAAATGCGCCTCGAGAATGTCTTTTAAGGGCACCATTTTCCAGGAGGGGATATTTTGCACATCGTGTACAATGCCTCGTTCAGGATCGATCAAACCCGGAACACCAATGCCAATGCCCATCACTTCCGGATCCACAAATGCAGTAATGCCCTCAATTAATTCCTGAATAATCTGTTCTTTCGACGCTTGTGCAGAAGTGGGAAATTTAAGTTGATTGATAATCTCGCCATTTTCCACAACCCCTAAATGTACCTTAGTAGCACCAATATCTATTCCTATTATTCTTTTAACGCTCATTATATAATTATTTTGCCAGTAGCAAAGTGTCAAAAACTTGTTTAAATGTAATAGCAGACCGCCCGATTACCGCTTTCTTATATCGATACGCCATGAAAGTTTTAGCAAAGCTAACACAGATATTTGAAACTAATCAAAGTTCCACCTTACGAAAGCTTCTATAGCCTCATAATTAGCCAATCCCAGCTCATGATATCTTTGTGCAGTCTCCCTGTTTCTTTCCTCTGCCCTTACCCAGAACTCACGCTCGTCATCACCCGGAAAAACTGGCTTGTCTTTTTGCGACTGGTGCTTAAAAATAGCGTTTTTCTTTCTTTCCACTTCTTGTGGGGAAAGTGGAACGGCCATCTCAATCTCATGCGTTTCAAATTCATGCCATGCTCCGCGGTACATCCACAGCCAGCAATCTTTTGCCCATTGTTCGGTTTTTCTCAGGTGCTTCATGGCTTCAATGATGATTCGGAAGCACACAATATGGGTACCATGCGGATCCGCAAAATCACCCGCCGCAAAGACCTGATGAGGCCTTATCTGTTGCAGAAGTGCAATGGTCTGTTGGATATCGACATCGGTCACCGGATTCTTAACGGTTTTCCCGGTTTCGTAAAATGGCAGCTCCATAAAATGTATGTGATCGTCTTTAAGTCCGGCATATCGTGCGCCCG
>CAZWQB010000253.1:2575-4549 GCA_964636035.1 uncultured Roseivirgaceae bacterium
GCCATCAAAATAATTTCCCGGGCTTTAAAAATGGTGCCGATGCCCATAGTAATTGCTTTGGTAGGCACATTTTCCTTTCCTCCAAAATCCCTTGATGCGTCTCTTCGTGTCAGGTCGTCCAGCGTTACCAGTCGTGTGCCTGAGTTTGGAGCCGAACCCGGTTCGTTAAAGCCGATATGGCCCGTTCTACCAATTCCCAGAATCTGAAGATCAAGCCCACCAATCGCGCTCACCTTTTGCTCGTATTCCAGGCAATACTGATGTATATCTTCCAGGTTCAAGGTCCCATCCGGAATATTCACGTTGTCCATATCGATATCAATATGGTCAAAAAGATGCTCTTTCATAAAAGAAACATAGCTCTGGACTGAAAGAGGGCTCATGGGATAATATTCATCCAGGTTGAAGGTGATTACGTTTTGAAAACTCAGTCCTTCCTCGCGGTGCAATCTCACCAATTCTGCATATACCCCAATGGGGGTCGCACCAGTAGCCAGCCCCAGCACTGCGTTTTCGCCTTTTTCCTGCTTGGCGATGATCAGATCAGCAATTCTGCGTGCAACCTTTTGGGAAGCAGTATCCTGATCAGGAAATACAGTGACCGGTAATTTTTCAAATCGTGTTTCTTCGAGAAGATTTAATCTAGCCATATCATTAGGTTATTGTAGTGTTTTTAAAGCTTTATTTTTAGCAGGTTTATTTCTTTTTCGTCGTTGCGCGGCCTCAATGGGAAATTGATCCGCAAAGAGATTTTCCATAATGGTAGCTACGCCGCCCAGAATACCGGCATCTTCACCCAACGCTGAAAGTACTATGCTGGTCCGCTCCCGCAACTGCGTCATGCAATAGGTGTTGATGGACTGTTGGACAGGAGTGGTGATGTACTGTTTTGCGGCTGCTATTTTACCAGCAATGATAATCACCTGAGGATTAAATAACTGAATCAAAATAGAGAGCCCTTTTCCCAGATGCAATCCAATTGTAGAGAGCATTTTGATCGCAAACTGGTCGCCCTCATTTGCGGCGTCAATGATATGATCTGTTTCTATCGAATCTATCTCGCCCGGAGATTTGTTCAAGATAGAATGTTGGCCTTTTTTTAGTCCTTCCTTTACCATTCTTTCTAAAGCTGCTCCTGAAGCCACTGTTTCCAGGCAACCTCTCTTGCCGCAATGGCACAGTAATCCTTCATCTATCAACGGGATGTGTCCAAATTCGCCCGCAAATCCGGAAATGCCGCTCCGGTACTGGTAGTCCATGATTACCCCCAGTCCAATTCCCCAGTCGACGGAGAGCACCAGCGCTTCTTTCACATTATTTGCCTGCCCGAAATAGCGCTCCGCAAGAGTAATGGCATTGGCATCATTCTGAATATAAACCGGAACCTTGAATTTCTTCTGAAGAATAGAAGTAATGGTTTCAGTTTTATCTTCCGGAAGCAGGTAGGTATAATTTTCACCTTCAATGGTAGAAACCAGCCCCGGCATGCTTATTCCCACTGCCAATAGTCTGTTGCTGTCTGCTTTCGAACGCTTGATCATTTCTACTGCCTTTTTGTGCAGTGCTTCCAAAGCGGTAAGATCCTTAGAAATCTCAATCGCATGCGTTTCCTGTGCTGAAATCTTGTTGTTATTGTTGTCGAGCAGCACCATTTGCGTATGGTATTTTTCCATATGGATGCTTATGACGTAAAAAACACCGTCCCTGAGTCTGTATAAGTCCGGCCGTCTGCCCCCAATCGACTCACCAACGCCATTTTTCTCCACCTTGCCCTCCTCCACCAGCTCGTTGATCAAACTCATGATGGTAGGCAGACTTGCAGCTAGAGGAGTCCGTAAATCAAGTGCAGACGTAGCGCCGTAAATGTATAAATGTCGTATCGCCTTAAGCTTCAAGAGGTATTGCTTCTTCTCCACATTGGAAAGACTTGCAAAAACATCTTCAGGCAATGATATACTCATAAGGGACTGCTTT
>CAZWQB010000254.1:0-4086 GCA_964636035.1 uncultured Roseivirgaceae bacterium
TTTGGCAACCAGGTGCTGATTGTTGGCACGTAGGTTACAAGAAGTAACACCACGAGCATGGCAACAAACAGAGGGATCATTGGCCGGATTACTTTACTAATACTGATGTTTGCTACCCCGCAACCCACAAATAATACGCCGCCTACAGGAGGGGTGCAAAGCCCTATACAAAGGTTCATCACCATTACGATCCCAAAATGAATGGGATCAACCCCAAGCTCGATCACGACCGGTAAAAAGATGGGGGTGAAAATAAGCACCGCAGGGGTCATGTCCATAAATATCCCTACAAATAGTAAAATCAGATTGATAATGACCAGAATTACAAATTTATTGTCGCTAATGGATAACAGCGTTGCGCTCATACCTTGTGGAATATTTTCAAACGACATTACCCAAGACATGCCCATGGAGGTTCCTATCAGTAGCATTACAATTGCGGTAGTACCGACAGTGCTCAATAAAATACCGGGGATATCTTTTATCTTGATCTCTCTGTAAATAATCATCGACAAAACCAGCGTATACACAACGGCCACTGCAGAGGCTTCAGTGGCTGTAAAAATACCTGCTATGATTCCACCCATCACCACAAAAAGCAGGAAAAGACTTGGCAAAGCATCAAAAAAACTTTTGAAAAATGCACTTACGCTCACTTTCTCCCCTCTGGGGAAATTATGCTTTTTCGCGTAAATACCCGCAACAACCATCAAAGCAAGCCCAATTAAAATACCGGGAATATAGCCAGCAAGAAATAAAGCTGCTATAGAAACTCCCCCACTTGCCAGAGAATAGACGATCAAGATGTTACTGGGGGGAATAACCATACCTGTTGTGGCAGAAGTAATATTCACTGCCGCACTAAAAGGCACGGGATACCCTTCTTTTGACATCCTGTCGGTCATAAAACCGCCAATCGCAGAAGCGGCAGCCACTGCAGAACCCGCAATAGCGCCAAATAGCATACATGCCATAATGTTCACATAAGCCAGGCCCCCCGGAAGCCTTCCCACAGTTGCCTTTGCAAGTTCAATAAGTCGGGACGCTATTCCTCCCCGGTTCATTAACTGACCGGCAAGTATGAAGAACGGGATTGCCAATAGTGCGAAACTATCGAGTCCGGTGGCCATACGTTGTGCGAGCGTGGTAAAAGAAGCAACAGCCGGAATGCTCACCAACATGGTAAGCATCGCTGAAATTCCGATGCTATACGCGATAGGCACTCCTATGCCCAATAAAATAACAAAGCTTACTAAGAGGATTAGAATTTCAGTGATCGCCATTAGCTTCTAATTTTAATTTCTTTATTCAGATGAAGACTGTGATGAATTGCAAAATATATGATAAGTACGCCGCTAAGCGGTAGTACCATATAGACGAACCCTAAAGGGATACCCAACGCTGCGGATGTTTGGCCCAAATATAGTGTGATATATACAAGCCGGATCCCTCCCACGATCATCACCAAAAAAGCAAATATGCTCACAAGCACATTGATGAAAATCAAAAGCTTGCTTTTGGCAACTCCTTCCAACTTTTCCGGAAGCAGGTCAAGGGCAAGATGCATCTGTTTGCCTGAGGCGAAAGCAGCGCCTAACAGCCCCACCCAAATGAGCAGGTATCTGGCCAGTTCATCGGTAAATGATCCGGGAATGAATGGAATGTATCTGGCGCACACCTGCCACAGAACATTTATCACCATCAGCCCCATTAAAAAAATCAATACTTTTTCCAGGACGGTATTAATTATCTTGTTCATTAAATTTGTCGTTTACCTATTTTCTGCAATCAACTTCATTTCCACTCTGATTTTAGCTTCATAATAAGCTCATAAAGCTTTGTATCGTTCTTATACAGCTCGTACATTGGCTCCACCTTTTCCGCAAATTTCGCCTTGTCGGGATAGATCACGGTTGTTCCGGATGCTTCGATTTGTGCCAGGTCGTCTATTTCTGCCTGCTGCCACAATTTCCTTTGGTAAATGGCAGCTTCATCTGCTGCCTTGTTCAACCACTCCTGCTCCTGTTCGGTGAGCTCGTCCCAAACCATCTTGCTGATCATCAATAGGTCGGGTACATAGGTATGCTCGTCAAGCGTATAGTAGTCGCAAACTTCATAGTGCCTGGAAGTTAACAAGCTGGGAGTATTGTTTTCAGCACCATCTACCACTCCCTGTTGGAGCGCCGTATACAATTCTCCCCATGCCAAAGGAGTGCCCATACCGCCAAGGCTGCTCACCATTTGCATGGCAGTATTGCTCTCCTGCACTCTTATTTTGAGATTTGCAAGATCCTCAGGCGTATGAATGGGTTTGTTTCTGGTATAGAAGCTACGAGCTCCTGCATCAAAATAAGTTAGGCCTCTAAGCCAGAATTTTTCTGCCGCTAATAGCAACTCTTCACCTATCGGGCCATCTATGGTTCTATAGAAATGCTCCCTGTCCTGAAAGATATAAGGTATGCCAAATATCCTTAAATCGGGGTCGAAAGCTTCCAAAACTGCCCCAGAAACCTTGGTCATGCCAATGCTCCCGATTTGAAGCAACTCAAGACATTCTCGTTCCGAGCCCAATTGAGAATTTGGATAGATCTGAATTGTTAACTCGCCTTTAGAATCTTCCTCCAATATTTCTGCCATGTACACCATTCCTTTATGTACCGGGTGGTTTACATCCAAGCCGTGCGCAAGCTTAATTACGTTCGATTTTTTTTCGTCGCTACATGCGGAAAAGAAAAAGATAACCAGCAATAGCCCGATGCTGCTCCTGATCTTGTTTTGAATATTCATAAATCCTTATTTGTTTTTTTTCAGGTCTGAGACCAGATTCAATGCCACTCCCAGCTTTTCTGTGATTCCTTTCCAATCTTTGTTGGCAATAGCTTCTTTGGTAAACAAACTCGATCCTATGCCCACCGACACAACTCCGGCCTTGAACCATTTGGTCAGGTTGTCTTTCTCTAAAGTTACGCCACCTGTTGGCATAATGCTCGACCATGGGAATGGCCCAAGGGCAGCTTTTACAAAGTCAGGCCCGCCTACCTGAGTTCCCGGAAATATCTTCACCACTTCAGCTCCAAGGGCTTCCGCGTTAGAAATCTCGGTCAGTGAACCAGCACCGGGAATCCACATTACTTTACGTCTGTTACACGTTTGTGCCATTTCTTCGACCAATACAGGAGATACAACGAAGTCTGCACCCAATTGCATGTACAAAGAAGCGGTGCCGGCATCTATTACGGTACCAATGCCAAACATCATCTCTGGCATTTTGGCTGCAACTTGTTTTTGCAAGGCTCCAAATAATTCGTGCGCAAAATCACCCCTGTTGGTGAATTCAAAAACCCTTATGCCTGCTTTGTAACAAGCCTCTATCACACTCAAACAGGTGTCATAATCCGGATGATAAAACACCGGAACGATTCCCGTTTTGTCCATCATCCGGGCCACTTCAATTCGCTTAAATCTTGCCATTATATTCTTTAAATAAATCTTTTCGTAATAAAATCAACCACCCTGGGTTTTGATCTCTTCACCGCGCCAAGGACGCACCTACGGAGCGTATTTCTCATTATTATATTTTCTATAAACAGGTTGCCCCTATGGGGCCTGGGGGATACCAGTAATATAAAGCTGACAAACAAAAATTTCCTTTAAACTTTGACTTGCAGAGCTTAAAACCTGAAACTTAAAACTTAAAACCTTCAACTTTAAACCATGAACCCTGAACTTTGAACCATAAAACCCCCTCAGCCTCCGGGACTATGCCCAGGGACAGCTTCCCACTGAAGCGGGGAGCCCTTAACGACGGAGCCTCTGCTAACAGACAAAAATTTTCTTTAACCTTTGAACTGTAGAACTTAAAACCTGAAACATGAAACTTAAAACATTCAACATTGTATGAACCCTGGACTTTGAACCTTGAACTCTGAACTTTGATTTCTAATCTTCCAGCTTCCATCTTCCCATTTCCACCTTCTTCCCGCTTCCATCTTCCAGCTAACCAATAGGACGCACCTACGGAGCGTATTTCCCATTATTATATTTTCTATAAACAGGTTGCCCCTATGGGGCCTGGGGGATACCAGT
>CAZWQB010000254.1:4186-4543 GCA_964636035.1 uncultured Roseivirgaceae bacterium
AAACATTCAACATTGTATGAACCCTGGACTTTGAACCTTGAACTCTGAACTTTGAACTTTGAACTTTGATTTCTAATCTTCCAACTTCCATCTTCCCACTTTTTAAACCTGAAACTTAAAACATTCAACCTGAAACCATGAACCCTGAACCATGAACTTTGAACTTTGAACTATGAACTATGAACTAGCGCGAAATTTTCCCCGTCGCTTCGCCGCTCATCAAAGCTTCCACCTCGTCCACAGTAGCCAGGTTAAAGTCACCATGGAAGGTATGTTTTAAATACGCGGCCGCAGTTGCAAACTCCACCATCTTCTGAGGATCGCCCGCAAAATGATTCATGCCATAGATGAGGCCCG
>CAZWQB010000255.1:0-4525 GCA_964636035.1 uncultured Roseivirgaceae bacterium
CCGGTGACATGGCGCGGATGGACGAGGACGGCTTCTTCTATATCGTCGACCGCAAGAAGGACATGATCCTGGTCTCGGGATTCAACGTGTACCCGAACGAGATCGAGGACGTGATCGCGATGATGCCGGGGGTGCTCGAGGTCGCCGCCGTGGGCGTGCCCGACGAGCGCACCGGGGAGACCGTGAAGCTGGTCATCGTGAAGAAGGATCCCTCGCTGACCGCCGACCAGGTCAAGGCCTATGCCCGCACCGAGCTCACCGGCTACAAGCAGCCGCGCCTCATCGAGTTCCGTGACGAGCTTCCCAAGACCAATGTGGGCAAGATCCTGCGCCGCGAGCTGAGGGACGAGAACGGCAGCTGATATGTGACGTCCGTCACATTCTCGACGGATGTGTGAAGACCCGGTGCGTCACTGACGATCGTCCGCTTGCCCAAGCGGGCGAAACAGCGCATAGATGCCTCTATCGGGCATTCATTCTTTTTCCAGGACTCCGCCGGCGGGCCCGGCCGGAGGCGTCCTGCTCGTCAGGGGGACCTCCACATGAACGTCGAACTGCTGCATGGCACCACCGCCACCGATCTCGCCACCATCCGCATTGCCCACGACCCGTCCAACGCCTCGCACTGGTGCCATATGCACGCCAGGCAGGCCTTCCACGACGCCAGCTACCGCCCCTGTTTCTCCCCGCGCCTGCTGCGCGAGCTGCGGATCTTCGCCCGCGAAGCCATCCAGGGCTGTGAAGCCACCGCCGGGGCCAGCGCCGACACCGCGCCCGCGCTCTCCCACATCGTCATAGGTTCGGATGCGCACGTCTTCAACCTTGGCGGCGACCTCGAGCTGTTCGTCCGCCTGATCCGCGAGCGCGACCGCGAGGGCCTGCTCCGCTACGCCAGCGAATGCGTGGACAGCATCCACCTGTTGCACACCCGCCTGCACCCGAGCGCGCATACGATCGCCCTGGTCGAGGGCGACGCGCTGGGCGGCGGATTCGAACTCGCGCTGGCCTGCCAGACCATCGTCGCCGAACGCGGCGTGCAGATGGGCTTCCCCGAAGTGCTGTTCGGCCTGTTCCCGGGCATGGGTGCGTACTCGCTGCTGTCGCAGCGCATTGGCGCGCGCCGTGCCGAAGCCATGATGCTGGACGGCGTCATGTACAGCAGCGAGCGCCTGCACGAGATGGGCATCGTCGATGTGCTGGCCGAGCGCGGCGAAGGCGTGCGCGCGGTCAACGAAGTGATCCGCCAGAACCGCCGCATCGCCGCCGCCAGGCTGGCACTGCACCGCGTGCGCGACGCGGTGAACCCGATCAGTCACGAGGAGCTGATGGAAACCACCCGGATCTGGGTCGATACCGCGCTGCAGCTTGGCGACCGCCAGCTGCGGATGATGGAGCGCCTGGTGCGTGCCCAGCTGCAGCGCCCCGAGGCGGCCAGCGCCAACGCGATGAACGGCGGCCGCTGAGGCCCCGGGTTCAGGCGCTGTCGGGCCCGGTGGCGGAATCGCCCCGGGCCAGGTCGCCCCGCGCGCGCAGCGCGGACAGCGCCTGCTCCAGCTGTTGCCGCAGCAGCCGCACCAGGCCCGGCCATTCGCGGACCAGTCCGTCGGTGGCCATGCGCATCCCCTGGGATGCGGCATCGGACAGCCGCACCGCGCCCATGTTGCCGGCCGCGCCCTTGAGCGCGTGGCAGGCATCGCGGAACGCATCCCACTGCCCCGACGAGCCCGCGACTTCGAGGTCGGCGACGCATTTGCGGGCATCGCGCGCGCACTCGCCGATGAAGCGGTGCACGAACTCCTCGCCCAGGCCCATTTCCCGCAGCTCGTCGAGGATGTGCTGGGAGATCACGCTGCCGTCGGCCTGCGCGGCCGGCGCCGGTGCCGGCGCGGACGCATGCCCCGTGGCCTCGCCCTCGGCGATCGCCGCCAGGTGTTCCAGCAGGCGTTCGACCACCATCGGCTTGGTCAGGTAGGCATAGGCGCCCGCACGTTCGCACTCGGCGCGGGCCTCGGACGTGGTGTCGGCGGTGAGCATGATGAAGGGCGTGCGCCGCTGCCCGGCCTGCATGAAGCGCGCCTGCTTCAGCACTTCCAGGCCGCTGGCGCCGGGCATGTGCAGGTCCATGATCACGGCGTCGTAGGACTGCGCCTCGAGCGCGGCCAGCACGTCCTCGCCATCATCGACCACCTGCGGCCGATGGCCGGCCTTCTCCAGCACCCGGCGCAGCACCATGAGGTTGGCGCCCTGGTCGTCCGCGACCAGGATCCGCATCGGGCGCACCCGCGCGCGGTGGCGCACGAAGGGATCGCTGAAGGCGATGACATTGCCGGCGTCCGGGACGTCCGACGGCAGCACCCGCGCGAAGGGCAGCTCGACCCAGAAATGCGAACCGGAACCGGGCTGGCTGTCCAGTCCGATGCGCCCGCCCATCTGCTCGGCCAGCGCCTTGGCGATCGTGGTCCCGAGGCCGGAGCCGCCGAAGCGCCGCGCGCGACCGTTGTCGGCCTGCTCGAAGGCTTCGAAGATGCGCCCCTGGGCGTCGGCGTCGATGCCGATGCCGGTATCGCGCACCGAGAAGCGCAACCAGGTGGCGTCGTCGATGGCGGGCATCGGCTCCACGGTGAGCGCGACCTTGCCGGCGTCGGTGAACTTGATCGCGTTCGACACCAGGTTGACCAGCACGTGGCGCAGGTGGTTGGCATCGCCATGCAGGCGGGGCTCGACGCCCTCGGCGATCCGCGCCTCGAAGGCCAGGCCCTTGGCCTGGGCCGAGGGCTCCAGCATCTGCTGGATGCCGCGGACCAGCTCGCTCAGCCCGAAATCGACGTCGGTGCGGCGGAACTTGCCGGCTTCGAGGCTGGACAGGTCCAGCACCTCGTCGACCAGCATCTGCAGCGCCCGCGCCGAGGTCCGGATCACCTCGGCATTGTCGCGCTGCTCGGCGGTGAGCGGCGACGACGCCAGCAGCTCCGACATGCCGAGGATGCCGTTGAGCGGCGTGCGCAGCTCGTGGCTGATGTTGGCGAGGAAGCGGCTCTTGGCCCGGTTGGCCGCCTGCGCGGCCTCGGTGGCCATCACCAGCTGGCGCAGCAGCGAGCTGAGATAGAGCGGCACCGCGGCAAGGCCCAGCAGCAGGCCGATGCCCAGGGGCAGGTTCTGCTGCCAGTACGGCGTGGTCGCCAGCGCCGCGCCGAACGAGACCATGGCGAACCCGATCGCCAGGTACAGCCAGCGCGGACCGTAGCGCAGGCCATTGCCCACGGTCACCCACATGATGACCACGTACATCCACGACAGCAGGTCGCCGAGCAGGTACAGGCCGACGCCCATCAGGCTGTAGTCGGCGATCATGCCCAGCACGCGCCGTGGACAGGACACGTCCGGGCGCGCCAGCAGCCAGCCCAGGATGATGAAGCAGATCGCGAACTCGACGGCCAGCAGCTGCTGCGACAGGCGCAGCGCGCCGGCGACGTCCGCGCGGCCCGCGACCACGACCTGCAGGTAGGCCGCGACCAGCACCAGCATCACCAGGCGCACGAGCGCCTGCAGGTGCTCGCTGTCCGGGCGATCGGCCAGGCGCCGCCTGGCCCACTGCAAGGCGGCGACCATGGCCCTCAGCCGGGCCCCGGGACCGGCCCGGACCCGCCGGCGACGAGCCCCGCGGGACTCTGCGCCCGGGACTCGGCCGCGGCCGACTCGGCCTCGGCGGCATAGCGCGCGCAGGCCTCTTCGACCCTGGGGCGCCCGCCCACCAGCGCGGCGATGCAGCGCGGGTCGAACAGCCGCCCGCTTTCGCGCGCCATGTAGTCGAAGGTTTCGTCCATGGTCCAGGACCGCTTGTACGGCCGCTCCGACAGCAGGGCGTCGAAGACATCGGCCACCGCCACCACGCGCGCCTCGAGCGGGATGTCGTCGCCCGACAGGCCGCCGGGATAGCCGCTGCCGTCGTAGCGCTCCTGGTGGCGCAGCGCGATCGTGGCGCCCATCTGCACGAAGCGGTTCTGGCTGTCCTTCAGCAACTCGTGGCCGATCTCCGGGTGGCGGCGCATGACCCGCACCTCCTCCTCGGTCAGCGGGCCCGGCTTGAGCAGCACCGCGTCTGGGATCGCGATCTTGCCGATGTCGTGCAGCGGCGCGGCCAGCTCAATGGTGCGGGCCTCGTCCTCGCTCAGGCCCAGGCCTTCGGCGACGATGCCGGCCACCGCGGCCAGCCGCGCGAGGTTGGCGCTGGTGCCGGCGTCGCGGTAGGCGATCGCGCGCGCCAGCCGCGTCAGGGTCTCGCGTTCACGCTCCTCGACCTCGTGCATGCTCGACAGCAGGCGCTGTTCGAGCGACAGCGCCCGCTGCTTGACCGATTCGGCCTGCTGGCGGAGCTGGAGCAGGTTGCGGCAGCGGGCCCGGAGCTCCCGCGGGCGCACCGGCTTGACCAGGAAGTCGATCACGCCGGCATCGAGCGCGGCCTGGCGGATCGGCTCGTCGCCGACCACGGTCACCAGCACGATCGGCACGTCGCGGTGCAGCAGCG
>CAZWQB010000256.1:0-4449 GCA_964636035.1 uncultured Roseivirgaceae bacterium
CTGATAGCACTCGGAGGGTTAAAAAAAAACCGAAGTTATGGATTTGACTCTCGCGGATTCGTTTGTCTTTACGCTATATTCTACAAGGCGGAAGAATGTGTCCACCCTGATAAAGTCTTATTCGTTCTGAATCCTGAATTAAATCTCAATTCAGGCCGGCTGCGACGTTCAGGACCTATGCCTTCCGGTACAGCGCATCAAAATTCATGTGAAGGAAATCGTTTTTCTTTAACATCAGGCAGATTTATGCTTTTAACATAAAGCCTACTTGAATAGCACCGGTTTGTAGGTGTCTATATCAGCCAATACTGTTGTAATTCCTTTGGAAACCGAAAATAAGGCATTGTCGTCCTGAAGAACCGGGAGTTTCACCTTTGCCTCCAGTCTTTCTTTGAAGCCTCGCAGCAGAGAACCTCCACCGGTTAAGTGGATGCCATTTTTATAGATATCTCCGGCAAGTTCGGGGGGGCACTCTTCCAGCGTTTGCATGATTGCCTGCTCTATTTTGATGATGGAGGTGTTCAATACATACGCGATTTCCAAATGGTCAATCAAAATGCCTTTTGGGATACCAGTGACGGCATCTTTACCAATTACGTGAAGTGGTTCCGGACAGTCTGTTGTAATCTCTCGGGCTGCTCCTACATTTATTTTGACATATTCGGCCATGTTAAGGCCAATATCTAAATTGTAGTTCCTCTTGAAATATTTCTGTATATCTTCATCGAAGGAATCACCAGCGACTTTTATGGAATGGTAGTTTACGATGCCTGACAAAGAAATGACCACCGCTTCTGTTATTCCGCCACCTATATCTACCAAAAACTGTCCTTCCGGCTGACGAATATCTAACCCAATGCCTATAGCCGCTGCCAGCGGTTCATACAGCAAATACGTTTTAGAAGAATTGAACAAGTCTAGGGTGTCTCTCAGCGCCCTCCGCTCAACTTCTGTAGTTGAAAACGGAACCCCTGAAATGACATAGTCAAAGCCTGAAAACAAGGTCTTTTTAGGGTACACGGATTTAATCAACGCGTGCACCATTTTACTTGCTGAGTCAAAATCCGCAATTACGCCTCCCTTCAATGGTTTAACAACCTTGTAAGTCTTTGGCGCCTTTCCCTGCATTTCATACGCCTCTCTCCCTACCGCTCTTATTGTTCGGTTATTCTGATTTACAACAACAAAAGAAGGCTCAGACTGCGGTAGGTTTGATTTATTCGTAAGTATTGTATTGTTATTTCCAAGGTCTACAGCCACGCTAAACCCCCTGGTAAAACCGAACTTTTCCATCAATTATATTTTATACCTTAGGTAATTTCAAAAACGAAGGTCGGATAAACCTCAGTGACTCGTTCGCATTCGGAAATGAATTAACGCGACTGCAAAGCAAAGACATTAAAATTATTTTTGAAAGTTAAATTTAAAAAGAAGGACTTATTTTAATCCCCTATAAGGGGTTAATATAAGTCCCATGTAATGAAGAGCTAAAATTTGTAAGATGATTCCAACCATTTAAAGGTCAGGATATATTATAGCTGGACAGCGCCGGTTTATACCGCTATTACAAGTGATAATCCCCTGCTGATTCCGGCTGATAAACCACCTGCTCAATTACAAATTTATTGTTGCCGTTTCCACCTACCCAGGCAAATTCGTCACCCTGTGAGTGTCCAAACATAGACGCACCGATAGGACTAAAAATGGAGATTTTGTTATTGGAAATATCCACCGCGTCCGGATATACCAATTGAAACGTGAATGTTTTATTCAAAAGTAGATTTTTGATTTTTACCTTTGAGTTCATCGTCACCACCGTTGGCGGCACTTTTTCCGGTTCTACCGGTGGTACACCTAGCTTTTCTTCAACAATTTTAATGTTGTTCTTCAATTCAAAGGTGTTTTGCTTCTTCGTAAAGAAGTTTCTAAGTCTGGTCTGATCTAACTTGGTGATCGTAACAGTTTTGTTTATAGTATTCATAATTTTTGATATTATATAATGAGTAATTGAATAATCGGGTTTCGATTAAACTTTATGATTTTGCCAGGAAAATGAAATAATGGAAGTTTTATTGAGCAGAAACTATTGACATAAATTTCTACTCAGCAAGGAAATAAAAGCCTTCTGAGGTAGGGTATTAGTTGCTTTATTTTTAATTAGAAAAAACATCAAACCTTGAGCTTAATACATTTTTACCAAATATACCAATTGTTCGTATCAATACGTAACGCTTTTCAATATAAAAAGGTTTAATGACAATTAAAACATTTTTTAGGAAATCATTTTTCTTTCTCAGCAGCACGATTTTCTCCGGCTACGGCTGTTACCAACAGGTTTTCCGAAGATGCTATGTTTTCGTCAGCAGGTAATGCAAAATGCTTCTTCGTTAGCTTCTCTATGTCGCCAGCCACTTTCGCAATCAATCGTAACTGTCTTCCTAAAAATAAGTCGTCTGAACTCTCTTCTTCGGCATTTTTTGGAATATCCGGTAGTTCTATTTTTACTTTATAGGGTTCCGCATCTATGCGGCTTATTGCCTCCTGAAGCATTACCCTCGTTTTTTGTATCAACTTGAGGTATTCATGGTTCGAAATTACCGGATCTTCTGTTTCTTCCATTGTTGATGAGAGCGATGCCAGGTAGGATGACAAAATATGATTCAAGATCACAAACTCATTAATATACGGCAAATTTTCTTTTTTATGTTTTGGTTCGTTCAGTATGTTCTGAAAGGCAGCACCCAGTCTGGCAGTTTCAGTGAACACATCCTTGCGCACAAGTTTCAGGTCTGTGGCAGGCGAAGGCGTATTGCTGAATCTGGAAATAATTGCTTTGAAATAAGCCAAATTTGCTTTTAAGGTATTGGCCAAATGACTTCTAACCTGCGACGATTCCCAGACGGGGAATACAAAATAGCTTGATAAGAATGCAATGCCTGATCCAATAAAGGTATATAAGATCCTCTGTCCGGTCAAATCCAGGTTATCTGAGTCTGAAATCAAACTGAACAGAATCAATACCAGCGCCGTCATAAAAAGCACCCCTACCATATAGTAGACACGATTAAAGCTAAAGCTCAAGATCATAAAAATGATTAATAGCAGCAGCCGGAGGGCTTCATGGTCGACCCATAAAAGCACAGATGCTCCCATCAGGCCTCCAATAATGGAGCCAATAAGCCGCTCTAAATTCCGCTCTTTAGAAAGTACAAAATCAGGCTTTTGGATCACCAGGATGGTAACCAGTATCAGGTAACTTTGCTGTCCGAATGCAAACCATGTGATGATCAGATAGCCCACCAAGCAGGTGATCGCCAGCCTAAGAGAATGCCTGAAAACTGTAGAGCTGAACGTCAGATTACTCCGGACTTTTTTCCAGTCAAGCTCCTGATGCGAAATAAATTTGGTAAGATCAGCCTCTTCGGTCTTGGAAAGAAAGGTCAGTTTTTCTGAAAGAAAATAATTATACATATCCTCGAGCAGCCGTGTCATATTACGGGCATTCACCAGTGTTTTCTTCAAAGTCAACACTGATACACCTTCTGACTCCAGCACATTTATCTTATCCTTTATTGCCTTGAGGTCGCTTTTAAAATTCCTCAGGGGCCGGGGCTTCTGATTGTTGATAAGTGCATAGCCGAGGTCTTCGTACTCGATGGCTATCTTCAACACCAGCTTATGAAGATCAGGTAATATGTCATCTTTTGCATATTTTTTCCGAAGAAGGTCATAATCGTGATGGGTAGACATCGCCAATTCAAAAGATTCAACAATATCTATAAAGATCATCATCACCAGACGCCCTGATTTCATCGTCTCTCTTACTTTTCTTCGGGTTCTCAGTATGATTTGCCTTACAGCGTCCAGATGATTATTTACAACCACCTGCTGCATCACCAGTTGCTTATACAATTTGTCTATTTCCTTTGCATCATCATAAAAATCGCCCTTTAGCTTGAGGTATTTCGCAACTTCCAATACACCTTCGCCTAAAAGTTGTTGTGCCTGACGGTAGGGCCGCATCTGATTCAGAGACAGACTCAGTAGCAGATACCATATTCCCCCAGCCATGATCAACAAGGAATAGTAGCGCAACGAAATGCCCATACTGCCTATGTGCATACTGGATATCATCATAAGCAAAGCAGCCATGCCCACTGCCGAAGCACGTGACCCAAACACGGTAAGGAAAGAAAACAGAAAGCAAAAAACGAAAATCTCAACAGCCAGCAGCCAACTGATCTGATAAATCAATCCGGTTACGGTTACAGTGATAAAAATAGACAGGATCGCGGCCAGCATCCCGTTTCTTCTGTGTATGACCGGCCCCGGCTGGTCAGCAAGGCTGACATAAAAAGCTCCCAGAGAAATCACGAGCCCATACTCCAGTTTTTCCATCCAGGCAAAAACCAGCGAAGGTACCAAAATGCCTAAAGTAATCTTTAAAGC
>CAZWQB010000257.1:0-4435 GCA_964636035.1 uncultured Roseivirgaceae bacterium
GGAGATTATGAATTGATTTTATACAATCAGTGTGATACGGTGTCAACGATAGTAACCATAGCGCCGAGAGAACTTCCGCAAATTAACATGGAGGATGAAATGTTCATTTGTAATAGTGTTCCCGTCACGTTGGATGCGGGGATTTCGGATGCGGCTTATGAATGGGTAAACGTGGAGACCAGGGCGGTGGTCAGCAACTCTCAAAGTATCGTGGTTGACAAAAGCGGCTTGTTTTCTATTAAAGTTACCGATGCCTGTGGTGTCGCTTTTGATACTGTAAAAGTTTCTAAAATAAATGCACCTGATATTAATCTAAAGAGTGAATACCTCATTTGCGACGGCGCCGGTGACGAAATTGTGATTAATTTGTTCGGGGTATCCATTGAATGGAGCAAAGATGGTGAAACCTTAAGTTCAGAATCTCGCTTTACACCCGTTGAAGCGGGAAATTACGTTGTTACGGTATCGAATGGCTGTGGTCACACAAGCCGCAACTTTTCCGTTGTTGAAAGCTTCATCCCGGAAATTTCGCTTCCTGCCGAAATTAATATGATGGCTTTGAATGGATCCGTTGTTTTAGATGCAGGAAACGAAGGAGCAAATTTTAAATGGATAGAGGTTGCCGATGGAGCCATTATTGGTGAGTCTCAGACGGTGCAAATTACTCGCTCCGGCCAATACATACTTGGGGTGACCACACCCTGTGGAGGGAAAGAAAAGGTAATTTCGGTGAATTTAATTACTGCTGTCGGCGATGCGGGCAAGCGGGAATTTTATATAGTATCTCCCAATCCAGCCACATCTACCATAACGATAGAGAAATTTGGACCAGTAGACAGGGAAGTATCTTTGAGCCTCTATAATATTGCCGGAAAAATGGTGCTACACCTGGCGGACGCGATGGGATTCGGGCAAGGGAAAAAAACATTTACGGTAGATGTATCTACGATCCCAAGAGGCATATACGTACTACAGGTTACAGGTGAAGAGGAGTACAGAACACGGCTACTTTTGCAGTAAAAGGATCACGCGGATTGACGCTAAGAAAATACTTTAATTTTGGAAAAAGCAAAAAAGATACCAGATGAAGCATTCGATTTAATCGCCGGGTTCGAACCGACGAAATCAAGAATTCAACTATTGGCTGAGCTTCCCAAAATATCGTCAGGCAGCGAAAGATGTGAAAATGTAGTAATATCTATGGTCCCAGTTCATCAACTTGAGCGGGTAAAAAAAATAGGCTATTTTCACGCTCCTAAAAAGCACGCAATTTGATGACGAATCCTAAGGTTTACATTGTTGTTTTAAACTACAATAGCTGGAAAGAAACGGTTGAGTGTATCGAAAGCCTGTTTAAATTGGAATATCAGAACGTAGAAATCGTGCTGGTGGACAACAATTCTACCGACGACTCCATTGTCCGATTGAAGGAGTGGATGAATGGAACAGGAGATTTTCAATTGGAGAGGAATCCCTTGCTGAGCGATTTGTCTTTCCCGGTAAAAACGAAGCCGCTTTCCTACATTTTAAACCCGGCAGACGCAGATAGGCAGACGCAGGTGGATATTGTCTTTTTAACCTCCGACAACAATCTGGGCTATGCAGGTGGTAACAATCTGGGCATCAGGTACGGGCTCAGTAGGAATGACGCGGACTTTTTTTGGGTGCTGAATAACGACACAGTAGTTCCCCCGGATAGCTTGAACCAATTGATTGCCTGCTTTACGGAATTAATGCGAGCAGGGAAAAATCCTGGGATCCTGGGTTCGAAATTGCGGTTTTACGATGAGCCGAACATACTGCAGGGCGTCGGCTGCGTTTTTAATAAATATACTGCAAAGATGAGGCAGATAGGAACCTTTGAAGTTGATACCGGACAGTATGACGCTCATTCGTTTAAAGTTGATTTCGTGATCGGTGCCTCATTATTTGTAAGCAGAGAATTGGTGGAGCAGGCAGGAACAATGTCTGAAGAATACTTTCTGTACAATGAAGAGGTGGATTGGTGCTACAAAGCGAAAGAAAAAGGCTTTTCTGTTTCTTATGCTCCGAAAAGTGTGGTATACCATAAGCAGGGCGCTTCCACCAAAAATTTGGTGAGGGACAGGAAAAAGAATATCAATGCTATGTTTTATCAATTTAGAAATATCATTCTCTTTTACAGAAAATTTTTTCCGGCGCTGCTGTTTATTCCCATGATAGTGGTGACATTGCGGATCCTGAAATTTACGATTAATGTCGACAGAAAATTCCTGGCCTTGCTAGTTCCGGTTCTGACGCAGCAAAAGCGATACGTCAGTAAGTCATCAGTGATTAAATAAATACGATCAGTTAAATGAGCGTGATTCCAAATTTTTTTATTGTAGGTGCCCCCAAGGCTGGCACAACGTCTTTGTACGAATACCTGAGCCGGCATCCGGAGGTATATATGCCTGATACTATTAAAGAGCCGGATTATTTTTCCCATGAAGAAATTCTACAGCAGCAACTGTACTATAAAACTACCCATATTACAGATCCAGGGGAATACAAGGCGCTATTTGCGGGAGTGAAAGATCAAAAGGCCGTGGGCGAAGCCAGCGTGTCTTACCTTTTTTATCCTGGTACAGCCCAAAAAATTTACGATTTCAACCCTAAAGCAAAAATACTCATCAGCCTGCGGGAGCCTGTAGAGCGCGCGTATTCCCACTATTTGATGGATGCGCGGCTGGGTTTGCTAGAAGGAAGTTTTGAAGATATAGTTTTTAGAAAGATAAAGCATAAACATGCTGATATGTATTATCAGCAAATTGTATCGTTGGGAGAGTATGCAGGGCAAATAACCCGGTATTTGAATCTTTTTGGCCACGATCAGGTAAAAATTATATTTTATGATCATTTGAAAGCTGATCCTGAAGGCGTTATGAAAACTATATTTAGTTTTCTCGAAATAGAGGAGAATTTTTATATTGATACCAGCCTGAAATTTAATGCTTACGCTGCGCCAAAAAATATGTTAATTGAAAAAATGTATAAGATGCACCATCTTAGAAGCGCGGTTTCGCAAATGATTCCTGAAGGCCTAAAGCACGCGCTGAGAAATAGCTTCTTTAAAAAAGGCAAGAAGCCGGAGATATCAGATAAGGCTAGAGCCTTTCTCGAAGCCCACTATAGGAACGATATAAAAAAGGTAGGCGACATTACGGGTTTTGTTGGTTGGTAGGCTAAATTACACAATGGGAATTCAGACTGAAAATGCTTGAACTAAGATATTATTTAGACGGGAAAGTAAAAATTGTTCTACTATTTCTTTTTATAGTAGTCAATTTTAATATCCTTGCCACCGTGCCCATTGCTTTTCTTTTTAGTAGCACCCACCTCCTTTTTCTATTGATTTTGGCTGTTTTTTATGCCTACTATGCCCTCAATGGGCTTAAAAATAAAAGCATAGCAAGACTTACCTTGATATGCCTCCCCATATTGATGGTGCCCTTTATAAGTGCCTTCCAGGCCAAGGCTATTTTCGGACAGCCTTTTTTCATCGGCCTGGCCACCGGGCGAATTATATTTTATACCGTGTCCGGAGCTTTTTTGATATACTTTCTTGAGCAGGGCAAAATTACCATCAAACAGGTGGAAACTTCAGTTTTGTATGTGGCCATCATCTATTTTATCATCTGTCTGTCGCTCTATATCTTCGTTAATCCGGCCACCCTCATGCACACCGATCTGGTGAAGTACCAGACTGGTAAGGGTTTTACCTACAGGCTTTCGCCTTTGTTGATAGTTATGTTGCTTTTTTATGCGCTGCTGAAAGGGATGCTTGAGAAAGAGAAGAAGTTTCTTGTCCTTTTTCTGCTGGTGATGCTGTATCTGGTGATTTTTGTACAGGGGCGCTCTTTATTGGCAGCGATTGTTGGCACCATAGGACTTTTCTTTTTGCGCAATTTCACCTTTCTGCAAAATATGAAATACCTAATACTTGCGGTGCTGCTGTGCTTTGGTGCCTACGCATTTTTGATGTTTACGAACCCGGCGATAGTCCATGAAAATATCAGACTCTTTATGAGCGCCGCCAATGTCTTCCTGGGCGGAGAGGTGACGGATGGCTCTGCGCTTTCCCGACTCTATGAATTTGACATAGCGGCAAGGGGATTCAGGCAACACCCCTGGTTTGGAAATGGCTTCCTCAGCAATCAGTACAATGGTGGCTTTGGCGCCTTGTACGGACACTTCTATCCGTCAGACATCGGCATTATGGGCAATCTGTTTCTATATGGCATCATAGGTACTTTCTTCTTTTATATTCCTTTTTTTGCCGCTTTTTCATATCGAAAATATTTGAGGAACAACAATGACCTGTTTTTGATGACCTGTCAGTATACGCTGCTTTTTATCTTTGTGCAAATGTTTATTGCTGCAAGAAATATTCAGCACATGGGCCTGATCATTTTTG
>CAZWQB010000258.1:0-4424 GCA_964636035.1 uncultured Roseivirgaceae bacterium
CTTCCCATCTTTCAGGTAAAAAACTGGTAGTAGGATGCTCTTTGTCTTCCACCACCATTGTTCCTGCCTTCACATTGGGGTTGTTGGGGTGGTTTTGAAAATAGGCACCCGAAAGCTTGCCGTACCATGGCCAGTCGTGTTCAGTATCTGTAGCAGAGTGTATACCCACATAACCTCCTCCAGCTTGTATAAATCTTTCAAAACTATTTTGCTGATAATGATCTAACACATCTCCGGTAGTATTTAAAAAAACTACTGCTTGATAGTTCTTCAGGTTTTCTTCATCGAAAACGGATGCATCTTCCGTGGTGTCTATATTGTATTGGTGGTCTGCCCCCAGCTTAAGCAGCGCCTGTTGGCCTGCCTCAATGGACTGGTGCCTGAAACCGGCGGTTTTACTAAAAACGAGTATGTTTTTCGGTTCTTCCTTCTTAGTACAAGCGCTTATCCCTGCACACATACTAAACAACAAGAAGATAATTAGATGCTTTACAGCGCTATTTGAAAATGCATTCATGAATTTATAATGTTACAGATTATCCTATAGAAGATCAAATGCCTCACTCTGACCCTATTTGAGTGAATAAGACAGCAAAACTAATCTTTCAAAAATAAACTAAAGATTATCCAGTTCCAACTACAAATTGCAATTTAGAGGGATAAATTTTGGAAATGTGACTATATCCTCGCCTGATAGGTATAAAGTTGGAAATACCGCCCTTTCGCTGAAATCAACTCTTCATGCTTTCCCCTCTCGGCAACACGCCCTCGTTCTATGACCAGGATCTGATCGGCTTGTCGAATTGTACTTAGCCTGTGAGCTATTACGAAGGTGGTCCTCCCCTTCATCAATTCTTTAAGGCTGGCCTGTATCAAGGTTTCGCTTTCGGTATCCAGATTAGAAGTAGCTTCATCCAGAATCAGAATGCGCGGATCAGCAAGAATAGCTCTTGCTATGGCAATACGCTGACGTTGTCCACCAGATAGTTTCACGCCTCTTTCTCCTATCAGGGTATTCAGCCCATCTTCAAATCTATCAGAAAATTCCTGCACATGGGCCGCCTGAACCGCCTGTCGCAGTTGTGCTTCTGAGGCATTGGGTCGTGGAAAAAGGATATTTTCTCTAATTGTTCCTTCAAAAAGGAAATCATCCTGCAGCACTACGCCCAACCTGCTTCTATAACTTTCAAGACTGATTTTCTGTAAATCAAGTCCATCGACAGTGATTTTACCGCTATCAGGGTTTAAAAACGACGCAGCCAATCCTGCAATGGTGGTTTTTCCTGAACCAGATGTACCTACCAATGCTGTCACGGAACCTGCTGCCGCTTTGAAACTGATCTCTTTTACAACTTCTTTTCCTTCTTCATAGGCAAAGGACACGTTTTCAAATTCAATGTCCCCCCGGATTGTCTCAAGGTGAATGCTTCTTTCTTTTCCAGCATCTTCCAAAGGGGTGTTCATTATTTCCTCTGTTCGATCTAAACCTGCAAATGCCTCTGTTAACTGGCTCCCGATATTGCTCATCTGAACAATTGGCGCAATCATGAACCCCAGAAAAAGCGTAAAAGCTACAAAATCACCCAACGATAAACCTTCATTGATGATCATATGGCCGCCAATGCCCATAATTCCGGCAGAAGCAAGCCCTAGTAACAAAGTGGCCGAGCTGGTAACCAGGCTGGTACTAATCAGGCTTTTCTTTACATTAAGAAACAAGCGTGTGACGCCATCTTCAAAGGTTTTTATTTCCTGTGCTTCCGCATTAAAACCTTTGATCACCCTTACGCCACCAAGCGTTTCTGTAAGGCGGCCGGTTACCTGTGCATTGATCACACCTCGCTCCTGAAATATGGGTCGGATCCTGGAAAATGCCTTGAGGGAAATCAGACCAAAGAGGATGATCGGCAGCAAAACAAATAAGGTCATCGTCGGACTGATGTAAACAAGTATGCCAAGGCAAATAACAGACGTAAGCACGCCTCCAATCAGTTGAGCCAAGCCGGTTCCCACCAAATTTCTGACCCCTTCTACGTCCGTCATAATTCGTGATACCAGCTCTCCCGTCTTAGTATTATCAAAAAATCTGATTGGGAGTCGTATAATGTGGCGTTGAACTTGCGCCCTTAGTTTAGAAATCAGGTTTTGAGCCTCTACACTTAATATCTGGGTGAGGGCAAACGAGGTAACGGACTGAATAACAATCGCAGCAACCACGCCGACAATCAGCCACTTTAGCATTTCCATATTCCCATGGGGAATCACATCATCGATCAACACCTTACTGGCGCCCGGTAATACCAAACCCGCCAACCGGCTTATGATGATCAATAGAAGTCCGAGAAGAATGTGCTTTTTTCTGGGAAGGATAATGGTTTTGAAGACGTGACCTATGGTAACTCTTTTTAATGGCTTTGCTTTTGACATGGGGGCGGCAGCGGGTTTGACTAAATATTTTAAGTATATCGAAATTCAAAAAATAAAGTTGTACATTTTTTAAGAAAGTAAAGACAAAAAGATTCGTATTTAAACTAAGGAAACAATATGCCTTCGTCGAAATCTCTTCAATTAATCGAGCCAGTATTTCACTGGTCAGCAGATTAATGTTTCCTGATTTATAGGTTGATTATTGATTCACTATTCTACGGTCAGCTTAAAAAGGTAAGCCAGAATTTAAGTAGAACTTTGCATAAAAGCCGGATTGCCTGTAATTTACGGTTTATTAATAAAATGAATATGCCAACCATTATAGATCAGGTAAAAGCCTACTTTTTAAGCTGGAAACCGGAAGCAGAAGTGAAAGCTGTAAAACAACTGGCCCAGGCGGGGAGTGACCGCCTTTATTTCAGAGTGGAAACAGAAAAACGCCCGTATATTATCACCTACAATGACCATACGCGCGAAAATGCTGCTTTCCTGGAATTTTCCAGACATTTCAATAGTAAGCAATTATCGGTGCCGGAAATCTTTCACCAGAGCGAGGACAAAAAATTTTACATCCAGTCTGATCTTGGCGATACTTCGCTTTTTGATATTTTGCAAAAAGATGGCTTTAACGAAAGTACGTTAGAGCTCTACCGGAAAACCCTGGCCCAGCTCGCTCAGCTCCAGGTTCACGGAGGGATTGGCCTGGACTATGACTACTGCATTGCCACCCGGTCTTTTGATAGAAATGCCATTTATTCCGATCTGCTATATTTTAAGTATTATTTTTTAAGGGCACTTCAATTGCCCTACGATAAAAACCTGCTGCTTAACGATTTTGAAATGCTCAGCTATTTCCTGATGCAGGAACATAATAAATTCTTCATGCATCGCGACTTTCAAAGCAGGAATGTCATGGTAAAAGACGACAAAGTTTTCTTTATTGATTACCAGGGCGGCATGCAGGGCGCGCTTCAATATGACGTAGCATCCATGTTGTGGCAGGCGAAAGCGGGTATGCCTTACGAATGGCGGGAAGAACTGGTGAACTATTATTTCAACAAGGCAAACGATATTCTGAACAACCAGCTGATTAAAAAAGATTTTTTAGACAATTATTATGGGTTTGTACTGATTAGAATGCTTCAAACACTGGGTGCTTATGGCTTCCGTGGATTATTTGAAAGAAAGTCGCATTTTATCAGTAGTATTCCATTTGCATTGAGAAACCTAAAGTGGTTTTTAGAAAACAAAGCCATACCCATCCGGCTTCCGGAATTACAGAAGGTTTTGGAAGCAATGGTAGATGAAGAGATCATTCAGCGATTTGAAAATGCCAAGGCAACACCGGAAAGTAAACTTACCGTGAGCATCAACAGCTTCTCGTATAAAAAAGGCCTGCCCGAAGATGCTTCAGGAAATGGCGGCGGCTTTACCTTTGACTGTCGGGGCCTTCTCAATCCCGGCCGGTTTGAGAAGTATAAAAGCTTGACAGGAAGAGACAAGGCGGTACAGGACTTCCTGATGTACCAAACGGAAATGCCTGTTTTTCTGCAGCATGTTTATAGCATGGTGGATATCAGTGTAAATGACTACCTCAAAAGGAACTTTGAAAACCTGCAGGTCAACTTCGGATGCACGGGCGGGCAACATCGAAGCGTTTTCGCCGCGGATAGTCTGGCAAAGCACCTTCAGCAAAAGTTTGGCTGCAACGTGAAGGTAAAACACCTGGTACAGGAAGAAAAAAACTGGATAAACTGAGATATTGGTGGCAGGGAGTTTGGAAAGAGCAGTGCTGTCGTTTAGGTGCTTGACTGTATTTGATTTTCAAGCTCAAACCATTCGAGGCGAGTGGTGGGCGGCTATTTGAAAACCTCATGTGTCAAAGAGATGAATTCAGGTTCCGCTATGCGAAGATAAAATCGGGAAATAAACTAAAAAGGTATTTAGGGCTTGCTGAAAAAGTCTCAGGTGCGTCAGATACTAGGCGGCAAAGCGAA
>CAZWQB010000259.1:0-4385 GCA_964636035.1 uncultured Roseivirgaceae bacterium
TGCTATCATCGAGGCATTCGTTTAGCTGATAATGATATGAGGATAAGAGCAGCAAATGCTAAAACAGATATCCTATCGCCTGTAATAAAAAAGCGGCAGTATAGCCGTGACTTGTATTGCTTTTTTATTTTGGTTTCTTATGAACAATACAGACTTATGAAGTAATATATTTTAAAAACCCAATTAAAATTTGAACCAGAAAGAATTGTTTTTCTAAAATGGCCAACAAAAGACGAATTTACATTTTTGGAATTAAAATGTCAAATAAATGTAAAATAATTTTAAAACCGATCAAGATATTGATTAAATCTTAACAAGCTCATTTAAAAATTGCCATTTTTAATGTTATCGTTTGAAATGGCCAATTAATGGGAAAATCATTTCTTCCAAACGAAGTACTTTCCTGGATGTAAAAAATTTCAGCAAAAGCATTTTTTTTAGGCTCAATAAAGTATAGGGGCGGGGAGCCGGAAATAATATCCGCCTATCTCATGGTATGCTTACCTTGTTTCTGCAAAATCAACAAATGTACCGCTGCCCGGGATGTCAGATCAACTTTCGACACTACAGCTTCAAATGTGTCGATGATACCTTCTTCTCCAAAAAGATGGTAGCTTTTGCATCGAAATCCTGCGTTGACTCCGTTGTGTAGAATAAGGTTTTTCCTTTTTTACTGCACAGGGCGTCCACTTCAGGATGCCTTTTTAGATAATCCTGTAGACTCGCCGCCACTATTTCCCCCTGGGATAATACCTTGACGTGCGGAGGCAAGTAATAGTTGATCTTCGGAATCAACAGTGGGTAATGGGTGCAGGCTAAGATGATGGTGTCAATTTCGGAAGATTGTGCTAAAAGGTTCTTTATGTATTTGCTCACAAAATAGTCGGCACCTGGCGCATTATGTTCATTGCTTTCTACCAATGGCACCCACATGGGGCAGGCTTCCTGAAAAACGTTTAGCTCCGGAAAAAATTTATTAATTTCCAATACATAAGAATTTGAAGTAACAGTTCCATGCGTTCCCATTACGCCCACATGGCCACTTAAGGAATAATCTCCAATGATTTCGGTAGTAGGACGAATTACGCCCAATACTTTCCGCAACTCCTTTCTTTTCGGCAAATCCTGCTGTTGTATGCTTCGCAGCGCTTTTGCGGACGCAGTGTTACAGGCAAGGATCACCAACCGGCAACCCATCGCAAACAGGTGATTTACGCATTCCAGCGTATATTGATAAACGGTTTCAAAAGACCTGATCCCATAAGGCACCCGCGCATTGTCTCCCAGATAAATGTAATCATAGCGGGGCAAAAGGCTGGCAATTTCTTTGAAAACGGTAAGTCCCCCGTACCCGGAATCAAATATGCCGATCGGAGATGATTCTTTTGACATTTCTTTTTTTGAATTATAAATTTGCAACACTACTCCCAAAGTACCACAAAGTAGCTGTAAAATTGTTAATTTAAACCAAAGTTTTGTATATTCGTTTAATTCTTAGACATAACTAAACATCCGATTATGAGTTGGTACCGCCATTTTAATACTGCACCAAAGGTAATGAGTGAAAAGGTTGTGCGTTTAATCAAAGCTGGAAAAACAGACAGCCTGTTGCAGGCAATACATAATGAACGAGACAGTAAAGATCAGAGAATTGGTCACTCCGATGATGGCAGCGTGGTGGTAAAACGAATTGGCTCATATTCCTCCTCGATGACTGGTAGTTAATGAATGTAGCTTTATCTACCTTAATTCTATTTTTATTTCTAATTCCGGGTTTTCTTTTTCGCAGATTCTACTATACCGGAGAGTTTTCCAAACAATATTTCAAGCAGAACTTCACGGATTTAATTTTCCCAACATTAATTCCGAGCCTCCTGTTCCATGCCATTGGCCTCTTTCTTATCAGCCACGGCCCTTTTAAAAGTAACTATGTGGTTGATGTGGGAGTGATCAGCGGCCTGATAAGCGGGGTGGCCAACTACGACCAGGTAAATCGCGCACTGATCAATATCTATTCTTACAGTGGTCCGATCCTGGGCTATTTTTTTGCAATCTCATTGATCAGCGGCGTCACCGGCTTTTTGGTAAAAGTGCTTGTCAGGAATCTGAAGTTAGACAGAAAATTGAAGATTTTCAGGTTTCAGAATGAATGGCACTACATCTTCAGCGGTGAGATTCTTGACTTCCCGCGCGTACCCGGCAAGGCCGAAGATCTGGATTTCACCTACGTAGACGCCCTTGTGAAAAGCGATGAAGGAACAATTATCTACTCGGGATTGCTCACCGAATATGTGCTTTCAAAAGAAGGAGGAATAGACAGGTTATACCTGACCGATGTAAAAAGGCGCTACCTGAAAAACGATGAAAAGGAAAAGCCCGGCGAAAACAAGTACTACTATATGCCTGGCCAGTTCTTTGTTTTACCCTTTCAACATGTACTGAATCTACACATCACCTATTATACGGTAGAAGTAAGTACGCCGCGGGATACTGCTTCCTGAACCAGCCAAAATTTAAACCAGAACTGGCTGCAGTGGGTTATGCATAAAATTTTTTCCTGTAGCTTTTATTACTATATTTCTAAACTGCCTTCAGATCAGTACAAGGAATAGTAAAGGCTAAAATGATTTTTTAATGAGCAGATTAAATAAATACCAGCTCGCCTTTTTAAAATGGCGGAAACGCCAAAGCAATAACAGAATACTGCCTTTTGGTCTGAGTATTCTCGTGGGCTTAATAGTTGGATTGGCTGCCATTTCCATAAAAACGATCATCTACTTTCTGGAGCAATATGCTGTCTATTTTGCTCCCAAAATTTTATATTTCCTCCTGCCGCTGATTGGCTTTTTGATAGTTACTTTTCTGAACCGGACTATTTTTAGAAATATTGCGCATTTCAGCGGTGCGAGAAATGTTATTGAAGCCATTGAAAAAAATTCCTCATTCATTAAGTTCCGCCTAATTTTTTCAAAATTTATCACCACCGGCATTACGATAGGGTTTGGAGGCAGCTCAGGCGTAGAGGCAGCTATTATAACAAGTGGCTCTGCGGTAGGCTCTAACATGGGTAAATACCTGGGGCTCGGCTACAGGCTCAGAACATTGCTCATTGGCTGTGGCGTGGCCGCAGGAATTTCAGCAATTTACAATGCACCAATGGGAGGCTTCATTTTTGCGCTCGAAACCATCCTTCCTGACTTTACGCCCACGCTTCTGATTCCTCTATTGGTGGCGGCCGCAGCAGGAAAAATCCTTTTTGAATTCATTATGGGCGATCAGTTGCGTTTTGAAGTCCCACTGGCAGATTTCACCTACGACCAGATTCCGTTTATCATCGCATTGGGCATCCTCGCCATGTTGATGTCAAAATACCTGCTTACTACCTATAGTTATTGCTTTGCTTATTTATCGAAGATCAAAAGCGCTTACTTCCGTGCCATAGTGGGTGGCCTGGTATTGGGATGTATCATTTTCCTCTTCCCCCCCACCTATGGAGAGGGCTATGTAAGTATCAATGCGCTGCTCAATTTCCAGGATGCCACCCTGTTTGAAAATTCTCCTCTTGGAGACCTTCCAAAAAATGTATGGGTCAATATGACAATATTCATTTTGTTAACCCTGATCAAGCCCATCAGCACGGGCATTTGTGTAAACTCGGGCGGAGAGGGTGGTTATTTCGCACCTTCGATCATTACCGGAGGCCTGATGGGCTTTTTGTTTTACAAGCTGATGGTGCTTGCATTTCCTTATGTTGAGTATAGCCAATCTACCTATATATTTTTAGGAATGGCAGGGGTTTTTGCCTGCGTGATGAATGCACCGGTAACTGCCATATTTCTTGTAGCGGAAATTACCCAAAGCTATCAATTGTTTGTGCCGCTAATGATTGTGTGCGCCGTGTCTTATTTTTTGAAGTACTATTGGGAAAACCTTCGGAAAAACGTGGTTCAGACCAAAGAACAAGGTAAAGCTTACCGGGTCGACCGAATCATACTAAATCAGTTGCGGGTGCGGGATTTGGTGGAAGAGGATGATGCCACCATCACAGAAAATACCCCCTTTCGCACCATCGTTGAAAAATTCTCGAATGCCTCCAAAGACATGCTACAGGTTCTGGATGATCATAAAAACCTACTCGGCATCATCTCCCTGAATGACATTCGGTTGAAGCTGGGTGACACTTCTCAGTACGACACGCTTCTTGCAAAGCACCTGATGCATGCTCCTGAAATAACGGCAGACATTGACGAAGCGGCGTCAGAGGTGTTGGCTAAATTTGAGGAATATAAGGTATGGTCATTGCCTGTGGTAGATGACAGCAGGTCTTTGGGCTTTATCTCCAAGAGCAAACTCCTCACAGAATATAGGAACACGCTTACGAAGAC
>CAZWQB010000260.1:0-4371 GCA_964636035.1 uncultured Roseivirgaceae bacterium
TGAGTTGTTCATAATCTTCCTGATCCAAAGGCTGAACCTCCATGGAAATATGCGAAAAATGTGGTGCTATGAGTTTTAAAACGCGTTTAAAGTAGTCGACGCCAACTGTCAAATTTGCTTCCCCCGTTACCAGTAAAATATGATCGTAACCCAATTCTTTTATAGCACTTACTTCCTTCATAATCTGCTCATCGGACAAGGTAATGCGACGCAATTTATTGTCCAGGCTAAAACCACAATAAGTGCAGATATTCTGGCACTCGTTGGAGAGGTAAAGCGGCAAATACATTTGAATCGTATTTCCAAACCGCTTCAGGGTGAGTTTTCTGCTCAATGCAGCCATTTGCTCCAGGTAAGGAGCAGCGGCAGGGGAGATTAGTGCTTTGAAATCCTCCAGGTCACGCTTTGGTTTTTGTAGTGCGCGCAGGACGTCTTTTTCTGTTTTAGCATAAATGCTTTCTGAAACGCTGTCCCAATTGTATTGATAAAATATGTTTTTAAATGTCATTTGAGATGGTTTTTTTCCGCGAGGGGCGATGCTCCTCGCTAGGTGATTGCGCCCTTTCAGGGCTTGGAGATTGCTAGTAAACGCTAAACTGCAACATTTGAATTTCCTACTTCTTAATGATCCTGTTTTTGGTAGACGAACCTTGTTGACATTCATAGCCCTGAAAGGGCGAGATCTACTATCAATGGGTGCAGCCCATCGAGCAACCTACTCCAGAAAAGCTGTTAAGGGACTGCTCGCTACCGCATTGTTTTGTGCACTTCCCAACTTCGCTTCAAAAGCCAATCGACCTGCTTCTACCGCAAGCTTAAAGGCTTTTGCCATTTGGACAGGATTTTCTGAAACTGCAATTGCAGTATTCACCAGTACTGCGTCAGCTCCCATTTCCATGGCCTCAGCGGCGTGGGAGGGAGCACCTATTCCGGCATCTACAATTACGGGAACGCTGCTTTGTTCAATGATGATCTCCAAAAAGTCACGGCTTTTAAGCCCTTTATTGCTTCCAATGGGCGAACCGAGCGGCATTACCGCAGCAACCCCAGCTTCTTCCAGCCTTTTGCACAACACAGGATCTGCGTGCACATAGGGCAAGACTATAAAACCTAATTTAACCAACTCCTCCGCTGCCTTTAAAGTCTCTACGGGATCCGGCATCAGGTATTTCGGATCTGGATGTATCTCCAGTTTCAGCCAGTTGGTTTCCAGTGCCTCCCTGGCCAGTTGCGCCGCAAAAATGGCTTCTTTGGCATTGCGCACACCAGAGGTATTGGGAAGCAAATTGAACTGAGGATGTTGCAGGTAGGAGAGTAGATTGTCGGAATTCGTCTGCTTCAAATCTACGCGCTTCAATGCCACAGTAATCAATTCTGTTCCTGAGGCTAAAAGACTTTCCTCCATCGATGTAGAGGATTTGAATTTACCCGTCCCCGTGAATAGTCGGGATGTAAATGTTTTATCGGCTATTATCAGCGGTTTCATACGTTCTCTTTTTCGTGACTACTGAATAGATTTTATGGATTGTTCGCTTTGGGTTTCCAGCAGTTGATTGAATAGCTTGACCATTTTCGCTTTTTCGGTGGCATTTGTTAGTGCTGAGGCAACCGCTACTCCAGAAATGCCGGTTAGCATCAGCATTGGAATATCTGCAGGCATAATTCCGCCAATGGCTATTACAGGGGTCGTGATATTCTTTTGTTTGCAACGGTGAAGCAGATCCTGATAGCCTTCCAATCCTAAGACCGGGCTCAGTTTTTCCTTTGTTGTAGTAAATCTATAGGGGCCACAGCCAATATAGGTTGCACCCTCGTCGGCCAGCTTTTCTATGTCTTGAAATGTATTGGCGGTGCCGCCCAGTATAAAACCGGTGGGTGCCTTTGTTTTTGCCTCCGAAACCGGCATGTCTTCTTTTCCCAGATGCACGCCGTCGGCTCCTACAGCCAGGGCAACTTCTAAAAAATCATTGATGATTAGCTTAGCACCGTACTTTCTCGTTATGGTCAAGGACTCTTTAGCCACTTGCAGGCATTCTCCGTAAGGACGGTTCTTCATTCGTAACTGTACCCATTTTACGCCAGCCTCACAAGCAGATGCCACCAGTTCCTGATGGGCGGTATTCGGTATTTCCTGTGTGATGTATTGAAATTTCATGATTTATTTATTGCAATGCTACTGTTACTGCTATTAGTAAATTTAATAATGGTAGCCCAGCAATGTCTTGTTGCTGGACAACACCTTTGAGACATACTTTTTGGCTTTCAAAATTGCCTTGTTGAGCGGATAGCCCTTTGCCATGCCCGCCGCAATTGCAGCAGAAACGATGCATCCCGAGCCATGTTTCGGGTAAGCGGCAAGCCTGGCAGGATTGTATGACCGGAACAAGCCCCTTTCAAACAATAGGTCTTTTCCCGGATTTTGTGCGTCATGGCCTCCTTTTAGAAACACTTTACAATATTTCGACAGCTCCTGCGCACCCGAAATCGCATCGAGTTGTGGGTAAAATGACGTTATTTCCAGTTGGTTTGGAGCAATTATTTCCAATTTGGAAGCCATGCTTTCAAGTTCCGCTATCTGGATGCCCTCATGAAACGTGAAGCCTGCACTGGCCTTTAAAATAGGATCCCAGATGATCTTCATGCCAGGTTGGTAGTGCAGCAGAACTCCAAGAATATGGTTCAGGCTGTTTAAGTTTTCCACCAATCCTATTTTGGCAATTTCGATCGGGTATCTTTTCAGCAATGGTTCCAGTTGCATTTCTATTTGCTTTTCTGTGTGCCAGTCTAACCCCAGAAAGCTATCTTCTGTCTGGTACGTAAGTGCAGTGGAAACCCCCAGACCAATGGTTTTATGTGCCTCGAAGGTTTTAATGTCTGCGAGTATGCCGGCACCCCCCGAAGGGTCAAATCCGGCAACCGACACTATGTATGGCCGCTTTTTCATTTTATCTCAAGCTGTCTTTTAAATTCCAGGAATTTTTGAAACGGGTAGGGGGCCTGCCACAAGGCACCAAGCAATGCCGCGCCATCGAAGCCGGCTTCACCAACTGCATGGAGATTTCCTAAATCAATGCCACCTAGTGCAACAATTTTCACTTTTTTGTCCATCGAACTGAGCATGGCAGCCGCTTCCTCTAAGTCGATATTTCCCTTGTAGCCCGATTTGGAGATGCTGTCAAAAACGGGACTCCAGAAAACGCAATCCACACCTTTTGGAACATGCTGCAAATCTTCAGCATTATGAATACCTGTGCTTACCAACAGACTCCTTTTTTTTGCCGACTTTATAATTTCCTTTACATCCGCCTCTCTGTTTGAAAGATAGGCTGCCCTGATATGAAAGCCTTTGACATTGTATTTTGTCGCCAATTCAAAATGATCATGCAGCATTACCCGCCTCAGGTAGCCCGGTTTAATCTGTTGCAGTACCCTTAAATAATCGTCTTTGCTAAAATCAGGCTTCCGCAAATGAAAACACTCCAGCCCTTCTCTGAACATCTCGTTAATATGTAAAGACTCCTGCTCAAAAGAAGTAGGGCTGGAAAATACAATCAGCTCAAAGAACTTGTCCTTATAAATAAATTTCACTTCCTTTTTCTATAAACTCTTTTGATTTTGCCTTCATACCATCCTCCAATGCCGCTTTTTCGTCCAAACCTTCGTTTTGCGCATAATCTCTCACTTCCTGAGAAATTTTCATGGAACAGAAATGTGGTCCGCACATGGAACAAAAGTGTGCTACTTTAGCACCTTCAGCAGGAAGTGTTTCATCGTGAAACTCTCTGGCAGTGTCCGGATCAAGCGACAGGTTGAACTGGTCTTCCCATCGGAATTCAAATCTGGCTTTGCTTAACACATTATCGCGGTGCTGTGCGCCTGGATGTCCTTTTGCCAGATCTGCCGCATGGGCTGCAATTTTATAGGTAATTACGCCATCCTTCACATCTTTTTTGTTGGGCAGGCCCAGATGTTCTTTAGGTGTAACATAGCAGAGCATCGCCGTTCCGTACCAGCCTATCATTGCTGCACCAATGGCAGAAGTGATGTGGTCATAGCCCGGAGCGATATCGGTCGTTAAGGGCCCCAAGGTATAAAAAGGTGCTTCTCCGCAGGTCTCCAATTGCTTCTCCATATTTTCTTTGATCATGTGCATGGGTACATGGCCCGGACCTTCAATAATCACCTGCACATCGTGTTTCCAGGCAATTTTTGTGAGTTCGCCTAAAGTTTCAAGTTCCGCAAACTGCGCTGCGTCGTTCGCATCTGCTATAGAGCCCGGACGCAACCCATCGCCTAAAGAAAAAGCAACATCATAAGCTTTCATTATTTCACAAATTTCCTCAAAGTGGGTGTACAAGAAGTTTTCTTTAT
>CAZWQB010000261.1:0-4360 GCA_964636035.1 uncultured Roseivirgaceae bacterium
GATGCCCTCGGCCCAGAACAGCACTTCGGCCACGGCGTCGAAGAACTCGGTGCCGATGTAGTCGTCGACCTCGACCTGCTCGTTGAGCCCGCGCGCCAGCGGCACGTTCTGCAGGATCGGCACGCCGGCCTCTTCGGCGACGCGCTTGATCTCCTCGGCCTGGTGGCCCTCGCCCTTGGCGACGACCAGCGGAAGATCGGTGACCCCGGCCTCGAACTGCAGGGCCACGGCAATGTGCGTTGGGTTGGTCACGACGACGTTCGATCCCCTGACGGCATTGAGCATGTTCTGCTGCGACCACTCCTGGTGCAACTGCTTGCGCCGCTGCTTCACGTAGGGGTCGCCTTCGTTCTCCTTGACCTCCTGCTTGATGTCGCGGCGGCTCATGCGCAGCTGCTTGAGGTAGGAGAACTTCTGGTACCAGGCATCGAGCACGGACACGAAGAAGAACACGGCGATGGTCCAGATGCCGATGCGCAACAGGCCGTGCCAGAAGGCCGTGCCCATGGCCGCGGGCGGCGCATGCGGCAGCTGCAGCAGGCTGTGGCGCATGCCGTAGAGCACGAATCCGCCGATGAAGATCAGCGCAGCGCTCTTGAACACCGCCTTCACCAGCTCGACGAGGTTGTCCATCGAGAACATCTTCTTGATGCCCTCGACCGGGTTCATCTTCGACATGTCGGGCGTGAGCTTCTTCATGCTGGCCACCGGGCCGGCCTGCAGGAACTCGACCACCACGCCGAGGAACAGCGCCAGCATCAGCAGCGGCACGCTCAGCGCGACGAGCGCCCAGAAGGCCTGCATGCCGAGCATGGGCGCGACTTCCAGGAAGGGCTTGCCGATGGCCTCGAAGCTGGCATCGAACAGCGCGCGCAGGCGGTCCCACATGAAACCGAGCATCATCCAGCCGCCCACCAGCCAGCCCAGCACCAGCACGGTGCTGGTGAGCTCCTTGCTCTTGCTGACGTTGGCGTCCTTGCGCGCGTCGCGGAGCTTCTTCTGGGTCGGCTGCTCGGTCTTGTCGGCGCCCTGGTCCTTGGCCATCGCTCCTCCGCGTGCTGGCGCCGCACGCTAGCATGGCCACATCCCGAAGCGGCGGCTGAACAGGTGCCGCCGGACTAGGGTCGCCCCGAGGTGGCAAGCCGGTCGCGCGGCGATACAGTCCCTCCATCCCCCCGACTCCCCCCTCCAGGCCCCGCAGTCGCCATGAGCACCATCGGTCCCGATTCCTCCCACCTCGCCATCGCGTCCGGCCTGCACCGGATCGACGGCCCGCTCGACGACCTGCGTCGGCAGCAGGGTGGCGAGGCGCACGAGGTCCAGGGCAGCGCACCGGCGACGGAAGCCGAGGCCGCGCCCCGTGCGCAGGCCGATGCCGGCGAACGGATCCTCGGTGCCCCGGCCTGGGACGGCGTGGGAAGCAGGATGCTGGCTGGCGATTTCGGCCTCGAGGCCCGGCTGGGCGGCATGCCGCTGGCCCAGGCCGCGGAAAGCGCCGTCGACTCGGTCCTCGACGCCTTCACCTGAGGCCGGCCGCTCCGCGCCCCGTTCCAACCGGCACGGCGGCACTGCAGCCGCGATAATGCAGCGGCCATGATCCCCGACGCGCTGCCCTCCCCCGAATCCCTGCGCACCGCCGCCGACCGCCTGGTCTCGGCGCTCGCCGCGCATGCGGATCCCGAATATCGGCTCGCGGTCCTCAAGCGCCTGGTGCGCCGCCTGGGCGAGGAGCAGTACCCCCTGTTCCTGCGCATCGTCGGCGTGGTGGCCGAAAGCGACGACGCCCGCGCGCAGCGGCTGCTGGCCGAGACCTTCGGCGTCGCGCTGCGGCGCATGGACCTGCCGGGCGGCGCGCTGAGCTCCTGGGGCGCCACCAGCCTGCCCGACCACGGCGCCCCGGTGGCGGTGAGCGCGCTTTCCGGCCACTTCTTCGGCGCGACCCCGCGACGCATGCTGGGCCCGGTGGAATACCTGGTGGTCTGGCACCTGCAGCGCACCCAGCGCACCGCGCTGTCGGTCGAGGCCTTCCGCACCAGCCTGGCGCGGATGATCGGCATGCTCAACCGCAGCGAGGAGGCGCGCGCCCTGTATCCGCAGAAGCTCGCCGCCGATGCCCAGAACGAACTCGAGGGCGCCTATACCCGGGCCACCCGTGACCGGCTTGCGGCGATCGCCGCGGCCTGGGCGGCCGGCGAGAGTCCCGAGCGCGTGGCCGAGTCCGCGATCGACGCACCCGCGGCCACGGCCCACGGCTGGGTCGTCCGCGACCTGTGACCGGTTCGGCTTGCGGCGTGCACCGGGCCGCGGCCAAGATGCGGCCTGCCTCCCGGGGAGGGGATGCGATGCCGATGCCACCGATCCTGAGGTCGCTGCTGCTCGCGGCCGGCGCGGCCGCACTGCTGGCCGCCTGCCGCCCCGCCCCCGAGGCGACGCCGCAGGTCCCCGCGCCCAGCGACCTCAGCCGCCCCGCGCTGGCGGTGCAGGCCCTGACCGGGCACATGCGCAGCGGGGACCTCGCTGCCTTCGCCCGCGATGCCGTGCCCCCGGCCCTGCATGCGCGCCTGCAGGCAGGCTGGTCCGCGGGTCGCACGCGCTGGCCGCTGGACGAACTGCCCTTCGCCGAGCGCCTGCCCGCGATCCTGTCGGCACTCGCGGCCCCGGATGCCGAGACCGCGCTGATGGCCGGCTTCGAGCGCCAGTTCGCCGGCTCGGGGCGCGAGATCCGCGCCGCGGCCGCGACCATGGGCCTGTTCGGCGTGCAGTACGTCGAGCGCCAGGGCGATTTCAGCGATGCCGAGCGCGAACACTATGCCCAGCTGGTGGCGGCCGTGTCGCGCTGGGCGGCGCAGGCGCCGCTGGCCGACCGCGAACGGGCCACCGCCGCGATCCCGGTCCTGGTGGCGGCGGCGCGGGCGGCCGGTCCGACCACTGGCGAAGGCATGGCCGCCGCCGGCATGGACGCGACGCTCACGCGGCTGGGCGCGTTCTCGCTCGAGGCGCGAGCGGCCCTGTCCGCGGGCTACGGGCTCGACCTCGACGCGACCTTCGACAGCGTCGACGCCAGCCTGCATGTGCAGGAGGGCGACCAGGCCCAGGTGCGCCTGCGCTACGTGGTGGCCGGCAGCGAGGTCGACACCCTGCTGCCGATGGAGCGCATCGACGGCCGCTGGTACCTCAGCGATTACCTGCGCCACGCGCGCGAGGCGGTGGGCGGGGCCGCCAGCGCCCTTGGGCATAATGACGCCGATGCCGACCCAGCCCTCCCTCTTTGAACCCGGCCCGGACGCCGGCGCCGCGCAGCCCGGGCCGGATGACACCGGGCCTGGGCCCGGGCCGCGCAGGCCGCGCCAGCGCCGCGCCACGCGCGAGGCCGCACCCTGGTGGGCGCGCCTGCTCGGCCATGGCCTGTCGCCCTGGATCGGGCTGGGCATCGAGCCGCAATCGCCTGGCGAGGCCATCGATGCGCGCCCGGTCTGCTACGTGCTCGAGGACTACGGCCTTTCCAATGCCCTGATCCTGGACCGTGCGTGCCGGGAGTCGGGCCTGCCATCGCCGCTGGCGCCGATGCCCGGGGACCCGCTGGGCCGCCGCCGCGCCTACGTCGCCCTGTCGCGGCGGAATGCCGGCAGCGCGCTCGCGCTGGCCACCCAGATCGCCACCCAGCGCAAGCCGGAGAAGAAAAAAAGCCATTCCGACTCGCTGGCGCGCCTGCTCGAGGCCCATCGCGCCGACCCGGCGCTGGACGTGCAGCTGGTGCCGGTGTCGATCTTCGTCGGCAGGGCGCCGGACAAGAACAGCGGCTGGTTCTCGGTGCTGTTCTCGGAGAACTGGGCCATCGTCGGCCGCTTCCGCCGCCTGCTGGCGATCCTGCTCAACGGCCGCGACACGCTGGTGCGCTTCTCGCCGCCGGTGGCGGTGCGCGACATCGTGGCCGAGGGCCTGGAGCCCGAGCGCGAGGTGCGCAAGCTCTCGCGCCTGCTGCGCACCCACTTCAACCGGATCCGCAGCGCGATCGTCGGCCCCGACCTGTCGACGCGCCGGCTGCTGGTCGACAAGGTGCTGTCATCGCCGCCGGTGCGCGACGCCATCGCCGACCAGGCCCGTCGCGAAGGCGGCGATGCCGCCAAGGGCCAGGCCGAGGCCTGGAAGAAGGCGCACGGCTATGCCTACGAGATCGCCGCCGACTATTCGCACCCGGTGGTGCGCTCGGCCAGCTTCCTGCTGACCACGGTCTGGAACCGGATCTTCCGCGGCGTGCTGGTGCACCACCTCGACCAGCTCAAGGCCGCGGCGCCGGGACACGAAGTGGTCTACGTGCCCTGCCACCGCAGCCACATGGACTACCTGCTGCTGAGCTACC
>CAZWQB010000262.1:0-4357 GCA_964636035.1 uncultured Roseivirgaceae bacterium
AGGACATTCAAATCTCCAAAAGAATAGATGCCCCTGGTAGTGGGCCGCAGTTGATAAGCCCTGTTTGCTGCTTCCCCTTGCTTCAAATCGAATGCTATTTTAAAATTCCGCATTTGGAACTGAAAAGGAATTTCGTCAAGCAAAATGATTTGCATTCTGAAAGCATACCGATTGACGGCTTCAATGGTCACTACATTCTCATCACCGTTTGAAAACCGCTCTTTCAATTGTCTGCTTATTTTGATGTCTCCGTTGGTACCAAATACCAAAAAGATATCCAGTGCAATCAGTACAGCCAGTACAGCGGCCAGAGGTTGCGCAATTACATACAAAAGCGGCAAAAAATAACCGAAAACAAATAGCAATATCAGGCCAATGGTTAACCAATAAAGTCGCCTGGTAATAAAGAATTTCACAAGGAAGATTTTTAGTTGGGCACTATTACCTGTTGAATTATTTCCTGACTGACTTCTGCGACGGTGATTCCCTGCAGTTCTGCCTCTGGCGATAAGGAAATTCGATGCTCAATGACCGGCCTCAACAGATACTGTACATCTTCAGGGGTAATAAAATCGCGTCCCCGCATGGCAGCATAAGCTTTTGAAGCATTCAAAAGATCTATAGAGGCTCTGGGAGAAGCTCCCAAATAGATGGACGGATGGTTTCTGGTTTGGTGGATCAGTTCAGCAATATATTTTAACAAGGTATCTTTTGCCAGGATCTGCTGCAGGTTTTCACGAAGCGTAACAGCTTCTTCCTTTGTAATTACTTCCTGAATAAACTTTAAGTGCTTAAATCCGGCCGTTTTATTCTGGAGACTTAAGATTTGCTGCTCTTCCTCCAGTGTCGGATAGTCTACTACTATTTTAAATAAAAACCTATCCAATTGTGCCTCTGGCAATCGATAGGTTCCCTCCTGCTCTATAGGATTCTGTGTAGCCGTAACCATAAAAAGCGGCTCCATAGGATGCACCTTGCCATCCTGGGTGATCTGCTTTTCTTCCATCACCTCAAAAAGGGCTGCCTGGGTTTTTGACGGCGCTCTGTTGATCTCGTCAATCAACACCATATTTGCGAAAATGGGCCCGGGCTTGTACTCGAAATCCATGGTCTTCGGGTTGAAGATAGATGTACCCAGGATATCTGAAGGCATTAAATCCGGTGTAAACTGAATTCTCTTAAAATCTGCTTTGGTAGTGGCAGCCAATAGACGTGCCGACAGCGTCTTGGCCACACCGGGGACACCCTCTATCAAAACATGCCCCCCAGCAAAGAAAGCTGTGAGTAATAAATCCAGCATCTTGTCCTGTCCTATCAATGCTTTCCCTGCTTCGGCTTTTATATCAGCTATTTTTTCTGAGAATTTTACAAGGTCAAATCGCTGTGAAATTTCTGTCATTATTTAATGAATTTTAAACATGGTTATTTTTTCGTAAAGTTGTTTTAACAAGTCCTCCGAAACCCGTGGCGACTGCTTCGCAACCTGGATCAGATCAAAGGTCTTTATCACATCTTCCAAAGGTACCCCTGATTTTGCGGCAAGAGTTTTATATGTTTTTTCATCGAAAGTGTGTATATAGTATTTTGTTGCCAACATTTGGGTGAAGTGACTGGTCAGCTTAAGGGCTGCGTTTTTATGGTTACCCTCGCGGTGGTACAAAGCGCCAATGGTTTTTATAAACTGAATGGTGGTGTTCTGCAATGGTTCGAGCACTGGAATAGCTCGCTGCAATCTCCTCGAACCTAAGATCAGATATACGAGCAATACAGCTACGGTGAGGAAAACTGCCCACCTCAGGGGCGCCTGTGAAAGCACATACCTGAGCGGTGTCGCCGGCTCCTGTTTACCTGCGTGGTAAAACCTGTTGTATTGAACAGCCCCAACAGGAACTTTATTTAACGCTTCTTCCGCAATCAGATAAACGTCATTATGAAGCAAGCCATAGTTGGTAAAAGCCAGTGGCAGTGAGGTGAGAATAAGTTTAGCTGTGGGATAGTCTTTACTGATCAACACATCGCCATCCGCGGCAGCATGACTTTTCCACACCTTAGACGAATCTACATCAAAAGTGAAGTTTACAAAAGAGGAAGGAATTTTAATCTGTTTTCCCCCTTCCAGTGTTATTATTGTGGAATCTTGTGTGATGTTCCCGAAGATCTGCATCTTTGTCTCGACTTCCAGCGCATCTAAAAAACTCTCTGAAAATACCTCTGCGCCTACTAAAACCGATCTCCCCTGATCCAGTATATTATAAATCGACTCTATGTCGGCATCAGAGGGGGCAAAATTAGTTGCGAGGATCAACAGGTGTGTCTCACCCTCCATGGCTTCATAGAGGGTTTGGAAGGAAACTGCTTTTTCGGTAAAGAAATCATCTAACCTCTCATAGAGAATGTAGCTTCCATAAGGATTTTTATCGTGCTGCGAAAAAGTTACGGTCCAATTTAGCGGCTTTGGGGAATAGTATTCTACTACTACATAAGTAATAAATAGCACTCCCAGTATAATATATAACAGCTTTTCTTTACGCATTTTGTAGTTGCCGGTACAGTTGAAGCCCCTGATCTACCGCCTCATTGTCTGGTTGATAATCGCCATACCAGGTGTTTTCAAATAAGTCTGTCAGCATTTTAAAACCTGACCTTTTCTCCTCGGGCAACTCCTTCAGATAATCATACGGCGCTTTCCATTTGGTAATCTCAAGGAACTTTTGGTGTTCCAACAAAATCAGGGTTGAAAGAAAGAGGTACCTTACCGCCAGCTTATATTGCTGGTTTTCGAGGCATTCTTTTAATAATTTCTGATAGTCTTCATCTTTTTGCTCGAAATTGCTGAGTGGAAAATTTCCGAACTGCCGGTTGTTCTTGCTGAGCACCTTTCCGTACTTCATTCTTACTATCAGCCAAACAGCCACGATGATGCCCAAAATGAGCAATATCCTGAATATGAGGGGGAATACCCACTGCGCATTGAGCGTATTGAATAGCCCACCAAAAACAGATAAGAGATAGGCCAGCATTAGCGTAATAAAGGAGTCAGAAGGGGCATAATCCTGAGCGTAATTGAACTCAGGATCATGCTTAAAAGCCTCCATGCTTTCTTTATCAAACTCCCTGACACTGCTGTTCAAGGCGTGCAAGGGGAAAAATAGAATATTGAAGATTAAAAATATGGTACTAAGACACCGTTTCAAACTCGTCGATTTGATTTCGAATTCCTTTACCTTCTACACGTTCAGATAAATTGAAATATTGAAAACTCAGCGCAATCAATGGGATTAAATAGGTAATGTAAGTGCCTATCATCATAAAACCCATTCCTACGACCATATACCAACTGGAAAAAGCTCCCATCATCGCCGAAGGATCGCCGGGAGACGCTTCAATGGAACTGAATATATCACCTAAAAAACCAAGATAAACAGGTATAGCAAACACATAACTGATGATCGACGCGATAATAGATGTTATAATTAGAAGCCCGAATGTACTCCACCATTTCCCTTTGATCAGCTGAAAAGATTTACTGAAAGATTTACCCACTCCCAAATCTTCAAATACAAAAATGGGGAGGGCGAGACTAAGCGTGACGCCTAAATAAATTCCTGGAAGCACAAAGAACATAAAACCTATGCCACTTACAACACCAATGAGAATCATTAATACAATCATCTGAGGAATTCTTCCAGCTACTTTTTTAATGACCTCCAGTGGCGAAGGTGGGTACTCACTCTTGTCATTCAAACGCATGTAAGTATAGATTGAACCGACCATAAAGGCTACGGTAACCATGGATAGCAACATCATCAGCAGGTAATTCACTCCCAAATCAGCCATAAAGCTCATTCCCTCAGAACCCGTCATTTCAGGATTTAAAGACGCCTGGAAAATAGTGGAGAACATGGACGAGAAAAAAATCGCCATCAATAATGCCAGTGGCACTACTACTAGTAATACTACTTTGAGCAGACCCACAATATTTTCGCGGATATAATCGATAGTGGCGTTAATTTTAGCGCCGAAATCGCGGATTTTATAAAGTTGTAGCTTTTGCATCATACTGGTGTTTTTTTGGTAATATTATAAGATATAATAAACATATAGAAAGAGACACCAATATAATAAAAATTTTGATAGATAAAGGCCATTCGGTGTGCCGTGTAATAAATGACTCAATAAAGCCTGCTACAATGAAAAAAGGAACCAGGCTGAGCACAATTTTCAAACCCCTCTTTGCAGCTTTTTGGAATGAATAAAGCCTTGGATAGGTTCCCGGGAACAGTATACCGTTACCCATAATAAGCCCTGCAGCACCTGCTATTACAATAGCCGTAATTTCAAGCGTACCATGGATCCA
>CAZWQB010000263.1:0-4357 GCA_964636035.1 uncultured Roseivirgaceae bacterium
GATTCCTGTAGTTGCATCATTTTTTCTTCAATGGTGTCGGGGCAGATTAAGCGGACGGCCACTACGTTTTTTTGCTGACCAATCCGATGGCTCCGGTCGATGGCCTGGTTTTCAACGGCCGGATTCCACCATGGGTCTACCAGATAAACATAATCTGCTTCGGTCAAATTTAAACCGGTACCTCCGGCTTTTAAGCTGATTAAAAAGACCCGCACTTCCTGGTTGTTCTGAAATTTTTCCACCTGTTCAGCGCGGTCCTTTGTCTGCCCCGTGAGGTATTGATACCGAATATTGTGGGTATCCAATTCCTTCTTTATCAGTTCGAGCATTGAAACAAATTGCGAAAAAACCAGGATTTTGTGATGAGCAGATTTGTTTTGGATTTGCTCCATCAGCACATCTATTTTTGCTGATCTGTTTCCGTAAAACTGTTCATCTGCAAGCAGGGCAGGGGAGTTACAAATTTGTCGAAGTTTGGTTAAACCCTGCAGCACATGCATGCTGTGTTTTAAAAACTCATCTTCTGTCTTTTGATTTAAAAAGTCTCTGAACTGTTGTGCATAGGCATCATAAACCCTCCGCTGTTCAGTGCCCATGGCGCAGTAGATCACCATTTCAGTTTTTTCCGGCAATTCTTTGGCAACCTGTTCTTTCGTTCTCCTTAAAATAAAGGGACTGATCTTTTGCTGAAGTTCCTGGGCCCGTTTTTTATCTTTGAACTTGTCGATCGGATCAGAAAAATGCTGCTTGAAGTAACGCTTGTTTCCCAGTAAGCCTGGACAGGCAAAAGAAAACTGCCCGTAAATATCATAGGTGTTGTTTTCTACCGGAGTGCCTGTAAGAATTAGCTTATTCCGTGATTTCAAAAGCCGGGCAGCTTTATACCGTTGCGATTCAGGATTTTTAATGGCCTGTGATTCGTCCAGTATTACATAATTGAATTCATGCTTTTTCAGGTAAAGTATGTCCGACAACAGGGTTCCGTAGGTGGTTAATACAACTTCGTATTGCGCTAATGCAGATAAATCAATATTGCGGTTGGCTCCATGAACAGTCAGAACCCTAATAGAAGGTGCAAATTTTTTAAGCTCATTTTGCCAGTTAAAAACCAGAGAACGCGGCACCACTACGAGATTGGTGTTCTTGCGGTGCTTGCTCCGTTGCGAAAGTATAAAGGCGATCACCTGGATCGTTTTTCCCAGTCCCATGTCATCTGCCAGGCAACCGCCAAAGTTGAATTCGTCCAGAAAGTTCAGCCAGTTCAGCCCTTCTTTTTGATAGTCTCTTAAAGTAGCTTGCAACCCGGAAGGAACCTGTACATGCTCTATGGTTTTAAAGTTCACCAATTTCGATCTGTAGCGGGCAATTTCATTTCTGAGCTCGGTAGACAAAATTTCTTCTTCAAATATACTTTCCAGCTCTCCGAATTTTATCTTCGGGATTCTCAGTTTCCCCGCTGCTATTTCTCCTGCATTGAAATACCTGGCAAACCGATCTACCCACTTCTGAGGGAGTATGCCCATGGTTCCGTCATCAAGTGGAATATACCTGTTATTATTCTTTACCGCTTTCTGAATGTGTTTAAGCTCCACATCTTTGTTCCCGAAAGCCACGGAAACAGAAGCATCAAACCAATCAATACCGCTGTTTACGGTGACGGTGACTTTTGCTTTATTAGGGTTTAAATTTCTGCCGTTGAGGTCTTTAAAACCAAGAATTGAAATGTTTTGTTGCCTCCAACTTTCAAAGGCATTCATAAACCAGTCTTCATCCAGAAAACGAAATTTGTGGAGGTAGAAATAGTCACGGTCCATATTACCTTCTTGCTGTTCCTTGAAATCCGGGTGTTGTTGTGTCAGTTGATCCAGGAATGCCTGTTCTGCCTGCTCGTGCCTGGGAATGCTAAAGGGCGTTCCTTTGATATCGATGGCATACAGTTGCTTTTTAGACAGCACCGGTATTTCCATGGTGCCGTATTTTACCACAGGACTAATCAGAATATAATCTTCCGAGTCGGTGAGGTAGATTATTTTCTCAACAATTTGATCCAATGCTGTTTCCTGGAGTTGCTCTTTGGATGCAGGTTGGAGATATGCATAATTGATACGGACTTTGTGTTCAAGTTTCGACAGGAAATTTTCTTTGAAAGCTTCAAATTTCGAATTGTGAAGCAGTAGCTTATTGCTGTAGGTTTTAAAGAATGAAATGACTCGCAGGAAGTTGTAATTATCTATCAAATGAAGGTCCTGCCCCAGGGAAAAGAAGTACTGTAGTTTTATCTCCAGCTTGTCGAGGGGATGCAACTTATCATTGACCAGGACGTGTGCATTCACTTCAAAGAAATCACCCTTCACATGAACGGTTAACCTCAGATCAATTGGGTAGACGGAGATTTTTACCGGAACGATAGATGCAGCGGTGATGCTGTCGGAAATCTCCGGATCATGCAGGCAGATTTCGAGCTTTAAGGGATTTTTGATCAGCGCTTTCAACGCTTCTATATCCTCGGCGGAAGTTTCACTATCATAGTTATTTTGAAAGCGTGCTATTGCTGTCAAAAATTTCAGAACCTCATTGTCGTTCGTTTTCCAAATGAAGTCAAGCGGCTTGATGGCCTTTAGCGGGTTTTTTATCTTTCCGTTTTTTGCGATTGCGGTTTCAAAAAGAGCCACCACCAGGTGCTTATAGAAGCGATGTTTTCCTACTACAAGCACCACCTTTGCATTATCTTTTTGGCTAAACAGCGTCGCCGGTGTTGCATTCTGAATAGGTGCGTCGGGAATATCAAGCACTGCTGTACCAAATTTTTCTACAGGAAACAACTCCTTCCTGAAGGGATCGAGCTGAATGTTACCATCCTGATATTTAATTTCAAAATGGGCATCTAAATCGGATTCGTTTTCAAGCCCGTATTTTTCGGCCTCCTGCAGCATTATTTTGTGGCGGCGCTGCTTGTCGAAAAACACCCGCAATTCTGTGCGTTGCATGATGTTAAACAAAGCCTGTGCCTGATGCCTGCACAGCCCAGATTCTGGAGCGGTGCAGGCACAGCGTACAGTTAATGTGTCTTCAATCAGTAGTACACTTACCTCCAGGTGGGAGGGGCTATCCGAAAATCGGGAAAAAGCAGCCTCATTGATGGTGATGCGGGTGGGGTGGATATCAAAGAAGCCTCTATGCTCGGAGTTTACCTGCTCTGAACAATGGTTTAAGATGAACGGCGTGCTGAGCGCTTCTATTTTAAACTTTCTAAAGACGTAAGGCTGTTTGTCAGAAGCCGTATTCGAATCAGCCATTATTGAAAATACTTATCTCTTATGCGTTGTGCATTTTTCTAACGCTCGCGCTTCTTATCTAAAGTTCATTTAAAGTCAACACAACATCATCCTCTGATCCTGCTCAGCTTGTCCGAGTTGATGATAGCTATTTTCCCACTACTGATTTCGATCAGTTTCTCATCTTTAAAATCGCTGAGTGTCCGGATCACAGTTTCCGTAGAGGCACCCACAATGTTGGCAAGATCTTCTCTGGAAATGGTGAGGACATACTTTTCTTCTCCTTCTTTTTTATATTGTTTTTCTACCAAAAGGAGTGATTCAGCTACCCTTTTTCGGACAGAATTATAAGCCAGTTTAAGCAAACGTTCTTCTTTTTCTGCCAGATTATCAGAGAGTATTTTAATAAACTTGCTGGCCACATCACGATTTTTGTGAATAAGGGCGAAGAAGTCGTCGCGTTGGATAATAATTACCTCTGATTCTTCCAGGGCAATTGTAGACTCCCGGTATTTTTGATCTTCAAGCAGATCAAGATACCCGATAAAATCTCCGGCTTTATAGAGGTTGACAATATATTCCCTCCCTTCGTGGTTGGCCTGAACCCCTTTTACGCTGCCCTTGTTAAGGAAAAAGAGCGCATGCGGGTAGCTGCCTTCAGAATATAGATATTGCTTCTTTTTAAGCTTCGTTTTCTTTTGATCGCCTTTTATAAGCTTGTCCAGATTTTCCAGGCCTCTGGCCTCCTGAATAAAATTGTCAAGCCCTTCCGCGCTTTTTTGAAAATCGGCTCTTAGAATCTCGTTTTTCTTGAGCCTCATTTCAATGGCGTCCAATAGTTCAATGTCATCAAAAGGCTTGATCAGATAATCGTCCGCACCCAAATTCATCCCCTTCCGAAAGTCTTCTTTTTCAGACTTTGCTGTTAAGAAAATAAAGGGGATGCCAGAAGTATCGGGAATTTTGCTCAGCATGTGCAACACCCCGTAGCCGTCTAGCTGAGGCATCATAATGTCGCAAATGATGAGGTCTGGTTTTTCAGACTTTGCTTTTTCCACCCCTACTTTGCCGTTTTCTGCTTC
>CAZWQB010000264.1:0-1493 GCA_964636035.1 uncultured Roseivirgaceae bacterium
GGATCTATGCGTGGAAGCTGTTGAGGCACTTTACCGGTCAAAGATTAAGTGTAGCCGTTCTTTTATATCAAAATCAGTAAGACCTGACCCGAAATGTTACAGCTCAAATACCGCACCCCCGCCCTCCGTGGTCTCGTGGCACACAGACCACCTGCTGCGCCATAACTGGTGCATCCAAACAAAACCTCTGCTCTTTCCACTATTGTCAAATGTCTGCAGATGATTGGTGGGTCATGCAACCATGGAGTGATTGCAGGTTGTACGGATAAAGGAATTGGTAAAAACGATACGATAAATCGTGTATCTACGATGGTTATCAAATGGGTCGAAAACTACGACAATTATCATTTGCCATAAATTATTTTTAAACAATTTATGGAATCTCCCCTCCTCCTGCATCCTACTATTAAACATCAATATCGAACCAAAACATAACCCTATGAATACCTCTGCTCCCAACCTGATATCCATACAGTTAGGCATTTCCCGCTGTTTAGATTTAGATGATCGCATGTCGTCAACCACTCAACATTGTCTATAAACCCCGCTCATTTCTAAAAAAAATGATTATTATTAAGCTTTAATAAATACACATGAAAAAAGCAATTTCGACTTCGCTGTTCTTATTGTTAAATATAATTTCAATGACTGCTATGGCACAAAACGATGAAAATCCATTTAATAAATTCTGGAATACGGTACAGAAATACGAACTTCAGGGTCTTCCTAAATCTGCGGCTGCAGTGGTGGATTCCATCTATGAGCAGGCTCAAACAGAAAATAATCAGCCGCAACTGGTAAAAACACTGCTCTACAAGTCGAAATTTATGCTGACACTGGAGGAAGATGCGCAGCTAAAGGTAGTGAACCAGTTTAAAGAAGAAATTGCCAAAAGCGACGTTCCTCTGAAAAATGTGCTTGAAAACGTGCTGGCAAATATCTATTGGCAATATTACCAGACCAATCGATGGCAATTTTACAACCGCACACGTACTGAGGAGAAGGTGGATGCATCGGACTTCAGGACCTGGGACCTGGAGACACTTTTTCTGGAAATCCATCAATATTATCAGGCTTCTCTATTGAATGCACCACAGCTTCAGGATGTTGATTTGAACACCTTCAATGATATTCTGATCCAACAGGAAAATTCAAAAATATACCGCCCTACCCTCTTTGATTTTCTTGCACACAACGCCCTCGAATTTTACAAATCAGGTGAAACAGGCATCTCACGGCCTGCCTACAAGTTTGAAATTACAGACAGCACTTATTTCAAAGATTTAAAGAACATAGCATTTGAATCGGCTGATTCCACCTCACTTAATTTTAACGCGCTAAAAATCTACCAGCAACTGCTTCGCTTCCATGCCAATGATGAAGATCCGACTGCTTTTGTGACGCTAGACCTGGAAAGACTTGAATTTGTAAAAGACAATGCCCGCATGGAAAATGTGGAGGAACATTATCTAAAAGGCCTGACGAAGTTAAAA
>CAZWQB010000264.1:1593-4356 GCA_964636035.1 uncultured Roseivirgaceae bacterium
AAGGTGCAAAACTGGAGTTTATCGAGAGCAGAAGGGAGGACAGAAAAGTAATCGGTAGCAGGACTTCGGACGATCAGGGTATGGCAAGCTTTTCGACAGAAACATATTATTATGATGTCCAGATAAAAGTTAAGACGAAAGACGATGAAGCAACTTTCGGAGACTATTACTACTATAACTACGGTAGAAATCGAGATTCCAGGGAAGAACAAACAACCATAAAACCTTTCTTATTTACCGACAGGAGTATTTACAGACCCGGACAAAAGGTTTATTTCAAAGGAATTTTACTGAAATCCCAAGGGTCAAAATCGGAAGTGGTTGCCGGGAAACGGGTGAAAATATTTCTTGGCGATGTAAACCACGAAGAAGTCGCGCACATGGTATTAGAAAGCAATGAATTTGGTTCCTTCAGCGGAGAATTTGTTTTGCCTGCCGGCGGTTTAACGGGTAAATATAACCTCTATGTGGTGGAGGGAACAGCATATAGTTCTAATGCTTATTTTGAAAATGGAAGACATTACTTTTCCGTAGAAGAATACAAACGCCCTAAGTTTGAAACGCTGTTTAAACCTGTCACGAAGACTTATCAGATCAGCGACACCGTTACGGTTGAGGGAACGGCTGCGGCTTTTGCAGGCAGCAATATTACAGATGCAAGGGTAATTTACCGGGTGCATAGAAAAGTGCAGTACCCACCCTGGTTTTACTGGCACCGGCCTTATGGCGGCTACAGCTCCGAAGCACAGGAAATTACGCATGGAGAAACTACTACCGATACAGAAGGAAAGTTTAGTATAGACTTCGCTGCCATTCCTGATCTTAGTGTCTCAAAAGAGAACCTTCCGGTGTTTGAGTATGAAGTTACTGCAGATGTAACCGACCTCAACGGCGAGACCAGAAGTGCCACTACGATTGTAAAAGTGGGCTATCACACGCTGACAGCTACCATGCAAATACCGGCCATTTTGAATAAAGAAGATGATGGACAAAAAATTGGAATTACTACCCAAAATCTAAATGGCGAGTTTGTACCAGCCAAAGGTAAAATCAGCGTTTTCAAGTTAATGGCTCCGGAAAATGTTCTACGCGACCGACCCTGGAATGCCCCCGATTATCAGGAAATTTCAAGGGATGAATTTAAAAAACTGTTCCCGCACGACCCTTACGACAACGAGGACGATGAAGCAAATTGGGAAAAGGAATTAGTTTTTGAGACCAATTTTAATATAGAGTCAGAAAAGGAAATTTTTCTGAAGAGCATAGACAAATGGAAAAGTGGGAAATACCTGGTGGAATTGGAAAGCAAGGATGCATTTGGGCAGGAAGTGAAAGACCAGCAGAAGTTTGTATTGTATTCCGACAAGGATAAAAAGGTGGCAGACCAGGCGTTATTTACCATTGGTACTGATAAAGCGAGCTACAAGGTGGGCGAGAAAGTGAAACTAAAGATAGGATCAGCCGCAAAAAATCTTTATGTAACCGTTGAACTGGAAAAAAATCACCAGGTGGTCAGCACACAGATAATCCGCTTGAATGATAATATCAAAGAACTGGAATTTCCTGTAGCACAAGGTGACATTGGCGGCTTTGCCATTCGTTACAGTCTGGTGGGATTAAATGATTATAAGAGTGGCATACTCGTCATTTCTGTTCCACAACCTATTAAAAAGCTGGAAATAGAGACCCTCACCTTCAGGGACAAGCTGCAGCCAGGGAGCAATCAAACCTGGAGCTTTAAATTAAAAGGAGAAGATAGCGAAAAAGTGCTAGCAGAAATGTTGGCCGGGATGTACGATGCTTCTCTGGATCAGTTTCAACCCCATTCCTGGTCGTTTAATCCTATTCAAGTCCGGACGTACTATTCGAGCAATCGCATATCTGCCAGGCAAAGCTTTAGCACGCAGGATTTCCTGATGCAGAATTTGTATGGTGGGTATGAAAGCCACCACTACCGAAGGCAGTATTATGACGCACTGGATTGGTTTGGGTTTAGCCTGAGAAACGATTATTACATCAACAGAAACTACTTATCCAGAATAGCTGAGGAAACCTACTATTCCAGTGTCCACCCTTCTATTGATGAAAACCTGGAGAAGGGAGTAATTAATGGCAAGATTACGGATGATGCCGGTGCACCTTTAGCAGGAGCAATAATCTCCATTAAAGGAAAAAAGACTCAGACCGCTACTGATAATCAGGGAAATTATAGCATAAAAGCAGAAGAGGGAGATGAGCTTATTTATAGCTTTATAGGTTATGAATCGGCAAGTGCAACAGTAGGAATGTTTAACATTATTGATGTGATTCTGGCACCTCGCATCGAGGCATTACAAGATTTAGAAGTTGCACCGCATGCGGCAATGCTTAGAAAAAGAGCCAGTCCCGCTACAGAGGAAAGTAGCTTAGAGGATGTTGTATTTGAAGAAGCACCAGCCGAAAGTGAGCTGGCTATAAGCATCAGAGGCAATGCTTCCGTGGCCGATGGCGCTAACCCTTTATATATAGTAGATGGCGTGGTTGTAGAACAATTTGATCTTGACCAGTCACAAATCATCTCCATGGAAGAACTTAAAGGTGCGGCAGCCACGGCTATTTATGGAGTAAGAGCAGCGAATGGTGTGGTTATTATTTCTACCAAGGAAGGACAGCAAAAGCTCGATGAACAATTGGCACAGGTAAACGTGCGTACGAATCTGCAGGAAACGGCTTTCTTTTTCCCGCACTTAACAACCGACTCTGTAGGTAATATCAGCTTCAATT
>CAZWQB010000265.1:0-4355 GCA_964636035.1 uncultured Roseivirgaceae bacterium
AATGGTCAGAATCTTGTCCCGGATTGGTTTCGGGATGGAATAGCTTAGAACCCGTAGAATTGAGGTAGAATACCTGAGCAATTAATATTCTCCGTAAGAGTCCGGAGTCTTTCGGACATTTTCTGTGGGTATGCTTCCGCTTATGGCTATTTCAGCAGACTATTAACATCAATCAATTTGGGTGACTACATCCATTTTAAAATTTATTAAAAGAACTTGTCCAATTAATGTGAAACAATTCCCATGAAAATCTTACAAAAATGTCTTTGTTTAACTGCAATTACCCTTCTTATGATCAGCACGAGTTGTGATACGGGTAAAAAAACACAAAAAGAAATAAAAAACGATTCAAGCGATATGACAACCATCAATGATCCTCACAGTTTTGCCGTGCCTTCTGAAGCCGTAATGACGCACCTTAAGTGGGAAGCCACCGTGGATTTCGATGAGAAGCGGATTTCGGGAGTCGCAACAATTTCCATAGAAACATCTGATGATGCAAAACATCTTATTCTCGATACAAAAAACTTAGAAATTCAAAAGGTGACCTTGGGAAACTCAGAAGATTCCGCTTCTTTCGAGTTAGGTGAAGGCTCTAACCCACATATGGGCAAATCTCTAAAAATAGACATTCAACCAGATACCAGGCTGGTCAACATACATTACCATACCACTGAAGGGGCCGAAGCTTTGCAATGGCTAAGTTCCTCTCAAACCGCCGGAAAAAAATACCCATTCCTGTTCACCCAATCACAGGCGATATTAGCCAGAACCTGGATTCCTATCCAGGATTCGCCGGGGATAAGATTCACGTATGAAGCTGAAGTGAAGGTTCCAACGGAACTCATGGCATTGATGAGCGCTGAAAACCCTCAGAAGAAAAGTGAGGACGGCGTATATAAATTTAAGATGGAACAAGCGATTCCCGCTTATCTGATGGCCCTTGCTGTTGGCGATTTAACTTTCGAATCTTTGGGTGAAAGAACTGGGGTGTACGCAGAACCAGAAGTCATAGAAAAAGCGGTTCATGAATTCGCTGAGGTAGAGAAAATGGTGTCGGTTGCTGAAGGTTTGTACGGACCCTACCGCTGGGAGCGCTATGACCTCCTGGTACTTCCGCCAAGTTTCCCTTTTGGGGGTATGGAAAATCCGCGGCTCACTTTTGCAACACCGACTATATTGGCAGGTGATAGGTCGCTTACTTCCCTGGTTGCCCATGAATTAGCACATTCCTGGTCGGGTAATCTGGTTACAAACGCTACCTGGAATGACTTTTGGCTTAATGAAGGCTTTACGGTGTATTTCGAGAACAGAATCATGGAAGAAATGTATGGAAAGTCCTACTCAGAAATGCTAGCCAGTCTGGCCTTAAGTGGTTTAAAAGAAGAAGTCAAATCCATGACAGAAAATGGAAATGCAGCGGATACGCGTTTAAAACTTGATTTGGACGGTAGAAATCCTGATGATGGGGTTACCAGCATTGCTTATGATAAAGGGTACTTTTTCCTGAGAAGGTTAGAAGAAATGGCTGGACGCGAGAAATTTGATGCATTTTTAGCGGAGTATTTTGAAACCAATGCTTTCAAAACCATGACCACCGAAGATTTTATTGCTTATACAAACGAGCATCTATTCGAAAAACATAAAGTCCTTGCTGGCGACGAAATCTATGATTCCTGGATCTACGGCGAAGGCTTACCGGAGAATATACCGAACGTTTCCGCTGAAAGATTTGTAAAGGTAGATACGGTACTTTCAAATTGGATAGGAGGAAAATCCGCAACCGCCCTTGACACTAAAAATTGGAGTACGCATGAATGGTTGCATTTTTTAGGAAATCTTCCAGATAACCTTTCCACCTCACAAATGAAGGAGTTGGACCAAGCTTTCGGCTTCACCAAGTCGGGAAATTCGGAAATATTGACTGCCTGGTTTGTCCATACCATCCGTAATGACTATGATCCTGCTCATGACAGCCTTGAAAATTTCCTTGTAGAAGTTGGTCGCCGAAAATTTCTAATGCCGCTTTACGGAGAAATGATCAAAACGGAAAAGGGCAAAAAAATGGCATCGAAAATTTATGAGAAAGCCAGACCCAACTACCATTTTGTATCGATAAATTCTATTGATGCAATGCTTGGTTACAACAAGTAGGGCCTTGTAAAAAGCTTTAAGAAAGGATTTTTACAAGCTTTCAAAAAGTCCGAATAAATAAAGAGGCCATTTCCGATTTCAATGATCAAAAGATGGCCTCTTTAAAATAACTCTCCGCGACACCTGTCTACTTCAACTCCCTCACCCAGATATTTCTAAAGCTTACCGGGTTACCATGGTCCTGAAGCTTGATGGGCCCTTTGCCATGAGGAATTATTTTAGGAGCACCAATATATTCAGTAGTTCCTTTAATCTCCGTATGGTCCTGAATCAAAATTCCATTGTGTAAAACTGTAATAGTGGCAGGTTTAACCAATTTGTCGCCTTCAAACACAGGAGCGCGATAAATTACGTCATAAGTTTGCCATTCTCCCGGAGCTTTGGTGGCGTTCACCAATGGTATGGTCTGTTTGTAAATGCTGCCGGCCTGTCCATTCGGATATGTTTTGCTTTCATAGCTATCCAGCACCTGTAATTCGTACATACCCTGAAGAAAAATACCGCTGTTTCCTCTTCCCTGACCTTCTCCTTTGATTTCCTTAGGAGAACGCCATTCAATATGAAGTTGAACATCACCAAATTCCTGCTTTGTCTGGATGTCTCCTGTACCGGCTACCACGGTAAATGCATTGTCTTTCACTTCCCACTTTGCCGCACCATCTTTTCCCTGCCATTTCGAAAGGTCTTTGCCATCAAATAACACAATAGCGTCCGATGGTGCTTTCTTATCAGTAGCTGGCGTAACCTTTGGCGGAACTGGTTCCCAAACCTCTGTTAGCGCCGGATCGCCCTCCTGGGCCCGAAGTGTAGAAGAAATAGCAAAAAATAAAAGGAAAGGCAGAATGGCCTTTGTTAAAGTTGCCTTACGATTGAATTGTATTGTAAACATAAAAAGATAAGATTAATGATACGTTTAGAATGAAAGTATAATGATATAAAAATTATGCCGGAATTCTTGAATTAACGATAAGGATTTCTCTTCCCGGACTGAACAACTCGTGACAATAAAAATATTGCCTTATATTTATATTTATTATGATTAATGTTATATTGCCCTATATTGCTCTATAATCATCTAATCTAAACCGGATGTCTACTGTAAAAAAAATTATACTATCGGCATTTCTTCTGCTCCTGTTCTTCGCTTCTATTGGCATGGGCTACTTTTTCGTAGCCTTTCCTCGCGTAGACGCCGCCTCTGAAATTAAAATTTCAAGCGATGAGGCATTGATAGAAAAAGGAGCTTACCTGGCAAACCATGTAGCCATTTGTATGGATTGCCATAGTGAACGGGACTGGACCAAATTTGCAGGTCCATTAATTCCTGGTTCAGAGGGGATGGGCGGCGAGCTCTTTGATGAAGGCATGGGTTTACCAGGTAAATTTTATGCCCGAAACATAACGCCCTATAATTTATCGGATTGGACAGACGGCGAAATATACAGACTAATAACCACCGGCGTGACCAAGGACAACGAGCCGATATTTCCCATCATGCCGTATGCAAGCTATAGCAAAATGGCTCCTGAAGATGTTCATGCAATCGTAGCATACCTTCGGTCACTGGCCCCAATAGAACATGATCCCCCCGCATCTGAAATTAACTTCCCAATGAATGTACTTGTGAAAACTATTCCCAAAAATGCAGCGCCGACACAATTGGGAGAAGACTCAGGAATAATAGCGAAAGGGAAGTATTTAACTACGATTGCCGGATGTGGTGAATGCCACACGCCAGCAAACAGCAGAGGTGAAGCAATTGAGTCATTATACCTGGCTGGAGGCTTTGAATTCCGACTTCCACGTGGTGGAACGGTCCGGTCTGCAAACTTAACGCCGGATTTAAGCACAGGCATTGGAAAATGGACCTCGGAACAATTTGTGGGCCGCTTCAAGTCCTATAATGATCCTGATTATGTACCTGCTATGGTACCAGACAACTCCTTCAATACCATTATGCCCTGGTTGATGTATAAAGATATGAAAACAGAAGACCTGGAGGCGATTTTTGCATATCTTCAAACTGTGGAACCAGTTAACAACCTGGTAACCAAATTTTCTCCAGATGCTGTAAAGTAAAAATGGTGCTGTATTCATAGGTTAATGAATGCAACACCATCTCCTATTGAAACATCTACTCTAGAAAGGGTATTTGTTTTGACTGATTACATAATCTGCTACTCTTCTTCTTGCTTCCTTCA
>CAZWQB010000266.1:0-4354 GCA_964636035.1 uncultured Roseivirgaceae bacterium
GTGGAAAATCCACCCTTTTAAACATTATGGGACTGTTGGATAATCCTAGCAGTGGTGAATATCACTTTTTGAAGCATGAAGTCTCGAAATATTCAGAGAGACAGCGTGCGGGACTACGTAAGGGGTCTATTGGATTTATTTTCCAGAGTTTCAACCTTATCGATGAACTCACCGTTTTTGAAAACGTAGAATTGCCGCTGCTCTATTTGAAAGTTTCTTCAGCAGACAGAAAGAAGAAGGTGGAAGAAGTGTTGGAGCAGATGGCGATCATGCATAGGAGAAACCATTTTCCGCAACAATTATCCGGTGGACAACAACAGCGGGTTGCCATAGCGCGCGCGGTAGTAGCCAAACCAAGCCTTATTCTGGCGGATGAACCTACAGGTAATCTAGATTCGGCAAACGGAGAAGAGGTAATGAAATTATTATCTGATTTAAATGCTTCGGGTACCACCATTGTCATGGTAACACACTCTCCCCATGATGCAAACTATGCGCACCGAATTATCAATCTGTTCGATGGCAAGGTTGTAACAGAGAATATTAAAGAAGAATTTCATGTTTAATGCCCTCTAATGAAATGTACCCCGGTGCCGATGGGGAAGAGGATTTACAGGAGCATGTGAATGTATGCAATTGTAGGGTGCATTAAAATAAAAAAAAACAGAAAAAAATTGAAATCGAATGCAACCATTTTAACATTTTATCAATCTATTAATTAGAAATCAACTTAAACTAAATCAACAAGTTATGAATAGGTTTAATTTATTTTTTGTATTTGTTGCTACGCTTATCAGTAGTGCTCTACATTACTCCCACCAGGAGGAAGAAAATATAAAGCAGCAATTAAAGTCATTGTTACACATCACGGAGCCGAACCGCCATGACACAATTTCTAAGCGGCCGCATCCGGATACCAGAAGTGAAAATGAATCCACCGAGTGCGAAGCATTGCCTGGTGTAATCATTCATCTTTAATACTTCTGACCTACTACGTACTTATACCGTTCAGAGTTGAAAACCACCTCTTCTGAAGAGCCTGTACCTTATTAATTCCATCAACAATGCTTAAAAATTACTTTAAAATCGCATTCAGGAATCTTTTAAAGAGCAAGTTCTATTCCTTTATAAACATAGTGGGACTAGCAGTTGGAATTGCCTGCTGTCTCTTGATCATGTTGTTTGTACAGGATGAACTAAGTTACGACAAGCACCACCCCTACGCGGAGAGGCTGTACCGGGTAAACTCTGATATAGACTTCGGAGGAGAGCATTCTCTATATCCTTTGGCACCTGCACCGATGGCTGAAACTTTGCAGGAAGAGTTTCCTGAAATAGAACTAGCCGGTCGTCTGCGACCCTATGGTAACTGGCTGATCAAGGTAACTGATCCATCCGGGAGTGCTACTACCTACAACGAAGAAAAACTGGCATTTGCAGATCAATCCATACTGCAGTTGTTTGCCATAGACATGATCAAAGGCAATAAAGATCAGGCACTTGTAGAACCTAATTCACTTGTAATTAGCAGAAAAATCGCCGAAAAATATTTCCAACAGGAAGATCCCCTTGGAAAGATGTTGGTGCTGGATGGTAAGGAAAATTACATGGTCACAGGTGTTTTTGAGGAAATAGCAGCCAATACACATTTTGACTTTGAAATTCTGGCTTCAATGGAATCCTTCCAGGACAGCAAGGAAGGGATATGGCTCAGCCATAATTACAATACCTACATTCGGCTGTCTGAACACAGCGATCCGGCATCGGTAGAGGAAAAATTTCCTGCACTCACTGAGAAATATCTGTACCCTCAGGCTTCGTCCATTATGGGGTTGAATACGGCGGAATTCGATGAAAGTCCCATAAAATATTTTCTTCAACCTGTTCAGGATATTCATCTGCATTCAGACCTTGAGGGTGATTTGGCTCCTAACGGGGACATAAAATACGTGTACATATTTTCAGCAATTGCAATTTTTATATTGGTGATTGCCTGCATCAATTTTATGAACCTCTCTACTGCGCGGTCGGCCAAAAGAGCCAAGGAAGTCGGCATTCGAAAGGTGATGGGCTCGGTGAAAAATCAGCTTGTTGGTCAGTTTCTTTCAGAATCATTTTTCCTTGGGCTTCTGGGTTTATTGTTGGGGATTGGGCTTATGGAATTGTTCCTTCCTGCTTTTAATAATCTGGCAGGTAAATCACTTTCTGTAAACTACCTTGGAAATGGCTTTTTTGTTGTTGCAGCGCTGGTTTTGTTATTGTTCATCGGACTGGTAGCAGGCGCGTATCCTTCTTTTTATCTTTCTTCATTTGAGCCTGCAAAAGTCCTGAAAGGCGGCGTTGTGAAAGGAGGAGCTGGGAACAGATTTCTGAGAAGTGGCCTGGTTGTTTTTCAGTTTGCAATCTCCATCATGCTCATTGTAGGAACGGTTATAATTTACAAGCAAATCGACTACATTCAAAACAAGTCGTTGGGATTTAACAAAGAACAGGTGCTGGTTTTGCGCGAAACCTATGGTCTTGGGTCGCAGATTCAAAGTTTTAAGAACGAGCTGGTTAAGCATCCGCAGATATTAAACGCCACCATCTCAGGATTCCTGCCGGTTGGGTCCATCAGAAACAACAATCCTTTATATTCAGGGGCGGTGCCCCAGGAAGAAAACTCTGTAGCCATGCAAAACTGGTATGTAGATCAAGACTATATATCGACCCTGGGATTGGAAATTGTGGAAGGAAGAGGGTTCAGGGAAGGATCAATAGCAGATTCATCATCAGTGATTCTGAATGAATCGGCTGTGCGTAAGTTTGGGTTTGAAAACCCTATTGGCGAGAAAATCTATGCATTTAATTTTTCTGCAAATAGAGACAAGGAATCAGAGAAAGTAAAAGGTTTCACTATCGTGGGTGTGTTAAAGGATTTTCACTTTTCTTCTTTAAAGGAAAATATCTCCCCGCTTGGCCTTTACCTGGGTAGCAGTAGCGGTGCAATGAGTCTGCGTATTCAAACAGAAAATATCCCTGAACTGCTTGCATTTGTAGAAGAGGAATGGAACAAGATTGCGGACGGGCAACCATTTAGTTATGAATTTTTGGATCAGAAATTTGATCAAACTTATCAGGCGGAAGTTAGAATTGGGAAAATTACGGCAATTTTCACCTCTCTGGCTATAATTATTGCCTGTTTGGGGCTGTTTGCGCTGGCTGCTTTTACTGCCGAACAAAGGACGAAGGAAATAGGAGTGAGAAAAGTACTGGGAGCTTCTGTATCAGATGTAGTTTTCATGTTGTCCAAAGAGTTTACGAAATTAGTAGCAGTCGCCTTCGTCATAGCGGTTCCGCTCTCCTGGTTTTTAATGAACGAATGGCTGACTTCTTTTGCATATAGGATAGACATTGGCCTGGAGGTGTTTTTGATTTCGGGAGGATTGGCTTTGGTGATCGCTTTGATTACCATTAGCTATCAAACTATTGGAGCTGCTTTGCTTGATCCTGTAAAGTCATTAAAGACCGAATAATTACTGCAATACGCAATTAATATTTTGAATACATAACCTTCTTTTTTCCACTAAAACAAAATCGCCATGAATCATTTTTTTAATTTCTTTACCAAGACACTCCCGGTCGCAGTGTTCCTGTTTTCCGCCTGCAATGCTATTTCGAGAGAAATGGCCGACCAACCCTATCTGACAAAAGAGTTTAGCATAAGCACCCCGGGAGAACTGGAAGTGGTTACTTCCGGTGGGAGTATCGACGTTTCATCGCACGCGGGAAGCACCGTGCGGGTAGAAATGTTTGTAAGAAAAGGCGGTAGGGCTATCGAAAAATCCGACAAAGATGCCGCCGAAGCGCTGGAGGATTTTGAAATTGAGATTGAGAAAAGTGGCAACAAAGTAATTGCTTCTGCGGAGCGAGATGGCGGAAGTTGGTTTGGAAATAACAATGTGAGCGTCTCTTTCAAAGTATCTGTACCCAAAGAAATGTCCTGTGATTTGAGGACCAGTGGTGGATCAATCAATTTAAATGGAGTTTCCGGCGTCCAGGATCTGAAAACAAGCGGTGGCAGCCTGAACATTGCAGATATAAAGGGAAATATGGATGCCAAAACATCAGGTGGAAGCATCAATATCGACAATTATGCAGGTATATTAGATGCATCCACCAGTGGAGGATCTATCAACCTCAAAAATGCGAAAGGGGAGTTGGCGGTTTCAACTTCGGGTGGTAGTATTCATTTGGAGGACATTAAAGGCAGTTTAACAGCGAGAACGAGCGGTGGCGGCATTAGAGCCAATCTTGCTTCACTGGAAAAAGAATTGAGACTCAGTACAAGTGGAGGAAGCATTACAGCGGTGAT
>CAZWQB010000267.1:0-4351 GCA_964636035.1 uncultured Roseivirgaceae bacterium
TTCAGCATCGAACCCTTCGTGCTGGCCGGGGACACGCTGGTGAGCTGGGCCGACGCCGCGCCTCGGCAGTCGCTGCAGGACGGCTACCTGCCGATCCCGAGCGTGGACTGGCGCCACGATGGCTTCTCGCTGCGCGTCACCGCTTTCGCCACCGGGACGCCGGAGCGTTCGCAGCTGGTGCTGCGCTACCGCGTGGCCAACACCGGCGGCCGCGCGCGCGACCTGCAGCTGGCATTGGCGGCGCGGCCGCTGCAGGTCAATCCGCCGGCGCAGTTCCTCAACACCCTGGGGGGCGTCAGCCGCATCGGCGACATTGCCGTCGAGGGGGGGATGGTCAGCGTGGACGGGGTGCCGCGCGTCTTCTCCAAGCAGGTCCCCGCCACCTCCTTCGCCTCGGCCTTCGACGCCGGCGACGTGGTGCAGCACCTCGCGTCCGGAAGGTTTCCGGGAACGACGCGCGTGGCCGACGACCCGACCGGCCTGGCCTCGGCCGCGCTCGTCTACCGCATGCGCCTGGGCCCGGGGGAGGTCGGCAGCGTGGAAGTGATGGTTCCGATGACCGGCGGCAGCGGCGTGGCGCGGCGCTGGTGGGATGCGGAGCAGCTGCAGCAGCAGGTCGCGACGCAATGGCGCGCGAAGCTCGACCAGGTGCGCCTCGACCTGCCGCCGCAGGGCCAGGCGCTGGCCGACAGCCTGCGCACCGCGCTGGCCCACATGCTCATCTCGCGCGTCGGCCCGCGCCTGCAGCCCGGCACGCGCTCGTACTCGCGCAGCTGGATCCGCGATGGCGCGATGATCTCCGAAGGCCTGCTGCGACTTGGCCGCGCCGACGCCGTGCGCGACTACCTCGAGTGGTACGCGCCCTTCCAGTTCGACGACGGCAAGGTGCCCTGTTGCGTGGATGACCGCGGCAGCGACCCCGTGCCCGAGAACGACAGCCACGGCGAGCTGATCTTCAACATCGCCGAGTACTGGCGCTACACCGGCGACGACGCCTTCCTCGAACGCATGTGGCCGCACGTGCTGGCGGCGCATGGGTACATGGAGGCGCTGGCGCTCAGCGAACGCACCGAAGCCAACCGCGCGATCGATCCGGCCTTCTACGGAATGATGCCGGCCTCGATCAGCCACGAGGGCTATTCGGCCAAGCCGATGCATTCGTACTGGGACAATTTCTGGGCGCTGCGCGGCTACAAGGACGCGGTGCAGGTGGCCGAAGCGCTGGGCAAGGACGAAGACGCCGCGCGCATGGCGGCCTCGCGCGATCGTTTCCGCGCCGACCTGATGGCTTCGCTCGATGCCGCGGCCACGCGCCACGGCATCGACTATCTTCCGGGCGCGGCGGAGCTTGGCGATTTCGATGCCACCTCCACCACCATCGCGCTGGCCCCCGGCGGCGAGCTCGCCAACCTTCCGCCGGACCGCCTGCACAACACCTTCGAGCGCTACTGGCGCGAGTTCACCGCGCGGCGCGACGGCAGGCGCGAATGGGACGCCTACACGCCCTACGAATGGCGCAACGTCGGCGCCTTCATCCGCCTGGGCTGGCGCGAGCGCGCCTGGGAAGCGACCGACTGGTTCATGGCCGACCGCGCGCCGCCACCCTGGAACCAGTGGGCGGAAGTCGTGACGCCGACGCCGCGCAAGCCCTTCTTCCTGGGCGACCTGCCGCATGCCTGGGTGGCTTCGGATTTCGTGCGTGCGGCGCTGGACATGTTCGCCCACGTGCGCGAGGCCGACGACAGCATCGTGCTCGCCGCCGGCGTGCCGGCCGCGTGGTTCGACCAGGGCTTCGCCGTGCGCGGCCTGGACACACCCGGCGGCGTGCTGGCGTACGCGCTGCGGCGCGAGGAGGGCCGGTGGCTGCTCGAGGTCGACGAGGGCCTGGCGTTGCCGGCCGGCGGCCTGGTGCTGCCCTGGCCGCAGGGCGCGGATGTGCCCGGAGTTGCGACGATCAACGGAGAGACGGCCGCGTGGGAAGGCGGCGAACTGCGCATCCGCCAGCTGCCGGCACGCATCGAGATCGCCGCGCCCGTGAGGTCCGACAGGCCCACGCCCGGACATTGACGCCCGGGCGGGTAGGGTCGCCAGCATCGCGCCCCGGCGTGGCGCGAAGGAGTGGAGGCCGATGGCTGGAGCGCGCGAACCGGTTCCCGTGTGGCCGCTGCCGATGGCCATCGTCGCCTTGCTGGTCGCGGGCGTGCATGTCGCCTGGTGGCTGTCGCTGCGCGATGGACACGTGCCGGCCTGCATCCCCTATGTCGAAGGCTGCACCTCGATCAGCCGTGCCGCGCGCCATGGCCTGGGCAACCACGTGTTCCGCCTGCTGGTGCTGCCCGCCGCGGCGCTGCTGGCGCTGCACTGGTGGGCCTCGGCGCGATGGCTGGCGCTGCGCGGCGCGGGCCAGGGCGGCCGCTGGCTGGTCGCGCTTGGTCTCGCGGCCGCGGTCGCGCTCGCGGTCTACGCCACCTTCCTGGGAAGCGATGGCGCGGCGTACCGGTTCATGCGGCGCTACGGCGTGGTGGTCTACTTCGGCGCCAGCTACCTGGCACAGCTGCTGTTCCTGCGCATGGGGCGCACGGCGGGCGCGCCGGCGGGCCGGCTGCGCAGCGCGATGATGGCGACCTGCGTGCTCATGCTGGGCCTGGGCGTGGGCAGCGTCGCCGCATCGGCCCTGGTGGACGATCCGGGGTTCAAGGATCGCGTCGAAAACGTGCTGGAGTGGCAGCTGGGCGTGCTGCTGGTGGCCTGGTACCTGTTGCAGGCCTGGCTCTTCCGGGCAAGCGGCTACAGGCTGCAGGCCTTCGTCGATGGCGGCGAGCCACCGCCCCCGGGCTGAGGGCCGCTCATGGACACCACAGGATGCGCAGCGGCGCGCCGGGCGTGGTGAAGGCGATGCGCACCGGGAATTCCATCGGGTCGTCGCCCGCCAGCACGCGGTCGAGCAGTTCGCGCTTGCGCGCGCCGCGGATGAGCAGCAGCCGCGTGTGCGCCGGGGCAAGCCCCGCGGGTGTCAGGCTGACCCGGCGCGTCCAGGGGCCGGCGCCGGGGCAGCCCGTGGCATCGACCGCCACGTAGGGACGCCGCGAAGCCAGCGCCTCGGCCAGGCCGGCCATGTCCGGAAACAGCGAGGCCACGTGTCCGTCCTCGCCCATGCCCAGGACCACGATCGCTGCCGGGTGCGCCGCGTGCATGTTGGCGATGTCGACCGCCTCCTCGATGCTGCGTCCCGCGCGGGTGATCGCCTCGAAGCGTGCCGCGGCGGCGCGCTCGGCCAGCAGCGAGCCGCGCACCAGGCGCGCGTTGCTGTCGGGATCATCGGGCAGCAGCCAGCGTTCGTCGACCAGGGCCACGTCCACCCGGTCCCAGGCCAGGGGCGCGCGCGCCAGCGCGGCATAGGCCGGACCCGGGCTGCGGCCGCCCGACAGCAGCAGGCGCGCGCGCGACTCCAGCTCGAGCGCACGTCCCAGCGCCGCCGACAGCGCCACCGCGGCCGCCCAGGCCCACTGGGTGGCATCCTGGAAGGCCTGGAACTCGACGCCATCGCGCAGCTGCACGCCGCCGTGCGGACCCGGCGCGCTCATGGCGCGACGCTCCAGCGGCAGGCGTGCCCGGCGTGGCGTGGATCCACTAGTAGGGCAGCGGCTCGGACACCGAGCGCCCGTTGCTGGCGATCACGCCGGAATACCAGCGCGCGCTGTCCTTGGGCGTGCGCTCCTGGGTGCCGTAGTTCACGTGCACGATGCCGAAGCGCTTCGAATAGCCCAGCGACCATTCCAGGTTGTCGAGCAGCGACCAGGCCATGTAACCGCGCACGTCGACCCCGGCGGCGATGGCATCGCGGATCGCGCCCAGGTGCTTGCGCAGGTAGTCGATGCGCAAGGGGTCGCGGATGCGGCCGTCCTCGGCCACCGCCGGGTCGAAGAAGGCGGCGCCGTTTTCGGTGATGTAGACCGGCAGCGCGCCATAGGTGTCCTTGAACCAGACCAGCAGGTCGGTCAGGCCCTGCGGGAACACTTCCCAGCCGGTCTCGGTATAGGTGCCCAGCGGCTGCCGCACCACGGCGGTCTTCAAGGGATAGCTGTCGCCGGCCGCGGTCACGCTGCGGGTGTAGTAGTTGATGCCGACGAAGTCCAGGGGCTGCCGGATCAGCTCGAAGTCTTCCGCGGGCCAGTCCGGCCAGGCGTCGCCGAAGATCTCCTTCAGCTCCGGGGGATAGTGGCCGAGCAGGGCGGGGTGCAGGAACTGCTCGTTCATGTAGGCATGCGCGCGGCGCACGGCGGCTGCGTCCTCCGCCGAATCGCTGGCCGGGTACTTGGGCTCGATGTTCACCACGAGGCCGATCTCGTGC
>CAZWQB010000268.1:0-4345 GCA_964636035.1 uncultured Roseivirgaceae bacterium
CTAATCATTTTGAACCAGCCGGATGTCGGGTTGTTTGTTCAGTTGGAAGGCCTTTAGCCCCTTTTGATTGGTTCCGATAAACAGTATGTCATTGATCTGGATTGAGCTTCTTACATCTCCCGAGAGCTTCATGTTAGATTGGTATTGCGGGACCGTAGTAAAATTGCCATTCCCATCTCCTTTTAAAATTAAGCCTTGATTGGCATCTGATTGCCCAAATTTAAGTCTGGCATGCATGATATTGCCCCCTACGAAAATATCTTTTTGGCCATCCTTATCAAAATCGAGTGTTTGAAGACTGAATACCGGTGAAAATTGTACTTCTACAGGCAATTCCTTTAGCTCAAATCCGCCGGTCGGCGTGCTCATAAAAAAGGCAGTGTGCAGGTAATTCGCGTTTAGTCTGGAAACGTCCCTGAGTTCCTCTTCGGTAAAAATGTCTGTCAGGGTAGCATCAGCATAACTTTGGTAAGTAGTAAACCTGGACCGCATCATGCTTAGCTGGAACTGCAATTCATCCCGGGTTACATAGGGATAGCTTTGGCCCTGAATGTAGAAGCAGAGAATAGGATCAACAGAACCATTGTTATCAAAATCTTTATAAATCATCTCGGCAGGCTCGTTTTCGCTTGCCTTGAATTGTGTGTTTAAGCCCAGGTTCCCGATGACCAAGTCTGGTTTGCCATCATTGTTAAAGTCATCCACAAGTATCTTGTTCCACAAACCTGTATATCGTTTTGAAAAATAGGTTTGGGAGTTCTCAATTAGTTTTCCCTTTTGTTTTTCGAATACCATGATGGGCATCCATTCGCCGACGACAACAAGTTCATTCGAATTGTCTCCATTTAAATCAACCCAGGCAGCATCGGTGATCATTCCTGCGTTTTTTAATTCCGGTGCCAAGGCCGCCGTTTCATCATGAAATGTTCCTTTGCCATCGTTCAATAACAGGTAACTTTCGGGCGCCTCGGGATAGCGACCGGGAACAACCCTACTTCCGACAAACAAATCAGGATGTCCGTCGCCATTGATATCATTAACGCGTACACAACCGGAGCTGCTCAACATTTCGGGCAGCGAGTTTCCGCTTTTGACTAGATTTCCTTTGCCATCGTTGAAATAAATGCGGTCTTGCAAAGCCGGATCTTTTTCTGCATATCTGTCATAGCCGCCGCTGCAAACATAAAGGTCCAAAGCGCCATCGCCATTGGCATCAAAAAAGACAGCGTCCACATCGTCGCTGTCTTTATCGGCCTCAAAAGCAGTAACATTTGCAAACACGAACCTGCCATTTGGTTGTTGATAATACAAAGCACCCGCTTGCCCATTGCCTCCCCCAATGAAAACATCTTCCAGGCCATCCCCGTTTACATCTCCTTTTGCCATGCACGGTCCGAAGTTAGACATGGGTGACGGCATCAATGGCTGTCGCTTAAAATCGTTTATTCTCAAGTCTTTGTGTTGAAAGGGTATGGGTGAATCCACTTCAGTAAACACCAGCGGGCCGTTGGCTTTGTTGGGAGTACCTTCAATCACAGCGGCATCGTTTTCCCTGAGAATAAGCGCCTGGTTGGCTTGCACATTGGTAAGAATCTGTTGCCTGCCAGTTTTCCATGTCACCTGCACCGAGTCAATGACATCGGCTTCACCTGTGCCAAAATGGAGCACGGGCGAAACACTGGACTGGTATCCCCGGGTGGGCATCTGCTCCAGAAACTGCCGTTGCCCATTTATCTGTATCCTCACCTTTGCACCTATTCCCAACGTGTTGGGTGCATCCCCCTCCAGCTTTATTTTGAGAAAATTTTGCCCCGATGCCCTGGCGGATTGGTTTTGGAAGATAGAAGCTGGTTGGTTGATATTGTTTACGATAAGGTCCAGGTCACCATCGTTATCCAAATCTGCATAAGCGGCTCCATTGCTATTCGTTGGGAATTTTATGCCCCATGCAGCAGATTTATCTTCGAAGGTGAGGTTTCCATTATTTTTATAAATATAGTTTGAAACATTGGATGCGGGCATCTGATTTACCAGTTCCAGCACATCCTGGCGCTTAATATTCCCTTCTTTTTGTTTTACAAAGCTGTCCATGTACTTTATAAAATCCATGTTGGTATAGTCCCGCAGGTAACCATTGGTAACAAACAGATCCTTCAGCCCGTCATTATCAAAATCAGCCAATAAGGCGGCCCAACTCCAGTCGGTATTGGAGATGCCAGCTAACTGGCCTACCTCGCTAAAGGTTCCGTTGCCGTTGTTGATTTGCAGCATATTGCGCATATACTGGTAATGAAAGCCTTTGTTTACTGTCAGCTCAAATTTTGCATAATTGTCGGGTGCCAACAATAGTTTTTGTCTCCGGTTATCTTCGGGCAGCATATCCAGGGTGTAAATGTCAGGATAACCATCATTGTTAATATCAGCAACATCATTGCCCATCGAGAAATGAGAAATATGCCCAAAGCTGGTTTTTAATGCATCTGTAAAAGTGCCGTCTCCATTGTTGAGGTACAAATAGTCAGGAACCTCATAGTCATTACAGATATAAATGTCGGTCCAGCCGTCGCCGTTGATATCTGCTACCCCTGCTCCCAAACCATAGGTTAAGGCAGAGCTGCTAAATCCTGCGTTCGTGGTTACGTCTTCAAAATAGCCATCTTGATTTTGGAATAGCCTCACCCCTACATTGGTATCTTCCTCTTTCAATAGGCGGGCGGTGATTGCCTCGTTGTACTTTTTAATGGAGTTTGGATTATGATTCAGGAGAAACATGTCCAGATCACCGTCATTATCATAATCAAAAAAAGTTGCTTGCGTGCTCGTGGCGGTACTGGCCAGGCCGTATTTCTCTGCTTCTTCTTTAAAATGAGGAATACCATTGGCGTTTAAGCCCTGATTTACAAAAAGTTGATTGCGGCGGCTTTCTTCTTTTACTTTGCCCGAGTAACAAACATAAATATCCAGAAGCCGGTCGCCGTTGATGTCTACCATGGTGACACCCGTTTTCCAGGGGCCGTTTCTTCCAGCTACGCCTGCTTCTATGGTGATGTCTTCAAATTCCATATTGCCTTTGTTCAGGTACATTTTGTTGGAAGTCATATTGGCAGTAAAATATATATCTTCGAGACCATCGCCATTAATATCACCAACAGCTACCCCTCCGCCGTTGTAAAAATATTCGTACATCATTACATTGGTATTGAGCCCCTCGGTGAGCGTATTGGAGAAGGTGATGCCGGTCTTTTCAGGAGGGAGTAAGGCGAATAGCGGCTCCGACTTTTGCGGATTAGAATTTTGTTCTACAGACGCGATTTCCTGGCAGCCCTGAAACGTAATTACTGCTAAGGCTGTCGATAAGAGACAAATCAGGAGGTGGGAATTGAGGAGATTTTTGGACATGATGTGTGGAATTAAGAAGTATGCCAGTATAAAACTGGTATACTTAAACCTAAACAGAGTCTCCTGAAAAACGCATTCAGAAAGACTTAAGGGCCTAAAATGGCCTTTTTTTCATTTTTTATAAAACTCAGGTTAAATAGAAGAATTACACATGTTATGTATGTGCAATTCTTCTTATTCTTCCTAAGCTATAAATTCTGGAGACAGCAGAATAACAGGCACTTCTTTTAATCCGAGTACCCGGGATTTTGAACTAGCTTGTCATTCCTATTCATTTCATCTCTGTGAATTGGTAAGTAATACATTTTATCCAACCATTGACGATTTTCGATACCCGGCGAAAGATCGGAAACGGTATAAGTATAGTCGTAACTCTCAGGATCGTACCTATATATTGGTACTTCCTTTCCAGGCTTCAACTGACCGGAAATCGTTATAATTTGCACCTGCTCTCCCAGTGTTTCCGGAGCAATCATCCAACGACGGGCATCATGGTAGCGATGCTCTTCATACACCAGTTCAATTCTGCGCTCGTTTCTATATTCTTCCATCAACTCAGATCCTGAAGCTGTTATTTCCGGCATGCCTGCACGGAACCTGATCTTGTTGAGCCACAGGCGTGCTTCAGCGTCATCGCCCGTTTCGATACAAGCTTCTACATAATTCAGTACCGCTTCTGTGTATCTAAAGAATGGCCACGGAACTTGTTGTCTGGTATTTTGGTCAACAATGGCAGGGTCAGGGTCAATGAATTTGCGCATGTAATAGCCGGTGTGTGTACCGTTCCAGTCTTCTACCGTTCCAGGCAATCTAGTATCCAGTCCGTTATGGGTTCTTGGGCTACTGGCGTTTCCTACTTCGTATTGGCCTGTTTGAATTTCGTTAAAAGGATCGCGGGCTGCTACATCATCCGTTCTGGGCTTCCAGGGTGCTCCATCATATAGAA
>CAZWQB010000269.1:0-4340 GCA_964636035.1 uncultured Roseivirgaceae bacterium
CTCTCTTCTATACGTAATTTTAATTTTACCCTACGTTATTAAAGTTCGTTTCACTCCAAAAAATTACAGGTCGAATAAATTTGATTGCCTTCTTAATATTTATAATGAGAAATTCTATTTTAATTTTATTATCATTCTTTCTTTCCACGTCAGCTTTTTCACAACAAAATTTAATAGTTCAGGGCACTGTTGAGAGTGCATCAGACCAATCCACCTTTCCTGGTGCCACGGTGATGCTTCTTAATCCGTCGGATTCGAGCATTGTTCAAGGGGTCATCACTGATTTTGATGGCGGATTTAAAATAGAAAGTATTGCGCCCGGTAATTATCTGTTCAGGATCCAATTTGTAGGCTACCAGGATTACTATCAAAGCCTGAACCTGCAACAAAATTTAAATATGGGCAGAATTCCAATTAAAGAAACTACCACTACACTGGGGGAAGTATTAGTGGTGGGCAAGAGGCCCGTCGGCATACAGAAAGGGGACACCACCTTATTTAATGCTGATTCATTTAAGACTATGGCCGATGCCAGTAGTCAGGAACTGGTAGAGAAGCTGCCTGGGATTGCCGTGATGGACGGCAAATTGCAAGCTCAGGGCGAAGATGTGCAACAAATATTGGTGGACGGCAAACCATTTTTTGGTACAGATGTGAACGCTGCTTTGCAAAATCTGCCTGCGGATGCAGTGCTAAGTATAGAGATTTTTGACAAAAAGAGCGATAAGGCAGAACTGAGCGGATTTGACGACGGTGAGCGGATCAAAACAATTAATATCATAACTAAACCAGACAGGAAGCGGGGCCAGTTTGGCAAAGCCACCGCAGGATATGGAACAGATGATAGGTATCAGGTAGGAACCAGCATTAATTTTTTTAATAACGACCGGAGGATCACGGTGACGGGGCTGAGCAACAATATCAATGCGATTAGCTACTCTGCCGACCCCAATAGTCAGGGCGATGTAAGGACCCAAAACGGCATAATTAATACCAATAGCATCGGGATAAACTTTGGTGATGAGTGGGGCGAAAAATTGGAAATTACGGGTAGCTACCTTTACAGTCACAGGGAAAATGATGGCGAAGAGACCAGGTTCAGAGACTATATTCTCCCATCAGACTCGGGACAGTTTTACACAGAAAGCAGATTTGACAATCGTATAAATGAAGATCACCACTTCAATATGCGCCTGGACTATAAGCCCAATGAGCGAAACCGCATATTGTTCAGACCCAATATCAGCTTAAAGCATGACAGGAACAATACTTATTTCGAAGGTTTAACAGAAAATGATTTCGGGAGGATAAATGAGACTGAAAATACATCTACAGGTGATAATTCTGATTATGATTTCAACAGTAGATTGTATTACAGCCATAAATTTCTAAAAGAAGGCAGAAGCCTTACCCTGCACCTTAATACGGGCTATCATGTGAATGAAGATAATGGAACAAGGGTAGCCAATAATATTTTCTACAATGCTGAAGACAGCCTCGAATATCTTAATCAGGTTTCCATTAGAAACCGGACCGGGCTGTCATGGGAAGCGCAGGCATCCTATACAGAGCCTGTAGGGAAAAAAGGAATGGTTGAACTTGAATATGAAATAGGTAACAAATACGATGACTCCGATAAACTGACATACGATATTCTTGAAAATGGGGCGAATTCATATAACAGTTTAGACACAGCGCTGAGCAATACCTTCAAAAGCCAGTATCTGACACATGAGCTGGAGTTGGGTTATCAATTGGGACTCGAAAACTTTAAGTTGCAGGTAGAAGCCGAATACCAGTTGGCAAAGCTTGAGAATGACCAGGAATTTCCGCAACCTTTCGAGATGAGCAGGTCTTTTAACAGCATACTTCCTTCCGTACGCGCTGACTATAAGTTTACGGAGTCCAAAAATATGGAATTCGATTACCACACCTGGACAATAGAGCCGTCCATTGGGCAGCTACAGGATGTAATAGACAATTCAAATCCATTGCATCTGAGAACCGGGAACCCCAACCTGGACCAGTCATATAACCATTGGATGCGGCTTAGATACAGGGCAAGAAATCCTGAAACGGAGCAGACGCTTTACGCTTCAGTGGAGTCGTCCTTTGCGTCTGACTATGTGGCAAACAGTACCTTTATAGCTGACAGTCCGCTAGAACTGGCAGATGGAATCATGCTGGAAGAAGGTTCTCAATTGTCGCGACCCGTTAATTTGAATGGGTATTACAACTTCAGATCATACTTTAGCTATGGCAGGCCGCTGAATTTTATTAAGTCCAACATCGGTTTCAATGGTGGTATCGGACATAACAGACGCCCAGGGATGATCAACGACGAGATTAACTATTCAAATTCCAGCAATTTCCGGTTGGGTGTATCCCTGAGCAGTAATATCAGTGACCATGTAGATTTTAATATTTCCACGCGGGCAAACTATAACCTGGTTGAAAACTCACTGCGGACGGCACTTAACAACAACTACTATAATCAAACTACACGGTTCCGCTCAAGCATTATATTTTGGAAGGGTTTTATATACCGGGTAGATCTGAACCACCAGTTTAATACGGGGCTTGCTGAAGATTTTGATAACAGCTTCCTTTTGTTAAATATGAGTTTCGGCAAGAAGTTCCTTAAAAACGACCTGGCTGAAATCAGCATTAATGTTTATGACTTACTGGAGCAAAACAACAACGTGCGCAGAAATATTTCAGATCTTTACATTGAAGATTTTCAGTCGACCGTGTTGCAACGATACTTCATGGTTACTTTATCCTACAACTTCAGAAACTTTAGCAAAGGTGCAAGTATGAAGGATTTTAAGGATATTTAGGGCTTACTGAAAAAGTCCCAGGTACATCAGATACCAGACGGCAAAGCGGAGATGTATACTTCCTGGCTAAGCCAACGAAGTAGATGGTGTGCCTGAGCATAGCCCAAAAAGTAGCTTACAAGCCTTTCCTGGTGCACAGGAAATGGCTCGCGCTATTAAAGTTTTTCACCTAAGTCGGTCGCTATTGAAGCATGGGCTGGCTCAGCACATCCACTTTTCCTCAAAGGGTGTAGCCAACACTGAGAAAAACCCTCCTGACCAGCCTCCTTTCTTCCATGTCCATTATCTTTACGAAGCCGGTATTATTCCAGCTATCATATTCAGGGGTATAGTATTCGTATTGGGTTCTTATTTTTTGCAGCTTATATCCAAGCGCAAAATTCAGCGCAGATTTTGGAAAATCTATCTGATAACCAATGCCTGCATGTCCTGTAAGACCTCCTTTCACGTCAATTTTTTCATACGCGTTCTTCTTTTCGCTGTTTCTCCAAGCCGGACTGTAACCTATCCCTGCAAAGTAGTAGATGCTGACTTTGCCGTTTTTCATATACAATCTTGGCTGTAAATATATTGGTAGTGCAGAAACATTCCGAAATCGGTCGTAATTTATACCAAGATCAAGGCCAAGCAGTTTATTAAACCTGTAACCGTTTATAATGCCCAGACTTGCATTCACTTCCTCTTCTCCGGCCAATGCTCCCACAAAAATTTGATGATAAAACCCTGGCTTGGTGGCAAATTCTTTGTAGCCGGATATCCTCGTCTGTACACCATCATATTGAGGCTTTAGTAGTTTCATCTTCTTTATATCAGTCCGCTTCAATAAAATTTGCGTGCTATCGAATTGCAGTAATCGAATGCTCTCTCCGGATAGTGGCAACGAAATATACCCCTTGAGGACAGGCGCTTTGTGTGGTTTTACCCTGGCTTTCCATAATTCCTGCGACATAGCGCCCTCCATGAAAGCAGTAAGAAAAGTAAAAAAGACAACAATTTGAAATAAGATCTTTCTCATCACGGCAGGGGAGTTGATCGCTCAATGCTTAGTTGACTAAGCAGCTTTATGTCTGATGCATCGCTGTAATCGAACTGGTAGAGCCCATCTCGTCCAATCAACATCAGCGTATTCTGAAAAGGGATTACATCATAAGCATCAATATCCGCATAGTGTTGGAGCATCCTGTTGCCCATTTCATAAATATTGGTTGCATCAAATATTTTCAGCCCCTGTTCACCCTCACAAATAAATAACAAGCCATTGTCATAGCCTAGACCGAATGGACTGGACATAGGATGCGTTACCAAAAGTTCGGGGGCTTCCGGGTCCTTGATGTTGATAATATCGAGTTGATTATTGAATCCGCCGCGGCAGTTTGAGCCTCCTCTTAAGGTGACATAAGCGAGTGTGTCATTGACCACCACAGGATCGCAGCTAATTACATGCGAAAACATGGACAGTTGCCGGGGTGCCTCAGGATTTTCGAGGCTATAAATATACAT
>CAZWQB010000270.1:0-4337 GCA_964636035.1 uncultured Roseivirgaceae bacterium
TGTATTGGCAAAACACCAACGCTAACCTGGCCATGTTTGAGGAAAAGATATGGCAAATTCAGGAACCGACAGATGTTATTATTCTCCCTGAGATGTTCAATACGGGCTTTACAATGGAGGTTAAGGAATGTGCTGAACACCCAAATGGCAATACTTTCAGGTGGATGCGCCAAATGGCAGCCCAAACAAAAGCGCTGATCATCGGCAGTATTATTGTAAACGACAGCGGATATTTCTATAACCGCTTGTTCTGGGTAGAGCCTGACGGCAATTTTGCTTCTTATGACAAACGCCATCTTTTCCGGATGGCAGAAGAACACAGATACTTCAAGATGGGCAATGAAAAATTGGTGCAAACCTGGAAAGGCTGGAAAATTTGTCCGTTGATTTGTTACGACCTACGCTTTCCAGTTTGGAGTCGAAACACAGTGATTGATGGCCTTTCTGAATATGACTTGCTGATATACATCGCCAACTGGCCTGAGGCGCGAGTGGCTGCCTGGAGTGCGCTCTTGACGGCAAGAGCCATAGAAAACCTGGCCTACGTGGCTGGAGTAAACAGGGTTGGTGTTGATGGGAATGATATATCCTACAACGGTTGCTCAGCGGTAATCGACCCGAAAGGCACCTCACTATGGATAAAAAAAGACGATGAGGCTATAAAAACCATACGATTGGGTGCTGAGGATCTGATAGCTTTCCGTCAGAAATTTCCAGCGATGACTGACGCGGACCGCTTCGAAATCAAGAAATAAAAAATGCCGTCTCCTGGGAAAATCGCCTCTCAATTCGCAGGTCAAAAGAACCTTTTTTGTTCTAAATAAATTATACCTTTGCAGTGCTTTCCATAATAGGATCGCATAATCCCATCACTACTCTTTTATTTTATGAAGATTGAATTAGATAATGTGGAGCGCTTTGAAAGACGCCACAATGGCCCTGATGACCAGCAAATCGCAGAAATGCTCAAAAAAATAAAGGCCGAATCCCTGGAAGCATTGGTTGATCAGACCATTCCTAAGCGTATTCAATTAAAGCAAAAATTAAAGCTGCCCTCAGCCCGCACTGAATTTCAGTTTTTGAAAGACCTGAAACTATTGGCCCAACAAAACCAACAGTTGAAATCATACATTGGAATGGGGTATTATGGTTGTATCCTGCCAGCGGTAATTCAAAGGAATATTTTAGAGAACCCCGGCTGGTACACCGCCTATACGCCCTACCAGGCAGAAATTTCGCAGGGCAGGCTGGAAGCGCTGATCAATTACCAGACGATGGTGATGGATCTGACAGGCATGGAAATCGTGAACGCTTCTCTTTTAGACGAAGGAACTGCGGCGGCAGAAGCGATGACGATGCTCTACGATCTTAAACCCGCTTCAAAAAAAACTGCTACTACATTCTTTGTAGATAAAAACACCTTCCCTCAAACTATAGAGATCTTAAAGACCCGCTCCCTTCCATTGGGAATAGAGCTGGTAATTAAAGGATTAGACGAGCTAGACCTTCACGATACTGCTTTGTTTGGCATGCTTCTTCAATATCCGGACGGGAACGGAACCATACATGATTACAAAAACCTTATATCGAGCGCAAAAGAGCAGGATGTTTTAATCGCAATGGCTGCTGACCCCTTAGCCCTGACCCTTCTAACGCCTCCCGGCGAACTGGGCGCAGATGTGGTAGTAGGAACTACTCAGCGATTTGGAATACCCATGGGCTACGGCGGGCCTCATGCTGGCTATTTCGCTACAAAAGAAACCTATAAGCGACATATTCCCGGTAGAATTATAGGTGTTTCGAAAGACATGGATGGGAATGACGCCTATAGAATGGCGTTGCAAACCCGGGAGCAACACATACGTCGTGAGAAAGCTACTTCCAACATCTGTACAGCACAGGTCTTGCTTGCAGTGATGGCCGGGATGTATGCGGTGTATCACGGACCTGAAGGTCTGAAAAGGATCGCATTACGTGTGCATGGCATGGCTAAACTCCTGGAAAAAGGGTTAAAGCACCTGGGTTTTGAGCAGCTTAATGAAAATTATTTTGATACCCTCAAGATAAGGCTCGCTACTGTTGAAGCTAAAGCAAAGTTAAACGAGGAAGCGCTCCGGGGAGGTGTCAATCTCCACTTCTTTGAAGATGTCGCGGTGGGTATTTCCGTAGATGAAACTACGGGCATAGAAGAGGTTGAAGCCCTGTTGCAGATTTTCTCAGCCATAGCTTCCCGAGGATCAAAAACCTTCAATGCGAGAGAAATTGCTGCTAATCTGGAAATTTCCTTACCGAAGGAACTCATCAGAAAATCACCGTATTTACAGCATCCCGTTTTCAACACGCATCATTCCGAACATGAAATGCTGCGTTATATGAAGCGTCTTGAAAATAAGGACCTGTCGTTGGTGCATTCAATGATTCCCTTAGGCTCCTGTACAATGAAGCTCAATGCTACTGCTGAAATGATTCCTTTAACCTGGCCGGAGTTCGGAAACATGCACCCTTTTGCTCCCGTGGAGCAGGCAAGAGGCTATCAGCAAATGTTCAAAGAGCTGGAGTCCTGGCTTTCTGAAATCACAGGTTTCGAAGCTACTTCATTACAACCTAATTCCGGCGCGCAGGGTGAATATGCCGGATTGATGGTAATCCGTGCCTACCATTTAAGCCGCGGAGATGCCCATAGAAATGTTACCCTTATTCCTTCCTCGGCGCATGGAACAAATCCTGCAAGCGCAGTTTTAGCAGGAATGAAGGTGGTGATAGTGAAGTGCGATGAAAAAGGGAATATTGATGTTGAGGACTTGAAAGAAAAGGCGACAAAACACCAGGATAATCTTTCTGCCCTGATGGTTACCTACCCTTCTACCCATGGTGTTTTTGAAGAAGATATCGCGGAAATCTGCACTATCATTCACAACTTTGGAGGACAGGTATATATGGATGGTGCCAACATGAACGCACAGGTAGGGCTTACAAGTCCTGCAAATATTGGCGCGGATGTTTGCCACCTGAACCTGCATAAAACATTTTGCATCCCCCACGGCGGCGGTGGCCCCGGAATGGGGCCTATCTGTGTAGCTGCACATTTAAAACCCTTCCTGCCAGGCAATCCTGTTGTAAAAACAGGTGGAGAAGAAGCTATAACGGCCATTTCTTCTGCCCCATGGGGAAGTGCCAGCATTCTCACTATTTCTTACGCCTACATTGCAATGATGGGTGGAGATGGTCTCACGCGCGCAACACAATTGGCTATTTTAAACGCCAACTACATCAAAGCCAGGTTGCAGGGGCATTATGACGTCTTATACACAGGCAGAAATGGTAGATGCGCCCATGAGATGATCATTGATTGCAGATCTTTTAAAGCTGTAGGTATAGAAGTCGAAGACATCGCAAAGAGGTTGATGGACTATGGTTTTCACGCACCCACAGTCTCATTCCCGGTGCCGGGAACTATGATGATAGAGCCTACCGAGAGCGAATCAACAGAAGAAATAGACCGGTTTTGTGACGCCCTGATAGAAATCAGAAATGAAATTAAAGAAGTAGAAGCGGGAGTAGCTGATAAAGTTCAAAATGTCCTGAAGAATGCTCCTCACACTGCCCAACTGGCTTTGTCAGACAACTGGGATCTCCCTTACAGCAGACAAAAAGCAGTTTATCCGCTTCCTTATGTGAAAGACAACAAATTTTGGCCGGCGGTGAGAAGGATTGACAGTGCCTACGGCGACAGAAATTTGATGTGTAGTTGCATACCGGTTGAAGATTACAATCAGGAAGAAGCCGTAGCCTATTGATTATTAGGTATAATCCCGAGTGGAATCTCAATCGGCGGGGCTGGTTAATCAGCCGTCAAGTCCAATGTCGTGAAGATAATAGACATTGGACCAACGTAGCATGCTTAGTTTCCAATTATGCGGTTTATGAACTAAAATAATGAAAGGCTGTTTCTGTTAGGAGACGGCCTTTTATATAATTCGATTTTCCATTTATTAGCCTGGAATACAATTTACAAAACTTAATGCTGTTATATACCTATCACAAAAAGTGTATTCTATGAAATTTCTAAAAGCTATATTCTTTAGTTTTTCTTTATGCTTACTGACTGCAGTAGGGGTAAATGCGCAAGACTCGAGATCAGGCAATTCTGAAGCTATATTTGGAGAAAGTCCTTCTGCAGCCCCTGAAAAAAAATCACGGGTTAAAGGGTCAAAAAGAAAGTCCTCAGCAAAAAACAGTTTCAATAAGAACCTGGATAAAAAAGTAGAGGAAACAGAAAAGCGCTTAGAGAAAAATCGCAAAAGAAACAGGAAGCGGGCCAAGCAAATGGAAAAACC
>CAZWQB010000271.1:0-4319 GCA_964636035.1 uncultured Roseivirgaceae bacterium
CTGTGGATATTAAATATATTGATACCCCTGCGGATATCAGGGACAAATACCAGTACTATACCGAAGCCAAAATGGAAAAATTGAAAGCCATAGGCTATTCGAAACCTTTTCATACTTTGGAAGAGGGAGTAGCGAGTTATGTTAAAATCCTAAAGGAGTTTTATTAAGCCTGAATTATAATTAATTAAGGTAGCGATTTATAAAATCACTGTCCTTTTTCGTTGAAACTTCGATGTCGCAAATTTGAATCATACCGTCCTTGGTCATCCCGACACAGAGTTTGCTCCAATAATTCAGGATGTTCCAACTACTTCAAAAGGATGTGGAAGTAGCGGAAGTTTTTATAGGATCATTGACTTTTTATTCGAGCTTGCCAGAAACAGAAATTCATCTATATAATATGAGAAGGTCCCTCCGTTGTCGGGATGACCTAAATGAAGAGGTTTGCCAACAAACCCACTACTTCTGCCTAAATCAGGGGGATTGCCACAGCTTTTCCTGCGAAAAAGCAGGGAAAAGCTTCGCAATGACGAAAGGAAATGTTGTATTTACAGCCAAATCAGAGTCTTCCTTTTTCAGGAGACACTCTGTGATGTTTAGAGATTCAGATCTAAGAACTATAAGACTTTTTATTCGGGCTTCCCAGAAGCAGAAAATTCATCTATATAGTATGGGAAGGTCCCTCCGTTGTCGGGATGACCTAAGTGAATCGGTTTGCCAATAAACCCAACACTGCTGCCTAAATCAGGGGGATTGCCACAGCTTTTCCTGCGAAAAGGCAGGAAAAAGCTTCGCAATGACGAAAGGAAATGTAGTATTTACAGCCCAATCAGATTCTCCCTTTTTTCAGGGGACGCTGGTTATTTAAAGATTCAGAACTAAGACCTATAAGACTTTTTATTCGGGCTTCCCAGAAGCAGAAAATTCATCTATATAGTATGGGAAGGTCCCTCCGTTGTCGGGATGACCTAAGTGAATCGGTTTGCCAATAAACCCAACACTGCTGCCTAAATCAGGGGGATTGCCACAGCTTTTCCTGCGAAAAGGCAGGAAAAAGCTTCGCAATGACGAAAGGAAATGTGCTCATTTCGACCGTTAATGCTACAACCATAAAAAAAGAGAGACCAAACAGCCTCTCTTTTTTATTTATGTGGATTAAAATCTATTTGTCTATTCTTTAGACTTTCCTCTCCAAATCTCGACCCAGCCTCCGAAAGCTTCATCGTTGGCCAGCAACTTATAATAGTATATACCGTCAGGCAAGCTACCTCCATCCCAATCATTCGCATAATTAGCACTTTCGTAGACTATTTTACCCCATCTGTTGGTAACTACCAGGGTAGCGCCATCAATTGGATTGTTGCGTATGATGAAGTAATCGTTTAATCCATCACCGTTCGGCGTAAATACGTTCGGGATAAATATGCTTCTGTCGTAATCTACTTCCACCAAAATCTCCTGCTCACAACCAAATGCATCTGATAAAGCCAGGTAGTACGTACCGGCATACAAATCACCGATCTTTAGTTCATAGCTTATGCCATCCAGACTCGGAACCAAGTCAAATGTACCTATTGGATAATCAGTTTTATCCAGGAATTTAGGTTCAAAATCAACTATCCTTACGAAATAACCTGCTTTTCCACCTTTCACTTTTGTAAGGTGCATGCTTCCTGTAGGTTGATCTGGCAAAGAAACTTCAGTTTTAACTTCGTCATAAATCACACTGTTGGCAGGTCCACCTATTGTGAAGTTGTACGCAGGTGCATTCACTGTGCAACTCATGGATCCCTGATACTGACTTAGTTGTAAAACATAGTCACCTCTCAGCAGATTATTAATAGTAAACCCAAGAATTGTCTGGTTCGGAGATATAGGACCCGTTGTTACAACCTCACCTTGTTTATCAAGCAGCACGTAATCATATTTTTCTTCCGCACTTCCAGTAAAATTCATCACCCTGACACTACCCATATCACCGAAGCATTGGATGTCAGACACCGCTAATGCTGCTGTTACCGCTGCAGCACCACCTGTCAACTCTTCTACCTGCTCATTAATACACTGACCGTCGGTAGTAATAAATACCCTGTATGAACCCACCGTTAAGTTAGGTATAGCCTGAAATTGTTGGGTGATAGGAATGAAGGTTTCCGGATCTTCATCGCCCTGGGTAATTGCATACTTATAAGCCACTCCAGGAACGTAATCTTCTATCTGTATTAAAAATCTTCCGTCCATTCCGCCATTTTCACACTTGGGATTATCAGGCAACAAATCAAAGACTACCAAATTAGGCGCATTCACCAGAATCTGTCTTGTTTTGAGACAACCATTTGCATCTCTGATAATAAGATTGTGATAACCTTGGGTAACCTTATCAAAGAACATAGGCGTGTTCGGATCGAATGGCTGATAAACCAATGGAGTACCTACCTTTTCTAATGCTACTTCATAAGGAGCGAGTCCACCAGAAATTCCAGTCAGTGTCACTGATCCATCATTCACATTACAAGTAGCATCAGTCACGTCAACAGATAGTGTGATATCGCTAAACTGGTTATTAATAGTTACCTCTACCAAGGCAGGGCAGGTATCATTTGGTTTCTCCCCTACCATGATATTATAGGTTCCGTTTGGCCATAGACCTGAAATATCAGTTCCGGGAACAAACAGATGCCAGGTTGCACCATCCAGCGAATAGTAATAGTTGCCTGTAGAGCTTTCAGATGCGTCAATTCGAGCTTTTCCAAATGGTTCTCCAAAACACAGAGAATTCTCAAAATTAGTGGCAGATGCAATTACCGAGGTTTCAGGCCTCAACACAAAGGTTCCTTCACAGAAGTCGTTGTTGTTTAAGTTAACCACTCTGTATTCGTAATCTCCTGCAGCATAATTGGAGAAGTTCGGATTATTAGGCACCATATCAAACACTGCGTCACCCACTTTCCTTATGCCAAAACTGAATGGAGGCGTGGTTCCATTGTAAGTAATATCAATGAACCTTACTGTTCCATCATCTCCACCGCAGGTCGGTGCTGTATTGTTAAATTGAAAAGCAAAAGCTCCACAACTCGTTGCACCACCACCATCACACAGCGGATCCGTTGCATCCAGCACATTTACTGTAGCAGTAGCGGCGAGACTTTCACCGCAACCTGTATCTTGTGTGAAGTAGAATATTGTATTGCCAGGGGTTGTAACATCTAATTGCGCCGCAGTCGGTGTAAAAGTATTACCTGTGGCAATCTGGGTCGTTAATGCTAAATCAGCATACCAGGTAATATTTGTACCTACCACAACCAAAGGCTGAATTGGACTGCCCTGGCAGAGATTTGAGACAATATTGGTTGGAGTAGTACTTTCTGCAGTCACGTCTATGGTAACTGCCGTAGCCAGGCTTTCACCGCAACCAATGTCTTGAGTAACATAGAAAGTTGTACTACCCGCGGTAGTCATATCCAGCTCGGCTGCAGAAGGCGTATAATTTGCACCGCTTGCAACTAAATTCGTTAGCGCTTCGTCGCTGTACCATTTCAGGTCATTTCCTGTGGCTGTCAATGTTGGAGCCACGGCACCCTGACAAATTTCTACTAAGGCATTGTCTATCACTGGCGCAGGGCTGGTGTTGCCGATATTTATTGTAACGATAACCGCTTCACTTTCGCCACAACCTGCTGATGTCTGCGTTACATAGAATGTATGATTTCCTATTACGTTTCCGTCAATGCCCGTAGCAAATGGGCTTCCCGCTCCTACCAAATTCGTGAGGGCTTCGTCAGTATACCATTTCAAATCAGTTCCTGTAGCTTCAATATCTGCTATAGCATCCCCTACACAATAATCAAAGTTGGTAGCTACAACCACTGGTTCTGGAGTTTCTGTTGCAAAGTTGACTTCAATTACGTTTGATGTTACTACATCACCCGGTACGCAACTTATACCCGATCCACCAGGCAGCATCTCTACCCGTACAAGATCTCCTTCAGTTGGGTTGGTTAACAAGTAGGTCGAACTTGTCGCCCCTGTTACAGCAACCTCATTTAAGTACCACTGATATACCGGTGCACTACCACCATGTATTTCCGTAGCTGTGAATGTAACCTGATCTCCCGGACATATTGCTGTGAGATCCTGTTCAATAGAAACTTCTGCCAAAAGACTCCCTGCTACCGTGATAGCAATTGGATTCGAGGTAGCAGGACTTCCGGTAACACAACTGATTCCTGTCCCACCGGCAGTCATTTGAACTGTAACGATGTCGCCATCATTCAGGCTGGATGTGGTAAATGTCTCCGTAGTAATACCGGCAGCGGTTC
>CAZWQB010000272.1:0-4317 GCA_964636035.1 uncultured Roseivirgaceae bacterium
TCTACAACAAATGAATATTATTTTCCTCGCAGGTTTTCACTACTTCTTCAGGCCAAATGCTGGATTGAATCTCACCGATATGCGCTTTCCTTAACAAAAGCATGCACAGTCTTGACTGCCCAATTCCACCTCCTATGGTCAGCGGCAATTCATCGTTCAGCAACATCTTGTGCCAAAGCAAGTCAGCCTTGTGTTCACAGCATTCAAGTGTCAGCTGCTTCATCAGCGCATTTTTATCGACCCTGATTCCCATGGAAGACAGTTCAAATGACTTTTGAAGTACCGAATTCCACACAAGAATGTCTCCATTCAATCCTTTGTAACCGTTCAAAGTGGGCGTGGTCCAGTCATCATAATCTGCCGCCCTTCCGTCGTGCTTCTGACCATCCTGCAATTTACCCCCAATGCCTATCAGAAAAACCGCACCATATTCTTTGGCCACCAAATCTTCCCTTTCCTTGGGGGCTTTGTCAGGATACCTGTCTAAAAGCTCTTCACTGTGGATAAATTTAATTTCATCCGGAAGTTGCGGTACCAAATCTTCATATTCTTCGTAAAGCAAATCCTCTGCGCGCTTCATGGCAGCAAATATCTTCAACACCGATTGCTTTAAATAATTCAGGTTCCTGTCTTCTTCGCCGATCACCTTCTCCCAATCCCACTGATCAACATACAGGGAGTGGATGTTATCAAGGTCTTCATCCGGACGGATGGCATTCATATCCGTATACAATCCGTAGCCTTTCGCAATCTTTAGTTTGCCGAGCATCATCCGCTTCCATTTTGCCAACGAATGCACAATTTCTGCTTCGGTTTCATTCATAAACCGGATCGGAAAACTTACCGGCCGCTCTATTCCGTTAAGATCATCATTAATCCCTGTTCCTTTTAAAACAAATAATGGGGCAGTGACGCGCCTTAAACGGAGTTCCGCTGCTAACTCATGCTCGAACATATCTTTCACCAATTTGATAGCCTTTTCGGTTTTTATTAGATCGAGGATAGATTGGTAGCCTTCCGGAATAAAAAGATGCGGATTCATGAATATCAGTTTGTATTGCTTGAAAAGCTGCAAATATAGAGATATTTGAAACTGATATCAAAAAGGTGTTCTGCTCCCGTTTAAACCTTTTTGCTTGAATTTTTGGCCAAAACAAGCTCCTGAGCGAATTAAACATGTTCAGCTATGCACTTCTTTTTTGGAGAAAAAAATTAAACCCTTTGATTTGTTTTCAGTTGATCGATTGAATGATCCTGCTGAGGCATTAAACAGGCGCTCTATCGATCACACATTTTCATTCCTCCAGCTTTGCACAAGGTTTATAGTACATCAACATGTTTCACAACCTAAAGAGAAAGATTGACATTCTATTTGTTGTAATTCTTCTAATCCTGCTATCGCTGTTTTATACGGTTTTACAAAGCACCAATTTCACAAGAAAGAGCAGCGCTTTGGTGTCAATCACCCAGGATTTTCTTTATAACCTGGAAAAAGTCGAATCCAATGTCACGGATATTGAAACCGCGCACCGGGGCTTTATTATTACCGGCAACGAAAGCTTTCTTGATCCTATAGAAAATGCCTTGGCAGAATTGAACAACAGTCTCCAAACGCTGCAGCGCATCGGTGACAACAGTCCTGAACAAAAAGAGAAAATCCGCCACCTCCATGCTTTAGTGGAGGAAAAGATAAATTTAAGCAATGAAGCAATTGCTCTCCGGAAATCAGAAGGGCAACTCGTAGCGTTGAATTTTGTAGCGACCGGCAGCGGGAAAATAGTGATGGATAGTATCAGGCTTGTAAACAAAGAATTGGAAATGGATGAAATCCAGAACCTAAACAATGTTACCAACGACTATGAAAGCCAAATCATAAAACAGAATTCCTACTTTCTGGTTTTTGCGGGATTCATATTCCTCCTTCTTATCCTTTTTTACCTCCGTATTAGAAGTGATGCCGATACCATGGAAGGTTTTACCCAAAAACAAAACGAACTCATCGATGCACTGAACCACCAAAATAAGCAACTGGATGATTTTGCGCACCTGACCTCGCATAATATCCGCTCACCCGCAGTCAACATTTTTTCATTAATCTCTCTCATCGATGAAAAAAGTACCATCGAGGATTACAAATTCATTTTTGAAAAGTTATCACAGGTTTCAACCAATCTCAATGAAACCCTCAATGAATTGATTGAGGTACTTCATGTAAAGAAAAACAATGATATCGAACGTCAGCAAATCCGCTTCGATGTACTGTTTCAAAAGGTAACGCAATCACTACAGGGCGATATAATCTTAAATAATGCTGAAATTACGTCCAATTTCAAAATTGCTGAAATAGAATATCCAAAAGCTTATCTCGAAAGTGTTTTTTACAATTTACTTTCCAATTCGATTAAATACAGATCTTCAGAGAGGCCTTTAAAAGTGCATGTGGAAACTGATTATGTGAAAGAAAAAATTCAGCTCACCGTTAGTGACAATGGAATGGGAATTGATTTGAAAAAATATGGGCATTTGGTTTTCGGCTTGCGAAAAGTATTTCATAAAAATCAAAATGCCAAAGGTATCGGACTATTCATGACCAAGACCCAGATAGAAGCTTTAGGTGGTCAAATATTAGTTGAGAGTGAAGTAGATAAAGGCACAACTTTCAAAGTTGTATTCTAAGATTTTGCAGCATACAAAAAACTAAACATCAATTGCAATCCTACCAACCCATTACTTCTTCATAAAATGGAATAAGCTGTTGTGCCATCTTATCATGATCCTCTTTGTCAGGGTGAGTATCGCAACCCTGTGGAACAATCGAACTAAAATTATAGATGGCAATTTCCTTCTTATCCCCACGGCTTTTTGCAAAATGCGCTCTTACCGCTTCCAGACAATTAAGAAACTTGTCTCCCTTTTCCCCGGAAACCATCGGACTGGTTAGCAGGCAAATTTGTGTTTCAGGATACCTGTCATAAATCCTTTCTACAAAAGCTATGTATTCACTAGTAAATTGGGTAGAATCAAACGGCTTTCTTTCCCTTGCCCCATCCCCATCCGAAAAATCATTGGTGCCGAGACAAATGCTCACTAAATCAGGATCAAAACCTTCCGGATTCCATTTAGATTTAATTTTTTCATTCAGATAGAGATTATCGTATACTGCCGGCATCACCGGCCCCACGCCATTCCAATTGCGATAAATGCCTATGCCGGAAACCGAACTCAGCACAAACTGCGCATCCAGAGCACGTGCAGCTCTCGGTCCATACGCCCAGTAGGCATTGTGCTGATCATACCAGAGGCCCGAGCCACAGGGAATCTCCTTCCAGTCAACCCCCATCCCGCAAGTGATCGAGTTCCCAATAAATTCTATGGACCTCGACGGCATTTTCGGCAATTTGTGCAACTTCCCGGTGTGAATTCCTGCAAATGCTATGCTGCCGTTTTGGGCTTCCGTAGCTTTATAGAGCTTCAAATAATGTCGCTTCGCGTGGCGCTTTGGTTTAATGGTAAAACCAACCAACGAATCTTCAGTTACTTTTAGCCGCTCCAGATATTCGCCATCCAGTTCTACAGAAACATACTGATGGCCGGTCGCATGCATTTTTCTGAGTAAAATCAGACAACTATCGCCGGAGAACGACACCTCTACAAACGAAGCTGAACCAATCAGTAACGGAGCGGCCGGATCAGAAAAATCTACCCTTCCCGAATACCTGAGCAACTCGTCATCAGCAGGATAAAAATTGAAGTCGGCTGCCAAAACAGGTGCAGCAGTAAATAATACAAGTACAACAAGAAGATAAATACGCGACATAACAGTGGATTTTCTTCCCAAAAACGAAACAGGAAGAATTTAGGTTTTAAGAAACAATCAGCACCAAATCTAAACAATTTTTAAGAAAATCAATGCCATACCAAATGACGGGTAATTGTAAAGTTTGCGGAGCTTTGCTTCTGACATTTCTTTTGGGACGCCCCACCGCAAATTGCCTTCCGTACACACCTGCCCGAAGCGGGCGGCACGGTTAGCACTTCGTAGCAGGCATTGGCTGTAAATTCGAATAGTTTTTTGTCATCTCTTTCCGTGGTCTGTGGCTCACCTCTTTCCGTGGCCCGTGGCTCAGACCACCCGGCAAACCCAAATCCCCCTGCAATTCCTGTTCAGACAAAGCAAACCACGATTCCCGATAGCATGCTCTTGTAAATGGTCGGTGTGCCGCACAACCATGGATAAGTTTCAAAAGCCACCAATGCTGGATTTTCTTCAATGGTCAGCGAAATGCCAACTTCGGAAGTTTTAGGATTGGCCGCATT
>CAZWQB010000273.1:0-4293 GCA_964636035.1 uncultured Roseivirgaceae bacterium
ATGGAGTTTTCTCCACTCGATTCGTAATTATAAACTTCCTTACCCCATCTGTTATAAAAGCTAATATTTACTTTTTCAACAAATCGCGGGCAACGTTCATAGCCGTCAGAATATTCTGTTGGAGAAGTGGGGTAGAATGCCTGGAAAACATCATTTTTACCATCGCCATTTGGAGTGGTAATGTTCGGAAGTTCGTAGTTCGGACAGTTATCATTGCACACTGTCTCACTCGCAGGGCTTTTATTCCCCGATCTGTCAACCGCTATTACGAAGTAGCAGCCTTTAAATGAAGGTAAATCGAGATGCGTAAAAGAAGTTCCGGTTTCGGTGGTGAGTAATTCAAACGATCCGTCTGCTCCTGATTCAGAAAAATAAATTTCATAAGTCCGTACATCTTCGTCACATTCGGCTGCGTCACCGTTCGTCCAGCTCAGCGTGTTATGAAAATCGGAATAATCGCATGGCTGATTCTGCAGGTACGTTTCGCAGTCCAACAACTCAATCGAGACTGTTGGCGCACATGGCGGAATAGTATCATTAGGCTGCGCACATATTTTTTGCGACCTGTTCAGCAAAGGATCGATTCCTGAAAGTAAAGGGTGGCTATAAGAACCCCTTGTCAATACATAGTAACAGTATTCGATCTTATCTGATAATCCTTCATCCAGAAAGGAGAGCCCATTCTGATTCACATTTACGCTGGCAATCAGTTCAAAAGCTTCCGGATCATCCGCATTTACATTATCCCTGTAAATATCATGAGTGGGATAATCCTGCACGATCATTGACCATGGCACATCAGCCTGCCAGTTAAGCTCTATCGACCCTAGCAGCGGTGTAGGCTCCAGCCATACAGAGGAGGCTACTGCGGAGGTATCAACAATATCAGATTCATCGAGGCCACCGCTATATAACACAACACGGTAATTGTAAACCAAATTCTCGGTGTTCAAATCGGTATCTATAGCAAAAGTATCCAATGCATTGCCCATGGCCACCTCCTGCAGGTTGGTATTGCCACTATATCCTTCCGCCCGCAGCAACTTATAGAAGTATGGGGGAGGAAACAATACAGGATCTATCTCCAGAGGCGGAGTCCAACGGATATTAATCTCGCCGCTGGTGGTACTGGTTTCTTCGATATCCACATTGGTAATCAAGGGCAAATCAATCGCCATCTGTACGCAAACCTCTTCCGATACGTAACTCTCACCACCTCCCGGCTGTGGAAAAACAGCTACTAACCTATAGCAATATTCTGCTCCCGGATTTAGGCCCTGACCATTATTGTCATCCAGAAATGCTGTCTCCCCGATCTCTGTTTCGGCAATAAGGGAGTATCCCACCCCCTGAGGAATACCTGTTTCACAATTATCTGGTTCAAAATCATAAGCCCCAACTTTTCGATAAACCTGCATGGTCGAGGCTCCTGGACACAATTCAGTATAATTATCCCAGTTTAGCTGTACTTCCCTGCCAGGATTGAGCTGTGCCGTTAGATTTTCTGGTTCCGGCGCCACTACAGTAATTCTCCACGTTTGAATATCTACCAACGGAGGAGCCGGAATGGGTGGAAAATCAGTAGCTTTGAAAATCACCTCATAAGGTTGTTCCCGTACGTGCGCACAACTGGTTTCCCAGGTAAAGTTAGAAGTAGCAGGGCTGAACTGCCTTTCATTTAACGGGTTTAAAGATGCTTGCGGATTGGGAATATCGCTGGTGAACAATCCACCAAAAGCCTCAATTTTGACATCATGCCCGTCGGGGTCCATGGCAGAAATGAAGGCTTCTAAAGTAGTGCCGGCTGTAATACAGGTGTCCCGGGGAATTGTCAGCACAGGCGGTTTGTTGTCTGTTTCCTCCACAATAACCTGCATGTCCCGGGTTACATAGCCCAGACGAAGATAGCGTCCATCTATCTTTCGCCACTCTTCAATAATAAAGGCAAAATTATACTCACCCGCCAAAGCAGGAGAATCCCATACTACATCACCGGTAAGTGGGTCCAATGTAAAAATGGGAGGTGCATTGCTATCTTGCCTGGAGCCCCCAAACATGGGGTCGTTGGGTAGTACGAAATTTGGTACCGGGGAATTTTCGTTATCTTTAGATGGCACCAGCTTATAAGACAAGCTATCCCCTTCTCTGTCAAAAGCACCCGGATTGTGTAAATAGATCCACCCCACAGCAGCCCTGTCGATGGGCGGAACCGTTAAAATGGGTGAGGCATTCAGGCCTACAATTGGGTCTATTACAATTTGCGTCTCAATGTAAAAGGTGACATCCACAGAACCGCCATTATTAATATTCAGAACACCATCATTTCTGTTGGCTTCGAGGTACTTAATGGTATAGGGTCCGGTAGAGGGAAAAGTGTGTGTTGTTACGTAGGTGTTAATTTCTGTCTCGCCGTCCAGGTTTGTTTTAGACCAATCGCTAGTGGATAAAGATATCTGTTCATTGTCGTGTCCAAAAAAAAGCGTTCCCGCTCCCCATTCTACGCCTTCTCTGTCCCGGTACCCCGTGATCGTAATTTGGTAAGTAAGATCCGATATCCGGACCGTGGTAATTTCGCCGGCCCTAATGTGGGTTGCCTGTGCCGGATCTGCAAAAAATATCAGCAACGTTAGCAAACACCCAAAAAATAGATATAATTTTCTCATTCAACAGCATTTATTTTTACCGGCTATTCTTTTCCTGCAAAAACGAATAGGCCGAAGATGTGGTCTGATTTCTGTCTCGAAATATCCTAATCAAATATACTAAAACTTATCATGAAAATATGTAAGTATTTTAACATGAATTTGTAGTTTTAAAAAAGCGGAGTCCCCGTAATTACTAAAGTACTAATTTACAAACGTTTAAATACATACGAAATTCTCCCTACCACGGGTTTATTTTTTTCCCTATGCAGTCCCTTTTTCATCCCCTATTTAGAATAAGTTAAAATAAGCTTAATGTTTTTGTTTGATAAATGATTGAAGTGTAACTTTGAAATATTGAAATTTTACAAAACTTATCAAGCGTTTAACATAATAAAATGAACTGGTTCACGACTACATTTTCAAGTTCTATTGGAAAAAAAATAATTATGTCAATCACCGGCTTATTCCTGGTCATCTTTCTGATCGGGCACGTCGCCGGGAACTTGTTATTATTTAAGGACGACGGCGGACAGGCGTTCAATGAATACGCCCACTTTATGTCGACTAATCAATTTGTTTTTATCTTAAGGGTCCTGACTTTTACTTCTATTATATTTCACCTGATCTATTCAATTGTTTTGACCAAAAACAATAACCAGGCAAGGCCGGTGGGTTACGCAGTTGTAAAAGCTTCTCCCAATACCACCTGGATGTCGCGAAACATGGGCTTACTGGGACTTATCATCTTGATATTTCTTATCATTCATTTAAGAACATTTCTTTATGAGATGAGCTTCGGAGAAGTACCTTTTGTGGAATACGAAACCGGTGTTGTTAAAGATCTTTACGCTATTGTTGTAGATGCATTCTCTAAGCTTTGGTATACAGCCTTGTATGTGATTTTCATGATAGCCCTTGCTTTGCACCTGGCTCATGGTTTCCACAGCTCTTTTCAGACAGCCGGCGTAAGACATGCAAAATACACACCCCTTATCAAAAAAACAGGAATAGCATTTTCGATTATTGTCCCCCTGCTTTTTGCAGCAATGCCTATATATATTTTTATTAAAAGTTTAGGATAATCCTATTTGTATATGACGACGTTAGATTCAAAAATCCCAGAAGGGCCTTTGGCAGAAAAATGGTCTAAGCATAAGTTTAATGTAAAGCTGGTAAACCCTGCAAATAAAAGAAAATATGAAGTTATTGTAGTTGGAACAGGATTAGCAGGAGCTTCGGCAGCGGCATCGCTGGCTGAACTTGGCTACAATGTAAAGGCTTTTTGTTTTCACGAAAGCCCGCGAAGGGCACATAGTATTGCTGCCCAGGGAGGGATTAACGCTTCAAAGAATTATCAGAACGACGGCGACAGCGTTTACAGGCTGTTTTACGATACCATAAAGGGAGGAGATTACCGTTCGAGAGAAGCAAATGTGTACCGACTGGCCGAGGTAAGTGCAAATATCATAGACCAGTGTGTGGCACAGGGAGTACCCTTTGCCCGCGAATACGGAGGATTGCTTGCCAACCGTTCGTTCGGTGGAGCGCAAGTTTCCAGAACGTTTTATGCACGGGGCCAAACCGGGCAGCAGTTGCTAATCGGAGCTTATAGCGCCCTGAGCCGTCAGATAGCCAATGGAAAGGTGAA
>CAZWQB010000274.1:0-4270 GCA_964636035.1 uncultured Roseivirgaceae bacterium
AATGACATTTACTATGTCAAGGCCTTAAACCAGGTCGCCGGAATCTATAAAAGAGAATACGAACAGAATGAAAATCCGGATCACGGCTGGACCGCACTACATTTCTATCAATTGGCGGCCAGCGTATTCAACGTATATTATCAAAAAGGAGCTTATAATCCCTGGCTGAATCAAACCATTGGGGAGATCAATGAAGGATTGCTATCACTTCATTTGGCCCTGGGGGCTACTAACCATGCTTCCTTGTTGGGCATCATCGAAAACAATCGTTCGCAACATCTCTCCAAGGAGTTCGAAGCCAAACATCTTCGTTTTCTTAAAACTCCGAATAATCTGTTTGCTGCGCGGAATCTTCTTCAAACCAAAGCAGCAACCTTTGCCCATCAGAAAGATCAGGAGACAGAAGCATACAAGACCTTGCGAGCGAGGCTGCAGGAAGTGGAATCGAAAATTAAACAAACCGATGTCAATTACTTTTCTTTCTTCAGCGATAGGCTAAATATTTCGGAAGTACAGGCACAATTAGAGGAAGGTGAGTATATTGTACGGTACACTGCAGGACTTGATAACCTTTACGCTTACACCATACAAAAAGACAAGCTCTCGGTAGTAAAATTAGGAGAGCGAAATACCGTGTTTCAGAAAGTAGAGCAGTATCATGAAGCGCTCAAAACCATACAAAATGATTATCATAAACAGGCCATAGATCTGTACGCCGCACTCATTGCGCCACTGCAACTACCTCTGGATCGCCTAAAAAAGCTTGTATTCATTCCTGACAATAAATTAAATTTTATTCCTTTTGAAACTTTGGTTCATCCTGATTCGAACCGTCCACTTTTATCTCTGGCTCCCGTTAGCTATTCACACGGGCTTAAATTGTGGCTCTTACAAGAAAAGAATGCTCCTACACAAGGCGAGCAGCAGTTATTCGCTGCTTTTGCACCGCAGTACACAACAGATTATATGGCTACCTTTGTTGAAAACACTCCGGTAAACAGAAGCCGTTTGCAAGATATTGCAGGGGCCACAAAAGAAGCTGTTCAGCTTGCGCAATACTTTGATGGCAGACTGTTTCAAGGTGCAAAAGCGACCAAGAAGGATTTCATTAAACGTGCAACAGATTATAAGATCTATCATTTTGCCATGCACGCTTTGTTGGACGAAGGTGACCACCTTAATTCCAGTCTTGTTTTTCAAAACGGTGAGCACTTGCGATATCATGAACTTTATGGCTTGCATTTTCCCGCAGAGATGGTGGTATTGAGTGCCTGTAATACGGGTATGGGTAAACTTGAAAGTGGAGAGGGGCTGATGAGCTTGTCGCGGGCCCTAACCTATTCAGGTGTACGCTCTGCTGTGTATAGCCTATGGGAGGTACCCGATGTGGAAACCGCAGAGATAATGCTTTCCTTCTATGGATACCTGAAGTCAGGACTCGCAAAAGAGAAAGCCCTTATGCTTGCCAAGCGGGATTTTTTAGCCAATAATCCCTTAAAAAGTCATCCGTTCTTTTGGGCAGGCTTTGTCATAAATGGCAACACGGATAGCCTGGATGGTATTGATCCGCCTCTCAATTACCGATGGGTGCTTGCTTTCGGCATGCTGGTGCTGTTCGCGCTATTTGTCACTTGGAAGCGGAGAGCAAGGGCTCAAGCATAAAATGATTCCTACTCTAAATCTTGCGCATTATCCATTTCTTCTACCAGTTTTGTTGCCGAATCGGAAAGGCTGTCGCTCGAGGCAGCAACGAGTTTAAAATGGGAGAGCGCTTGTTCACGATCATTTTTTTTAAGAAAAGCTAAACCCAAATACCAATTTACCACCGTTGATGACGGCATGGAGGTATTCTGCCATTCCCCGGTTTCCAAAAGTGATATGGCTTCCTTATGGTTATTCAGCATCAAATGGCAGATCGCCAGATAGAAAGTGATCTGCTCATTAGGATTAGCATTATGAAGCTCCTCCAACAGCGCTGCAGCTTCATTGTAGGCTTCATTATCGTACAGTTCAAAAGCCTCTGCCGTTTTCTTGTCAACAGTGAGCTCACCACGCACCAGCGGAGTAACTACGTTCGGATATGGCTCCATATACTGTGCATAAAGTTCTTCGGGACCGACCGGAGCTTGATTTTTGAAGAATAGCCAACCAGCCACACATAGAATGAGTATGCTCGCTGCTACATAATACCATGGTGTCAGCTTTCGAACAGGTTTGGTTTGCTGTTCCAATACCCGAAACCGCTCTTTTATTTTACTCCGCTCGTTGTAGATGATCGTGTCGCGTGTTTCTTTCTCGAACGTAAACATTTCTAAAAATTCGGTATCATGCTTTATTAGCTGCTCCAATTGTTGCTGTTGGTCGGCAGATAGTGTTCCTGCAAAATATGCTTCTATTATTTGTTCTTTATCCTTTTCCATTTGCCTGGATTGTCTCCTTTAACTGCTTTAAACATCTTGATTTCTGACTTTTTACTGTATTTTTAGAATCATAGGATAGCTTTTCTTTTATATCCTCCAGTTTTAAACCCTCGTAGTAAAAGAGTTTCAATACTTCCTGACATTTCGGGCCTAATTGAAGATAAGCTTTTTGAAGAAGTTTTAAACGATCTTCACCCGTGTCAATTTCGAATAAAGTCAGATCTTCCACCAATTCATCTCCCTGCAACGATTCGAGCTTTGATTCTACTTTGAGATGGGCAAAAATTTTGTACTTGCCTATCGCATACAAGTAGGTTTTAATGCTACTTTTCAATTGATTCAGCTTTCCCTGAATGATATTCTCATATAATATAATGATACTGTCCTGATAAACATCGAGCGCAATATCATCTGCTATAGGGTAACGCCTGGCAAAATCAAGAAAGCCGTCTTTGTATTCGAGGTAAACCTCATCTAATGTTTCCTTTTGTCCATTTTTTATAGATTGAATCCATTGTTGATCTCTATTCATTTAGTAAGATAAAAGTTAAAAAGTAAACATCTCCCGCCAAATTAATAAAATTTATTAAGAAGCAATGTTGACCTTTCTCAAGCACCGACACTAAGAATAAGAAAACATCCTCGGCCAACTCACAAAAGCAAGATTTTGCACTGAGGGATAGCCGGAGGTAAATTATTCATAGAAAATAAAGATTAATTATGTTTTAAGCAGCCTCTTTGGGAGGCACAAATGAAAACTTATGAAAAAGAATTACTACAGGATGCCTAAATCAGCAATTAATATCTTTGGGATATTAATTGCATCTGCACTGATATTCAACGGGTGTAGCAGTGACGAAGATCCACAGCCTAATGATCCTGACCCAATACCCGAGGAGCCGGTAGAGCTACCTCCAATTGCATTGGCGTGTGATTATTTTAATGAGGATCGGGTACTAATGAATGACACACTTCGACCAGTAGATTATGTAATAAGTTGCTGGGCAAATGTTCAAGGTGCCTTGAAAATAGAACCAGGCGTGGTGATCGAATTTGAAGAGAATGCGGGATTGTATGTAAATCTGGAAGACAAACTGTTCGAAGTAAAGGGTACAGTAGAAGAACCGATCATATTCAGTGGAACTGCGAAGCAGAAAGGTTTTTGGAAAGGTTTGTTCTTTACTGAAGCGTATAATCACGACAATATCATTGAACATACCATTATTGAGTATGCCGGATCAGAAGACTTAAAACCTACCTCCCCGATTTATGAAGGCAGCCTTGCCATAAGAGGTGTCTCGGGCACACCACCGCAAGCGCTTACTTTAAACCACGTGGAGATCAGAAACGGAGGAAGTGTGGGCTTAGACTTTCATGGTATCCGAAAAAATGCAACTGTGTCAACTTCAAACCTGGTCATTACAGGCAATGAAGACGTTCCGGTAAAAGTATCTGCAGAAATGGCGCATGTTTTCGACAATACTTCTTCCTACATTGGGAATGCTTCTGATTTCTTCAACATCACAACGTCCTACTACGAATTAGAAGATCAAACAGTAGCTTGGCAAAAACTGGACGTGCCCTACCTGATTGATGGCCGCGTTCACCTCAAAAAGGACGGCCACTTAACGATTGAAGAAGGTGTGGAAATGCAATTTAAGTCTGACGCATACCTACAGGTTGCCCCCTTACTACCACCTTATAATACCAGCCTACAAATAGTAGGGACGGCCGAAAATCCGGTATACCTGAAAGCCCATACCGACACCTGGGGTGGAATTTATTATAGTCATACGCAGGAGGACAATGTGATTGATTATGCTGTTATTGAACATGCCAGAGGCGAATAT
>CAZWQB010000275.1:0-2930 GCA_964636035.1 uncultured Roseivirgaceae bacterium
ACAACTTCATTGCCCTGTGATCCATTGATGATAAAGGAAAAATCAAAACCTTTATATTCTACCCGGCCGTTGATGCCAAACAGGAAATCAGGGAAAGGATCGCCAAGAAAAACCGCATCTCCAGCCGCTGTAATGGTTGAGTCACCATTCTGGTTCACAAATTTAACGTCTCCCAAAGAAGCATTTGGCTGCCAGTAATGTGCCTCCAGTTCTTCCGCGGTTTTAAATATCCCATTTGTTTCTACGCCATAAAAAGAAGATACCGGATGCCCTACCTGGGTTCTGGTAACCCGCCCAATATGCGAGAAGTTGTCTCCGTCAAGAAATTCCCCACTTCCCAGGCTCAGCACTTTGTTCTTCGTGAATGACATATTGTAGCCAATTTCATACGTGACGGCACGCTCGCTGTTCCTGTAGTTGATGGCGAACTCCAAACCTTTATTCTCAATGGAACCTGCGTTTTCTAATGGCGGCTGGGCACCTGCATAAATCGGAGCGGGAGCGGCCACGATCATGTCATTCGTGGTTCTGATAAAATAATCCAAGGTGAGAGATAGTTTATCATTAAAAACACCCATATCTGCTCCTATATTAAATGATTCTGACGTTTCCCATTTCAGGTCAGGATTTCCCAGCTCTCTCGGAGACTTACCGTTTACCACCAGGCCGCCAAAGCTGTAATTTTGCAGCGGTTGCGCATACGTGATGGTTCCATGTGCTGCCGAACTCCTTTCATTACCTACTTGTCCCCAACTTGCTCTTAGCTTTAATGTAGAGAATGGGTTGCCTTGCATAAATTCCTCCTGATCTACGTTCCATGCAGCAGCAAAGGAAGGAAATACGCCCCACCGATTGCCTTTCGCAAATCTGGAACTTCCATCGTATCTAACAGTAGCAGTTAAAATGTACCTGCTGTCAAAACTGTAGTTCAGCCTTCCAAAATAAGATTGCAGAGACCATCTTTCTATAATAGTAGAGGCCGTAAATTCATCGGATCGCTGCTGATTCAAATATCGGAGCTCTTCTGCCTGAGGTACATCGTAAGCCGTGATGTTATTTACAATACTCTCATCGCTCTGGAACTCAAATCCTGCCATGGCATTAATTCCATGCCTGCCAAAGTCTTTGGTATAGTTGAAGTAACTTGATGATATCCAGTTATTTCTCTCTTGGAAACCTTCCGTTAACTGGCTGCGGCTTCTGGTTGCCAACTGATTCACATAATATTCGGGAAGATACTGTCTGACGTTCCTTTGATCAAAGTCGTAAAAAGCCTGGGTTCTAAAATTCAACCCCTTAATAATATCAAATTGCACATATCCTCCCAACACATACTTGTTTCTGGTTTGCGTATCCATATCCAGTTCGTCAACCCGCTGCTGTGGGTTTTGTCGCACATCTGATAAATTAGGACTTCCATAATTGTTGGTATTTTCGTCCCACACAGGCGCTAAGGGGCTTACCCGAATGGTAGAAGGTAAAAGACCACCGAATGCATCGTTATCGGTTCTGGTAAATTCGTCTTTTACAAAATTTAAATTTGTTCCAACCGTAACCCAATCTGCAAGTTGCAGGTCGTTTCTAAACCGCAAGGTAAATTTCTTCATATAGCTGTTTTCCAAAATTCCCTGGTTATCCTGGTAACTTCCTGACAACATATAATTATGGTCTTCAGAATTACCCGAGAGCGCCAGGTTATACACCTGCACAGGTGCCTTTCTTAAAACCACTTCCTGCCAGTCCGTACCTACCAGTCTATTATCATAGGTATGACGTGCTATTGCCGAATCTGAGCCAGCAAAGGCATTGATTCCGTCATAAATATCGAATTCGCCGTTCGGATTTGCAGCGCGCAGCTGATTTAGATGAGCCTGTCCACGGTAGCCAATGTACTCATGGGCATTCATCACATCTACTGTGTTTGACGCCTCCTGAATGCCTCCATAAGCATTGAATTCTAGATTAAACCGCTTCTTGCCTTTGGAACCATCTTTGGTTGTCACAAGAATTACTCCGTTAGCACCTCTTGAACCATAGATCGCTGTGGCTGAAGCGTCTTTCAGCACCTCGATAGACTGGATATCGTTTGGAACCAGCCAGCTGATGTCGTTGGTTTGAAAACCATCCACTACATATAATGGATCTGAGTTGTTGATGGTACCCATTCCACGAATCCGGACGGTAGCTCCTTCGGCAGGATTACCTGAATTGGAAATAATCTGCAAGCCCGGTACGCGTCCCTGCAGGTTTTGATTGATATCCTGGGAAGCAAGATTATTCACCTCTTCGGCACTTATCTGCGCAACAGACCCGGTTAAATCACTTTTCCTTTGTGTTCCATAGCCCACAACTACTACTTCACCCAAAGCTTCAATGTCTTCTGCAAGGGCAATATCAAAATTGTCGCCGCCGATATTGGAAACTGCTACTTCTTCTGTTGCAAAACCTACAAAAGAAAACACCAGGACATCTGTATCGTTTGCAGAGATGGTATAATTACCATCTATATCAGTAACGGTACCAGATGTAGAACCTTTAATAATTACGTTCACTCCGGGTAAGGGAGTACCATCGAGCATGGAGCTAACCGTTCCTTCAATAGTTCTGGATTGGGCATTTACAAATAATGGGCTGGCCATTAATGCACAAAACAAAACTACTAACGAGAACTTTTTCTTAGCATGCCCTACCTTGACGAGTAGATTACTTTTCATACGTTTGCTTTTAGTTGTTAATAGTTTTAAAAAAAGATACTTACTAATAAAATGATTGAACCAGCAATGAGCAGGCCCAGGATCACTTCCATTAAAAGGAGGATTGCAATATTCCTTTCTTTCCGATTGGCAGTAATTCCCCTGGCAGCATTAATGATGTTTGAAAAAAAATTAAACATTGAAATTGGTTGCATTCGATTGCAATATTCTCTTAAT
>CAZWQB010000275.1:3030-4251 GCA_964636035.1 uncultured Roseivirgaceae bacterium
TCAGGAAAGTTCAGCGCCAACTCTTTCCAAAAGTGCTTTGGTAGCTTTAATACCCTCTATTTCTCCCAATTTGCTGCCTTCATACTCAATGCCCACATATCCCTTGTAGCCGGCATCTTTTACAATCTGAAGCATCTTTTTGTAGTCAGTGTGGATTTCATTTCCCTGATCATCAAAATCGTGGGATTTAGCGCTTACCCCTTTTGCATAAGGCATAAGTTCCGTCACGCCTTTGTAGCGGTCATATTCATTGGTGCATCCGCTATCACCGTGCGCTATACAGAAGTTGCCAAAATCTGGTAAGGTACCGCAGTTGTCCATATTTACCTGGCTTATTAAGGTTGAAAGCCACTCTCCATTGGAGGAGGATCCGCCGTGGTTTTCTACTATTACATTGATATTGTGTTGCACCCCAAATTCTGATAGCTTTCCCAGACCATCTACTGCCGCTTTCTGTACCTCTTCTGGAGTTCCATCACCCGCTGCATTTACCCTGATAGAATGGCAGCCAAGGAATTTCGCAGCCTCTATCCATTTGTAGTGGTTTTCTACTGCCTTTAATCTTTCTGCGTCTGATAGGTTGCCAAGATTGCCTTCACCATCAACCATTATCAATACGTTTTCCACACCAGCGTCTTTGGCCCGTTGATTTAGGTCTTTTAAGTAAGCGTGATCAGTTGCTTTGTCTTTAAAAAACTGGTTTACATACTCTACCGCTTCTATCCCCAACTCATTTTTTGCAAAAGCTGGGAATTCTAAATTAGTCATTTTCCCGGCAAACAGCGTCTTATGTAGCGACCATTGTGCCAATGAAATCTTAAAAAAGGATTCCGAAGAGCTTCCTTTTTTTAGTCTGCTGTTTTCTGCGGCTTGTTCGTTCGTGTTCTTGGAAGAGCAGAAAGTGAAAATTCCCGGCGAAACCATTACCAGTCCGTAGCCTGCTATTCCGGAGGCTATTTTTTTAATTGCGGTACGTCTATCATTCTTTGTCATGAACTAATTGGGTTTAGTAGATTGGAGATAAGTTTAGAATTAGCCTCAAGGGAGGATTAAAGCAGTCTGCAAAATAATTAAACTTTGATATAAAAAAAATTATGCAGTGGTTGGCTGTTGGCTTTTTAGGATCGTCATCGCGATCCCTTTGACAAAGGCAGTGCGCGCAATGAAAGTAGTGCAGCGGTTAGCGACTAGGGGATTGCCGCATTACTTACTAGTATCAGA
>CAZWQB010000276.1:0-4237 GCA_964636035.1 uncultured Roseivirgaceae bacterium
CCTGCTTACTTTGTTTAAAAGTCCGAAGTTGCTTTGTTGAAAAGGTCGGGGGAGGATATTTTGGTTGGGGAGAATTGGGATTGAGAAAGGTGTGGAATTAATAGCAGTCGGAACAAAGCCACTAAACCTAAGAGGTCTGAAATTTTCGCCGATTCCGGCTAAAACTTCAGACCCTAAGTAACTCGATTTGTTTGCGAATATTGAGGGAAGATGGCTTTTGTGAGAGAGGTCCAAATGGAACTTAGAAAAGCTGATAAGCGGAAACTCATTTACCGGGGTAAAACAGCGGATGGGAAAAACATAGACGTTCCACTTTTATTGCCACCATCTCCTAATAATGCAACAGGGGAGGAGTGGCTGCCTGATGATGAATTGTCTGCCGCCGGACTCGATGTTTTTAAAATCGACCTGGGCGGAACCGCGGGTGTTGCCAATCAAAAGAAGGTATATGATTTTGTAAAAAGCCACATGGCAAAGCAATCTTCGGATTATGTTGTGAGTGCTACTTTTGACGATGCAGATGTCTATGGCAAGTATCTGGTAAACCTGGTATATGTGCAGTCTGGCTTCAATCAAATTTACAACGAAAGAGCCCATGAGATGTTCGGAAAGGACTATTACAGTATCGGGAAAGAAGAATATGCTGCAGTTCGATTGGGAGTTCCAATGGCAATTTCTGTAGCAGATGTGAAATTGTAGGACGAAAACTGCAAAAGGAAAAGGGGAGGACAATTTCGGTAGTTCTCCTTTTTTTGGAACTAAACTGTTCGAGTTATTCGGTATAGTAAACAACTACAGGCCCCATTAAGCTCGTACCAGTGTTTGGTGTCAGTACGGCTGCAAGCCGTCAGACACCTCATTGCATAAAACCCTCCCAATGGACGGGGAAACTGTACGTGCGTATGGATACCTCAGCAAAACTATCCATCCTTATCCATACAGCATTTCTTGTACTTTTTACCACTTCCACAATGACAGGGATCATTTCTTTCGGGTGTTTTCTCTTTAATGAGCGGTTTCGAATTAGAAAATAGCGACATTTTTTTTGAGCCTGCAGGAAACTGGTCAAGAAGATTTGCGAGACTGAAATCATCAGTAGGGCCTTGGTTTTCATAGAAATACCTTTCATCATTTTTTAGACTATCTTTCCAGGAAGTTTCCCGTTTTAAACTGAGTGGTTTTATACTTTCCGGATCCACTAATAGCTTGCCCTCAAGGATGCTTATTGCTTCCTCTATTTCTATTATAGAATGCTGAGAGCGTATATCTTTATCAGGATTAGCTTTTAGCTTTTCTAATTTCCTTTTTAATACCGGGAGTCCTTCTGTTATTTGAAAATCTGCAAACGTGCCAACCAACATATCAAACCAGGAAATTTCATCACGCTCAAGTAGTGCGAGCAAACGAGCTTTGTACTTTGCTATATCACAAAAATAAAAGGCATCAAACAAGTAGTATATGTGGTTTTTTGTGCTTTCCTCAGCATCTTTTTCCATCGCTTCAAGTACCTTCCCGGCTGTTAGGTCGGGGTACTTCTGCGCTAGTTTCCCAATCAGGTACTGCCCCTGGTCGTTCAGCCATTCGGATTTATAGGTATCATCCTCGTAAAGCTCGATGACAGGATCAATCAATTCTTTATTAATATGACCTTCTGCGGCAAGTGCATACCAAAATGGAGCAAAGGTGCAATCTGCCCAGCAATACTGGTGATCAGAATGGTTTCTCAATGCCTGCGAGATGGCTGAAGTAGCCGCATCCGAATGGTTGTTTTGCAGGTATTCAATCGCTGTATAAGGGATACCTTTCTCAGAATTGTCAAGCACAGCCAACGCATCTTCCAGTCGGGGTAGTTCTTGCGGGATTTCCGGAAGACGTTGGAGATTGAGCTGATAACGATCTTGCAAATGGTCGGTTCCATATTTAAGATCGTAAAACCATTCGATAGATAAGGCTTCCATGATTAGGTTTTTAGCGCGCTGATCATCATAGCCTGAATTCCGTAACCGCTGATAAGCCAGGTTTTCCAGTGATTTATCTTCCTCCAACGCAGCTTCTAGCCAATCCTTCATATTTGACCGCTCATGTTCGTCTTTAAGCACATCTTCGGGGCTGGCGAATTTCTTCAAATCACGGTAAGTATAATTCTCACCATAGTCGGAGAAACTATCTTCCATCTCGTCAAAATCTGCATCTTCTTCTAAACCCTCAAGTATTTCTTCTGTTTCATCGTAAATATCTTCCCACTGTTCCGTGTAATTCTTCAACAATACATTGACGTGCTCAAGGTTAGAAAGCTCGGGATCCCAGTCTTCACCGATCCAATCAAGAACATCATTATAGTCCGGATGACTTTCATCCGCCAATACCTCCAGTTTGTGCTGATACCCCCAGATGCCTCCACTATCTTCGGGAGGACAAGCCCGTTCCCCTTCAAGACAAATTGGATAGGTCATTCCTTCTTCTGGCGGGAAAATTTTTTCAACTTCAATCTGGTGCTCCCAGTTGTCTCCAAAATCATAGATATAGGTGAATTTTGTTTTTACGCGTGGCACTACTTCATCCAGGAAAGTATCGTTACTATCTCTTTCCAGAGGATTCGTGCCATCGTCAAACACCTCCTCAAAATCGAAAATTCTGGTTTTTTTAAGCATGAACTCATACATGTGATCATGCCCCCAACCCATTGTAAGTTGGATGATGTCATGAAGTTCAGAAAATGTTGTTTCACCTGAAACCTGAATTCGTCGCCAGATTTTTGGCTGACTTTCCTTTAGTTCGATGTTAAGTTGGTAGATGCGCTCCATGAATCAAAGTTAGAAATTTGAATAGTAAATTCTGCATAAATGATTCCAGTTTCTGAAGGGATCTTTTGTCTTTACCGGATTGGTTGGAAAAATTGGACTTGACTGATTACCCTACTCATTTATGTCTACAATTGCCTGTAACGAGTAATTCAACTGAATACATTTGAAGCGAAAATTTCAATGTTTTCACCGCTATAGAATCAGGAGCGCAATTTTCACAAAGAACACAATGCACGCCATATTTTCAGGAACGAAAACCGACTGTGTTATCAAACACCCGTAACAACCGGAATTCATACCTTTTTAGGTTAGAAAATATAAAAAAACCGGGGAGGAATTTGAGGCGTGCCGGTACGGCTTCAGGCGTTAAACACCTGGAGCAGAAGCTAATGAATGGAGCTAAATTAAAAGTTTACACCATAAATCTTATTATGGAGCTTTTGGTTCTGGTGAAAATATTTTTCAAAATCTTCAGGCATTATCAAATGTTTCCCCACTTCATCATAAAAGTGCTTCTCTAAACTAAATATAATTGTTTTGAAATTGTGAATTCTGAAAGTAAACGGAATTTCCAACTCTGAAGGCGTGATAATAATTTCTGCCTCCCCATTCAAATAGCGCATCCAGGAACTTGTATAATCGAGCTTGTCGAGCTCTGAAAAGATTGCAGTTTAAACCCCGTCGTAAACGACTCCAAATCGTCAGATTCGGTAGCAATGGCAACTTCCCATGGACCCTGATCATGCGTTCTGTGAACAAAATATGTCCATATACCATTTTTCTTGTTCCGTCCTATTTCCATGCCGACGGTATTGACATACCTGTTGTTTTTTCTCTGGAAAAATTTTTCCAGATCCTGTTTTGAAAGATAATTCATATTGAATTTTATGAGCAGAAAAATAAGTAACTCCGAGTTTTATTCAAAGGCTTTGGCTTTTATGGAAATACTTTTTAGCAACCTTTTGCCTATTTTCACTGTCTAATATAAAGCATATGAAGACAATCAAGAAAATAGGAATATTTATTTCACTGGCGTTTATACTGGGCTTCATTTTGTTCGCTGTCAATCAAATCATCGCTTTTCATGCCAACCTCACGACAATCAATGTAACCCTGGCATGGTTGGTGACCGGTTTTATCAGCGTTACCATATTTCTTTTGTTGCTCATTCCCTTTGTCTTAATTGCCAGATTGCCCAAGTCGGTAACTTTCCCTGACAACTTTGAAGAGGAAGCACAATACCATACTGTTTTAAGGAGTCGCTTATCCAGAAACAGACTGATAAAGAAAGCCGGAATTAATGTACGTACTGAAGAGGGCATGAAGCAGGCGCTCGAGCTACTGAACATGGAAGCCCAAACCATCATCAAGCAGACCGCAAAGAGTGTATTTCTTACTACTTCCATTTCTCAAAATGGAAAACTGGATGCTTT
>CAZWQB010000277.1:0-2198 GCA_964636035.1 uncultured Roseivirgaceae bacterium
ACTTCCTGTTCCGAGGGTTCCACCCCGGAAAGCACCGGAAGCGAAACCCAATCATTGAATCAGTGGTTCGATATCAAATACGAAGAACTCCTGCAAACCAGTCCACTGCAACTTACCTACCAGGGTAGAAAAGATCACTATGGCAAAATAGATGATCTGAGCGAGGCTGCCGAAGATGAGCAACTGGCATGGTACGAAGCTACTGTGGATGAGCTGAAAGCGCAGTATAATTACGACGATTTAAGTACGGATGAAAAGGCTTCTTACGATTTATGGGTCTACCAGTACGAGCAATTGAAGGAGGCAAAGAAATACAGGCAACTGGATTATGTATTCGATCAGATGCGCGGTATGCATACCCAATTGCCCAATATCCTCATCAATTTTCACAAGGTAGACAGCCTTGAGGACATGCAGGCATACATCTCCAGAATTAGAGAATCAGGCAGGGCGATGAACCAGCTTGTTGACCGGGCAAAAGCACAATCTGATGCAGGTGTGCTTCCTCCGAAGTTCACGTTCGAAACGGTAATTACCCAGACCAAAGCTTTAATTGATGGGAAACCTTTTGCTGAGACTGAACATGGCTCTCCGCTTTGGAATGACATGACCACCGAAATAGATACACTCTTAGCAGCAGGAAAAATCGACGCCCAACAGGCACAGTCGCTGCGGGACAGCACTGAAGTGGCGCTTGTGCAACATTTCAAGCCTGCGTATGATAATCTCTTAAGCTGGCTGGAAGCAGCAATCACCAAAGCAGAAGAAGCTCCGACCGGCGTTTCGAGACATCCGCAGGGTGATGCTTTTTATAACTACCGGCTGAAAGCATCTACTACCACCAGCCTTACCGCAGAAGAAGTGCACGAAATCGGATTAAAAGAAGTAGCAAGAATAAAAGAGGAAATGCTGGCCATCAAAGATCAGGTCGGATTCGAAGGTACTTTGACTGAGTTCTTTAAGTTCATCAACACGGATCCTCAGTTCTTTTTCCCGAACACAGACGAAGGAAGACAAGCTTACCTTGATGAATCTACAGCCTATCTGGATGCCATTAACAAAAAACTACCTGAATTTTTCGGCATTCTTCCTAAAGCCGATCTTGTTGTAAAACGGGTAGAAGCCTTCCGGGAGCAGGATGGTGCACCACAACATTATTTTCCAGGCACACCCGACGGATCCAGACCGGGTACTTATTACGTGCACTTGTCTGACATGAACGCGATGCCCAAAACGACCATGGAAGGCGTGGCCTATCATGAAGGAAACCCCGGGCACCACATGCAAATTTCAATTGCCCAGGAGTTGGAGTCTGTCCCAAAATTCAGAACCCAGCAAAATTTCACGGCCTATGCAGAAGGCTGGGCTTTGTACTCCGAGCTTTTGGCCAAAGAAATGGGTGGTTATGAAAATCCTTATTATGATTTTGGAAGGCTGGTCAACGAAATCTGGCGAGCCATTCGACTGGTGGTCGACACAGGCCTACATACCAAAGGCTGGACAGAAGAAGATGCTATCCAATACTTTAAAGACAACTCATCCATCAGCGAAGGGGCTATAGTAGCTGAGGTGCAGCGTTACATGGTGATGCCCGGCCAGGCGACCGCATACAAAATCGGCATGCTCAAAATTCAGGAGCTGCGCGAGCGGGCAGAAACTACATTGGGCGACAAGTTCGATATCAAAGCTTTTCATGACGTGATCCTGGGAGGCGGTGCCATGCCCCTCGAAATTTTAGAGCGCCAGGTGGACCTGTGGATCGAAGCTGAGCAGAAAGCCGTAGCCGGTTGAGTTAGTACAAATTAAAGCAGCGAGTGTACACCTCGTTTGTTAACCCAGCGGTGACATCTCTTTTTGATATGCAGAACCTGATGCTTTTTGCGTTAGGGCAGCAGGAAAAGAGCGATGTCATCGCTTCACTATTTTTTGGGACGCCCCACCCACAAACCCTTCCGTGCACACCGGCGCGGCGCCTCCCCCGAAGCATAAGCTTTTCGGGGTGTGGCACGGTCAGCACTTCGTCGCAGTCGTTCTGGTAGTATTAAATTTCAGAACCTTTCTGTGTAAGAGCGGCGAAAACAAATTAATTCAGCGATGACATCTCATTTTGATACCATTGCAGAGCGTCATTTGCTGATACCGTCAAACCTTTCACGTTCGTTGAAGCGCACAATTTCATGTTCAACCCCTTTGGGGTT
>CAZWQB010000277.1:2298-4235 GCA_964636035.1 uncultured Roseivirgaceae bacterium
CGGGCTTGAACATGCATAGCCCGCGATAGCGGGAGAAGATAAAATATCCCAGGACCAACCACAACGTGGTTGAACAAAGAGACCCTGTCACTCCAATCGAAGTGCTTCATCATGTGCGCATTAAGGCAACCGTCACTAAAAATTCTCCATTATTCGATGCTATTTCATGACAAAAGTTTTTCGAATTCATAGAAAAAGCACTACCTTACAAACGTTATGCATGCATACTATATTTTGGATAATCTGGTTTTGAATGGCTGTGCAAACGTATGTAATGTTTATAAGATAGAAAACCTGGGGCTAAAGCGCCTGGATGATTGCAAAGTTTAGCCTGTTCGCCAAGGCATGACTGAAAAATTATGACGCTACAGTCATCGCGCAACACTAGCCGTTGGCTTTGCGATCCCGAAGACTGGCGTGATGCGCCATTTTTTTAAAACATTAGCATGACAAAAGCCTTTTATAGGTGTAAACGAGCATCAGATTCAGCAATTATATACTCAAACAATTACGGACAATTAAATTTTAATTATGAAAAAAAAGATTTTTACCTTACTTGCTGCCACACTGATGGGTGGAAGCGCAGTGGCTTCCGGATTTCAGGTGTTATTGCAGGGAAACCGCGAAACAGCCATGGGAAACGTTGGGGTTGGACTCCGACCCGCAGCTTCCAGCATCTTTTTTAATCCCGGTGCCATCAGCATGATGAAAGAAAACGGAGTTTCAGTGGGTGTAAGTGGCATCTTCGCAAACAACAGCTACTATGCATCCGACTTAGAAAACAGCACGTACACGTCCAAAACTGACAATCCGATGGGAACGCCTTTCCATTTATATGGAGCATTCGGTGCTGAGGACAGCAATTTGAAATTTGGTTTGGGCGTATATACTCCTTATGGGTCACAGGTAGATTGGGAAGAAGGCTGGAGAGGCGAGCAATTACTGGACGAAATTACCCTTCAGGCAATTTTTGTACAGCCCACCATCAGTTATAGAATCAATGATAAATTGAGCATTGGGGCCGGATTTGTGTATATGTTTGGAAGTGTAAATTTACAAAGAAGCCTGCCGATTGCTTCCGCACAAGGCCAATCCAGTCTTGAGTTAGACGGCAGCGCAAACGGTTACGGATACAATTTAGGTGTATATTTCATGCCTACAGATAAGTTGACTCTGGGCTTTAACTACAGATCAAAAGTAGATGCTAAGGTGGAAGGCGGCGATGCCATTTTCCACAATATCCCTGCAGCGGCCATGGGCCAGTTTCAGGCTGATAAATTCGATGCCAAATTGCCATTGCCTTCAAACACCACATTGGGCGCCGCCTATATGCCCAGCGACAGGCTAACCGTATCAGCAGAAGTAAGTGTAGTAGGCTGGAGTGCATACGAATCCCTGACCTTTGATTTCAATGGCGAAGTAAACGGCTCAAGAAGCTCTTCCTCGCCCCGAAATTATGAAGACGCCTGGGTATTCAGATTGGGTGGTGAATACATGGCAACAACAGATCTGGCCGTACGTGCCGGTATCTATTATGACCAAACCCCTGTTCAGGAAGGATACATGACCCCGGAAACTCCAGACTCTGATCGACTCGGGTTAACTGCCGGACTCGGCTATAATGTCAGCGATCGCTTTGGAGTAGATCTTTCGTTCCTTTATATACATGGCATGGAAAGAGAGCAAACCGTGGCCGAGGCTGAAGCTGCCGGCACATTGGTAAATCCTAATCCTGCAACAGGAACAGCAGGCTCTCAGGATGTACTTCCCGGCAAATACAAGTTAAATGCCTTCATACCTGGTATTTCATTGTCTTACAAATTTTAATTCTGAATACATATGCGCTTAAATTATATTAAAATATTTTCTCTGCTTTGTGGCTTTGCATTAATAGCTTGCGAGCCGGAAATTGATAATGTACCTTCTGCTTCCAGAGG
>CAZWQB010000278.1:0-4199 GCA_964636035.1 uncultured Roseivirgaceae bacterium
CAAAGTGAAGACGCTACGACCAGTGTGAGCGAGAGGCTCTGGTAATATGGTCGTAGTAAAATGCTACGACCCATCCCATCACCGGAATCTCCCGCTCAGCTTACCTTCTTCAAGCTCATCAGATAGGCTACCAGATCGACGAGTTCCTCGGCAGTCATGGCGTTTTCCAAGCCCGCTGGCATCAGTGAATTTTCCAGTCTTTCCTGCGAGGCTACCTCGTTTAACTTCAGCTTCAACACGTTGCCACCTGGCGTTTTTAAGTCCAGGTCTGTTTCTGTTTTGCTGGCTATAATTCCTACGTTGGTGCTGCCATCTTTCATTTTGACAATATAGCCTTCGTAGCCAAAGCTTATGCCCGCGTCGGGATGGAGGATAGAAACAAACTGAGCCTCCCTGGGCAATTTGCTGCCTATTTCTGAAAGCTTGGGTCCAAAGTCTACCCCTTTTCCGTCTACCTGATGGCAACTCTGACAACTGGCTTCAAAAACCGTTTTTCCTCTGCCAGGATCTCCTTCCATCGCCATGAGCTCCTGCATGGGAGGCAGCGGTGTTCTGCCTGCCGTTGCATCTGCCTTGTCGAGATAGGAAGCGGCTTCGGTTCTTACATTTCTGCGCCAGGCATTGCTCACGCCCGTTACCACCGAGGCTTTCAGCGCTTCAGGAATTTTATCTGCCTTTAGTAGCGCCAACACCTTTTCTTCGCCGTCCCAGCTACCGCCAAGTACCCGTGCGGCTTCCCTTCGAACGTGGATAGACGCTTTATCATTGAAGACAACTTCCTCAATCAAGTTCAAGGATTCTTTATTGCCAATACCGCGCAGCGCCTCCAACATATGGATAGTCGTAGCTTCATCTTCGCCGTTCAATGTTTTTCTTACCAGTGCTTCCCCATTTTGCTGCAACAGGGTTCTTGCTGCATTCCGGCCCAGGTTACTGTCTCCTTCTTTCACGGCCAATTGTAAAAGGCGGGTATTTTCTTCTGTCAAAGCATACCTGGCAACCATCTCCACAAATTCCGGCGTGCCTTCTACCTCATCCAGTGCCTTTTTAAGCGCGTTCATTGCCAGCGGAGAAGTACGTATAAAATCAGGATGTAAATGCGAAAGTACTAGCTTGTCAATTTCTACCTGATCTTTGGCACTTCCTTTAAGCATCGCTACCAGAGCAGCAGACTTGCCTTCACCGTCAGGATTGAAATCGAAGGCCCTGAAATACCTTAGCCTGTCTTTTAATTCAACATTTGAATCCGAAGCCAATTTCGCCAGATAGGGCACAGCAGCTCCCGTTCTGGCCCTCCAGATAATGTCCACATTCGCCGGGTCTTTCAGGATATTTTCGCCTGCCCGTTTCGTCCACTCGGCAAAATAGCTATCCCATTGTTGGTCGGCACCTATGCCCAGTGCCTCCAGGTACCACCTATCTTCACCATCATGTTTCAAGGCAAGGTTGGTCCATAGAGCGGGTGCCGCCGGGGATTTCAGGTGCCTTAATGCGATGGCGCACTCCCGTAACACATGTTTGTTAGGCTCATCCAAAAGTTGGGAGATAACGGGCACTAAATCAAGTCTGAGCTGTCTGGCTGCCCTTAACCCCACAATTCTCAAATCAGGGTTTTCGTTTTTCAAAGCCAGCGATACGTACTCCTCCCCCTTGCCCTCAATTGATGTAAGCAGCCATAGAGCCCTTGCCTGAATTACAGGGTCTTCGTGATTTTTATATAAATCAAACAAGCTTTTCTCTGCTTCACTGCCTTTTTTATTTAAAGTTTGCCAGGCCAGGTAGCGGGTGGAAAGATTGGGATTTTGCAGTCCTTCTATTGCCCCTTCAATTGAATTCAGATCATGCTTCGCAACGCTATACGGTGAATCCGGAGGCGCAATTCTGTAAATCCTTCCTCTGTTCAAATCACCTACCTGATGTCCCCCTACGCCCGGATCATACCAATCTGCCACCATCAAAGAGCCATCAGGCGCTACACAGACATCAGAAGGTCTGAACCATTGATCTTCAATACCTTCCAGAATTGGTTTTATAGTGGCTTTATACCCTGCTCCAACTTTTGCCACCGGGTAGGCGCGTACCACGTTGGTGCCTGCATCCGTATGGATCATTTGATTCCAATAAACCTTAGGAAGCAACCTGCCTTCGTATACCACTATACCAGTAGGGGAACCGGCTCCCGTGATCAGCACATTCGGCACTACGCCGGGGTCATTCAGATGCCAATGCTGTTGCGGGATTTCCGCTTCCTTATTCGTACGGTTTGCCTGCCAGCCTGCACCCGTCATTTCGTCGGTATAGCCATAATTCCCATAGTCCATCACAAAATTGATCCTCGTGGCCTGGTTCCCGTCATCATCATTATCAGATTGCCACATGGAGCCGTAAGAATCTACCGCTACTTCATAATTATTCCGGAAGTTACCGGCCATTATTTCTATATTTTTAAAGTTCTGATCAGTCCGAAAAATCATCCCTTGCTTGTAATCTTCAGGCCTTATCTCCTTTCCATTGATGTCTTTAATATAATTGCCTTCCGCATCTAACATCTGCTTTGCCTCGTTCCCAAAGTTAAAATAGAACTTACCATCAGGGCCAAATACGAAAGCATGCATGCCGTGATCATGTTGTTCTCCTTCAATCCCCTGAAAAATAATTTCCTTTTTATCTGCCTTGTCGTCACCGTTTGTATCCGTAAACAACCACACGTATGGACTTTGGGAAACGATTGCGCGGTTGCCCATCACCCAAATTCCCAAAGGCGCATTGAGTTCAGGTCCCTGGTAAAAAACCGTAGATTTATCGCTTTTTCCGTCTCCATCTGTATCTTCAAGTATCACAATGCGATCGCCCTTTTCCTCAGTTTCATTGCCGGTAATTTCGGGGCGGTAGTTGTACGCCTCGCATACCCAAACCCTACCCTTGTGGTCTATGTCGATGTTGGTGGGATTGGTAATAGTGGGTTCGGAAGCAAATAACTGTACTTCCAATCCTTTTGCCACTTTCAGCCCTTTCAGTGCATTTTCCGGCAGCCTTTTCAGGGAATCCGGCATTTCAGCATAGCTGATGTCTTCTTCTTTTTCTGCAGACTCCGTTTTGGATTGACAGCCAGAATTTAGAAAAACTGCCAGGCCTAAGGCGAAAGTGGTAAAAAACAGGTGGTGCAGTTTGCATGAACTGCGATCATTATAAAACTGTTTGATAAACATTTATGATTGGATTTTTATAACACGGAAGATATACAATTCCGAATTCAAAATTAAACGAATGCTCAAGAAATTGTAGCACATTTGGATGAGTAAGCACCATCCGGAATTAGAATTGGCATATTTCCCTTACCCCGGAAAAGAAATTTTCCCCATGCTTACCGAAGGAATTTTCGCACGGTTTCCAAAATCAACTTTTCCTCCCATTAGGGCTTCGTTTGCCAGAACGGCAAAGAGTATGGCTTCTTTTGCATCACCATCAACTCCCAATTCCGAAGTGCTTCTCACTTTTTTAAGCTGCAATAATTCCCTGATCCACTTTACGAGCAGTGGATTATGTGCACCGCCCCCGCTAAGGTAAAGTTCCATTTTGCTACCGCTGCTCGCCTGCTGAATTGCTTCTGCTATGGTTTCGGCGCTGAACCTGGTGAGGGTAGCGATCAAATCTTCCAGGGAAAGTGACGCTGTTCCCGAAATTGCCTGGGCTTTTTCCAAATAGGAAAGATTGAACAGCTCAGGCCCGGTGGTTTTTGGAAATGGCATTTGAAAAAAGGGATCTGCTTTGAGTTGCTCAAGGAGAGCCGCATTGACAGTCCCCGCCAGACCGCGTTTTGCATCTTTATCATAATATTCGCCAGGTAAATATTTTCTCACAACCTGATCCAACAATGTATTTCCTGGTCCGGAATCCGTAACAAAAACCTTAAGGGGATCACGACCTTTTGGAAGAAAAGTAAAATTCGCAATTCCGCCAATGTTCAACAATATCCTGTTTTTTAACTTGTGCGCTAGCAGCAGAAAATCGCCATACACTGCCAGGGGTGCTCCTTCTCCCCCACCGGCGATGTGCTTTTGCCGGAAGTCACTGATGGTGATGATTCTGGTTGTAACTGCCACGTGATCCCCATCGCCTATTTGAAGGGTGGCGTTTATTTGCGGTTCCTTTTGCAAAAAAGCCGGCGCATGAAAAACGGTTTGCCCGTGTGAAGCAAT
>CAZWQB010000279.1:0-4196 GCA_964636035.1 uncultured Roseivirgaceae bacterium
CCCATGGCAATGTGGAATCTGCCCTTATTTGCCGTAATTCCTGCAAGCATACTTTTCGCGTCTTCATTCGGAGCTTTTTTGTAGGTTCCGGTTTGGGCTTTGACTACCAATTCCCTGGCTTTGAGATCATCACATGGCTCATACTCATAAGAAAGTGCCATAGGAACTATATTCAATTGCTTAAAGTCATTGATTATGTCTTCTTTCTTGCTTAGCGACAACATTTTAAGCAAGCCCGCCTGCGTTACATCATTTCCATCTTTAGTGCGACCTTCCTTCTGCGCTATCCAAACAGAACTATTTTTATTGGTGATGGCATTGCGAATATAGGTGGAAAGCCGGAGTGAGTAAGCGTAAAGCTTTTTTGGAGGAATATCACGGTGTACAATAAAGTTCTTATTTAGCTTTACCAGGTGCGTAAGCCAGGGCTTTATGAGCAGATTACTTCCTATCGCTACCTCACAGGTGTCCAAACCCGCTTCAAAAAGCATCACATTTAATATGGCAGAGTCGAGTATAATATCCCTGTGATTAGAAATAAACAGATAAGGTTTCTTCTTAACCAAACCATCAAATCCGGAACGCGATAGCCCCGAAAAAGTGCTGTCTGTTATCCGATGAACGGCAGGATACATGAGGAATTTTTGAAATTCTTTTACCGTTTTTATCCCCTTAAGGCTTTCGTATAGCTGATTTCTATTCCATTCAGGAAAAACATATTGCGCTGCATGTATGAATTCCGAGTCATCCAGGAGAATATTCAGAATGTCTCCTACTTCCTGATCAGTATAGGGCCTAATCTCTTCAAAATCCTTCTCACCTGGTAAACTTTCTGACATCGACTAATTATTTAAATTGAGCAAAGAACCTTAAAATTATTAAACCTTTAGGTACTTTGAAATACACTCCCGGCTCAAAAGCTTAAAAAATAAATTATTTCATATATTTCAGCTTCCTTACTTCTTTCTCGGTCAGGTACCGCCAGTTTCCGCGCGGCAGATCCAACTTAGTGAGTCCGGCGTACATCACCCTGTCAAGTTTTACAACCTCATAACCCAAACTTTCAAATATTCTTCTAACAATTCTGTTTCTTCCTATATGTATCTCTAAACCCAGGCTTTTGTTATCGGGAGTCACAAAGGCCAATTCGTCCACCTTGGCTACACCATCTTCAAGGGTAACACCTGCCTGGATTTTCAGAAAATCTTCATCCGTTACAGGCTTGTCGACGTCCACCTGGTATAACTTCTTCACCATGTGGGAAGGATGCGAAAGTTTCTTTGCCAAATCTCCATCATTCGTCAGCAAAATGAGTCCTGTTGTATTTCTGTCTAACCTTCCTACCGGATAAATCCTTTCTTCGCATGCATTGGCCACTAACTGCATCACCGTTCGCCGGTCTTCAGGATCACTGGTAGTTGTTATGAAATCTTTTGGTTTGTTCAGGAGTACATAAACCATCTTCTCCCGCTTCAACACTTTATTGTTATGTTTCACGCTGTCTCCCTTGTTGACCTTATAGCCCAATTCGGTGATAACTTTCCCGTTGACGGTTATTTCGCCCGCCTCTATGAGCTTATCTGCTTCCCTCCTGGAGCACACTCCGGCGTTGGAAATGAACTTATTCAATCTGATCAGCTCACTGTTTTTGTTCTCCTCCGATTCTTCTGCATTTGTCTTCAGGGGTTTTTGAAAAGATTTCTCTTTTTTTAGTTTGTATTCAGGAGGCGAGATCGCCCCTTTCGGAGACTGCTTTGGATAGGCTTTTTTCTTTCTGTTCGTGTCAGCGTCCGACCTGTTTTTTCTTTCAGAAGAAAAGTCAGATGCTTTATTGATAGAAGAAGATTTTTTCTCGTCAGCTTTGGTTTTAAAGCTGCCTGGTTTTTGAGGTTTTCTACTTTTGTTCATTTTAATTCAGTATCGCTACTGTATTGACTGGTTTGGAATAGTGTGATTAACTGCGTGTATTCACCACAGAGCGAGTGCACGGTGAATAATATTAGGTGCCGACCCTGTTCCGGGCTTCACCTCAATCTTCCTGGTCCTGCTGGCCGATGCTATTTTCTTCCTGCGCGAAATCTTTTGGAGATGGCAAATCAGAAAGCTTATTAATTCCAAAATACTCCATAAATTTCTCGCTGGTTCCGTAAAGCAGTGGCCTCCCGACACTGTCTGCTTTGCCTTTTATGTCAACCAATTCTTTTTCAAGAAGTTTTTGAATGGTATAATCGCAATTCACACCTCTGATTTGCTCTACCTGCAGTTTGGTAACAGGCTGCTTATAGGCAATAATCGAGAGCGTCTCTAATGCTGAAGTGGATAATCTTCTTTTAGATTGTTGTTTGAGAAAAATACTTATACTTGCCTGGTAAGCCGGCTTCGTCAAAAATTGATAGCCGCCCCCTAAATGATATACCTGAAAGGAATAATGTTCATCTTCATACTTGCTCATGATGCTTTCAATTCCATTCTGTATATCCTCCAGCGGAACATCTGCTTCAAACATCTCAGACAAACAAATTTTTATTTCTTCGACACTAACAGGTTTGGAAGAACAAAAAATCAGGGCTTCAATATGGTTGAGTAAAAAATCCAGGGCCTTACTTTTTACTCAATTTAGCTTCAATAGAATGCATGGTATGTGGTACTGCTCGCAATCTCTCTTTCGGGATCAGCTTACCGGTGTCAACACAAACGCCATAAGTACCATTCTTTATCCGCACAAGCGCGTTTTCTAACTGGGAGATAAATTTTTGTTGTCTGGCTGCAAGCTGGCTCAGGTTTTCTTTTTCTGCTGTATCCGCACCATCCTCAAGCACCTTGGTATTGCCTGATGTAGTGTCTGTACCGCTATCATTGCGCCTGCTTAAAGTTTCTTTAATATAGGAGAGTTCGGTTCTGGCTTTATCTAGTTTTTGAGAAATAAGTTCTTCAAACTCCTTCAATTCATCCTCCGAATATCGTTTTTTTTCCTCCTGACTCATGATATTGTGTTAAAGTTTATATTAGAAATCACCACCTTTTGGCAGTCCATACATGGCATTGCATAAATGTCGCTAAAATAGCTGATCGCTTTCAAAAGAAAAACTATCTTGTAACATATAATTGGCAAAGTTACACAAATATATGCAATCGTTTTCCAAACATTTTAGGTATATATTTTAGTTCAGTTTTATATTATTGCGCATTGATCCTTATGAAAATATTTTTAATTGCCATCTCGCTGTCTTTCAGCATCTACAACAATATAATGGCACAAAACGCAAGCGTAGATAAAAACAAGATTACCCTGGTTATCCATGGCGGAGCTGGTACCATAACCCGCGCGGCATTAACACCGGCCAAAGAGGCTGCCTACAAGGAAAAGCTTAGTGAAGCACTCAACTCAGGCTTTGAAGTGCTGGTAAGGGGTGGAAGCAGTACAGAAGCAGTCATCACTGCCATCACCATTCTGGAAGATTCACCTCTCTTCAATGCTGGCAAAGGGGCGGTTTTCACCAGTGAGGGAAAAAATGAGTTGGATGCGTCGATCATGGAAGGGAAATCTCATAAAGCCGGTGCCGTGGCAGGGGTCACTACCATCAAGAATCCTATTAAAGCAGCATTTGCTGTAATGGAAAAATCCCCTCATGTAATGATGGCCGGAAAAGGCGCTGAAGATTTCGCAAGAGCACAGGGAGTTGAGATAGTTTCACCTGATTGGTTTTATTCAGAAGAGCGGTTCAGACAACTTCAAAAGATCAGGGGCTCTGATAGTATCAAGCTGGATCACAGCATAGAAGATAAAGGGAAGGGTCAAATCCCTAACTCCAATGATGAGAAGTTCGGCACGGTAGGGGCCGTCGCCTTAGATCAATTTGGTAATTTAGCTGCAGGTACCTCCACCGGCGGCATGACAAATAAAAAATATGGAAGGATAGGTGACTCCCCGATTATAGGTGCGGGAACTTACGCTGATAATGGATCATGTGCTGTATCAGCCACCGGCCACGGAGAATTTTTCATCCGCGAAGTGGTCGCTTACGATATCGCAGCCCTGATGAAATATAATCAAATGACCGTAAGCCAGGCTGCCGAGAAAGTGGTATTAGAAAAATTGGCTAAAATAAATGCAGAAGGCGGCGTAATAGCTTTGGATGCAAGCGGAAACCTATCCATGCCCTTCAACACCGCCGGTATGTACAGAGGCTATATTC
>CAZWQB010000280.1:0-4181 GCA_964636035.1 uncultured Roseivirgaceae bacterium
TTGTGAGGGATGAGAACCCGGTTCGAAACCGACGAAGGGGGTTCGCGAAGGGTTGTGCGGTATGCCCGTGGGGAGTAGTCATTTTTTCGTCTATCCGGTGCATTGAGGCGTGTGGGTAATGTCGTTAAGTTAAAGCAACTAATCCTTCTCCTTTTAGCAGAGGGAACGAGGGTGAGGCAATAAAATGCTTAACTTAGGGCCATGGGGCGGTGAGATTGAGGTCGCCAGCATATTGTCGATTAAGAAGCAACGTATTAGCTGTTCATAGCTTTTATTCCATATTCCAATTTAGAATATCCAATTGCCTGCTACTTTAGCTTTACCAAACCCATTGATTTGCAGTCCTTTTTGCATCGAATGGCAGCATGTTTGGAACGTTTTTACATTGAAAGGCAAGGTTTAAAGCGTGTGCAAATCCTTTTGTAGAGCAAAGGCCGGAAAGGCAAGAATCACCGGAAATTCTAACTATTCCCACCACCAGCACAAAGCTGCCGAAGTCCGAATAATCCGCAAAGAAATAATTGATCTGAAAATAGAAAGGGCTTAAAATCAAGAATCTTGAGGCAGTTGGCGAGCGCCAACTGTATCCTCAAGATCTTTTTCAACCAGCTATGGAGAGACAAATATACAAAGGTTAATTAGATGTTGCAACACTTAATTAATTTTTTCCTTTCTTTCTTGTAAAAATTTTTCCCGACTTCTTTTGTTTTTGCGTTTTGGTATTGTCTTTTTTTCTGCTGTAATCGTTCTTTCTTTTCTTCTCATGAAAGGCTCCTTTAAAAGTGGGATCCTCTTTTATCCGCTGAGAATCAATGAGTCTGGCAATGTCCTGGCTTTCTTCAAAACCGGTAGCTTCAATTTTTACATCCATGGGAATGCCTTTCTCAGGAATCGTCATCCGTATCAGCTTTTCTATCTTTTGCAGGTGGTATTCTTCGGCCGCGTTTACAAATGATATGGCAACCCCGGTATTGTTGGCCCTTCCCGTTCTGCCAATCCTATGAACATAATCTTCATATACCACCGGTATTTCGAAGTTGATAACATGGCTCACATGTGATACATCAATGCCCCGCGAGGCCACGTCTGTGGCTACCAATATCCGGATTTCCTCATTCTTGAAGGCATCCATCGCATTTATCCGCGCGTTTTGATCCTTGTTGCCGTGGATAACCCTCACTTCGCCCTCCACCTTTCTGGATATGAATTTGAAGATGTTGTTGGCAGTTTCTTTCGTTTTGGCAAATATGATAACCTTATTGAATTCTCTTTCATCCAGAAGCAGATACTGCAAAAGGTTTACCTTCGTCCTGAAGTTCGGTACTTTATAGTAGTACTGGTCTACTGTTTCTATGGTACTTGCCTGTGGTGCTATTTCAACCTTCTCCGGGAATTCCAGAAATTCCTCCGAAAGCGTTACTACCCTTTCAGGCATCGTTGCAGAGAAAAGCAGGTTTTGCCTTTTTACAGGCAATATCTCTAATATATTCCTGATTTGCGGCATAAAACCCATGTCCATCATTTTATCGGCTTCGTCCAGAATGAGCGTCTTTACTTCTTTGAGAATTAGATTTCCTGTTTTGTACAGGTCCAGCAATCTTCCCGGAGTTGCAGTGATCAGGTCGACTCCTTGGGCCAGCGCTTCTGCCTGCAGCTTCGTTCCGGTTCCTCCATATAGACAAGCGTGTCTGAGATCTGTATATTTCGCCAGAGATTCAATGTTCTGACCTATTTGCATGGCCAATTCCCGGCTTGGAGCCAGAATTATCGCCCTTGGGTTGGAGCCTTGGGCATACTTTAGTTTCATCAGTAGCGGAAGCACAAACGCCGCCGTTTTCCCCGTGCCGGTTTGGGCGATGCCCAGTAGATCGTGCCCCGCTGTAATTAACGGTATTGCCTTTGCCTGTATGGGGCTTGGTATTTCGTATCCGCTTTCCTTTATGGCCGATAAAAGCTGCTTGTTCAGCTTAAAGTCTTCAAATGTTATTGTTGTGTCCATAAATGAATTTTATTGGTCTGGAAGTGTCTAGATGCGGCAAGAATCAACAGGTCTTTTTTTATTGATCTCAGAAAGCCAATATAAGCTCCCCTTATGAAAATGGAATGTTGGATGATTTAAAATTTATTGAATGTTCCGCACGCAATCGGAAATGCTTTGGCTTACATTTTTTATCTTGCGGTTCCATTGTCAATAAATAGGTTAAAATGAAGTCAATTCTCATCCTGAATGCAAATATAGTAAATGAAGGAAGCATATATACTGCAGATGTTTATATTAAAGATGGATTCATAGAGAAAATAGCATCCAATCTCTCTGCTAACGCGGCCGATGTGATCATTGACGCCGCCGGGAAACACCTCTTGCCAGGCGCTATTGATGACCAGGTGCATTTCCGCGAACCGGGCCTGACCCATAAAGCAGAAATATATACGGAAGCAAAGGCCGCAGTAGCTGGCGGCGTCACCAGCTTTATGGAAATGCCCAATACGGTTCCTAACACACTTACACAAAGCTTACTGGAAGATAAATATGCCATTGCTGCTGCCAATTCATTGGGAAATTACTCCTTTTATATGGGCGCCTCCAATGACAACCTTGAAGAGGTGCTAAAAACCAGTGCTGAGCTCGTTTGCGGGATCAAGGTATTCATGGGATCTTCAACAGGAAACATGTTGGTCGACAACGAAGAGGCGCTGCAGGCCTTGTTCTCCAAAACCGAAATGTTGATAGCCACGCATTGTGAGGATGAAACGACCATACGGGAAAACCTGGCACGTTACCGGGAAAAATATGGTGAGGATGTACCTGTGGCATGCCATCCACTTATCAGAAGTGAAGAGGCCTGTTATAAGTCTTCATCAATGGCGGTAGAGCTGGCCAGAAAAAACAATACCCGACTGCATGTGCTGCATATCTCTACGGCAAAGGAGCTAAGCTTATTTGACAACCATATTCCGCTAAAGGACAAGAAAATTACCGCGGAGGCATGTGTTCATCATTTATGGTTCGACGATGCCAGTTATGAAACAAAAGGGAGTTTGATCAAGTGGAACCCGGCCGTTAAAACCAGGCAGGACAGGGAGGCTATATTAGAGGCTGTTAAAAACAATACCATCGATGTGATTGCCACCGATCATGCGCCACACACACTGGAAGAAAAGAAGCAATCTTATTTTAAGTCGCCATCCGGTGGGCCTCTGGTACAGCATAGCATCGTGGCCATGCTGGAGCTGCATCACCAGGGAAAGATTGGCCTGGAGCAGATTGTTGAGAAGATGGCCCACCATCCGGCAACACTTTTTAGAATCAAAAAAAGAGGTTTTGTCAGAGAGGGGTATTTTGCAGATTTGGCTTTGGTCGACCTGAACGACCCATGGACGGTAGGGGAGGAGAATATTTTATCCAAGTGCAAATGGTCGCCCTTTTCCGGACAGGTTTTCCGGTCTAAAGTGACACACACAATTGTTTCTGGTCATCTTGCCTATGCCGAAGGGAAGTTCGATGAAAGCATTAAGGGCAGGAGGTTGAACTTTGAAATTAAATAGAGACTTATTGTTGTATAATTTCTGACTGCTTGTTACATTTGCAGTCCAAAATGGTGGTTGTAGCTCAGTTGGTTAGAGCGCTAGTTTGTGGCACTAGAGGCCGTGGGTTCGAGCCCCATCTTCCACCCTTAAAAGCTTCCTTTCAGGAGGCTTTTTGATTTTCCACCCATTTTACATTATAATCAGTGGTTTTGGAATTCAAAGGCGGATGTTTAGCATAAGTAAATTTTTTGGGACGCCCCCTCGCTCAAACCCTTCCGTGCGCTCCGTCGCGAGCCTGTCCCGGAGCATTTCGGGGCGTGGGGCACGGCCGAACCGCAGCACTACGTAGAGGCCGGTAGCTTGAGCCTTTACTTCTCCTCCAGGAGCAGGTTCCCGGTAGCTTTTCAAAGCGTCTAATACATCTTTTTGCAGTAATTTTCTCGTCCAGGTCATCCCGACGCAGGAGGGACCTTCTCTTGTGAAAGGTGGTGATGAAATTTTTTTTCTGCTGAGGAGGAAAACTATCTGTTTTGGAGAAAGAGAGACAACGGCTTGCTTCATCCAATTTGATCAAGCTACAATTCGGATCAATTTCAAATATTTTCATTTTTTACGAGCGGACGCTCACAATAGGCAACAACTTCAGAAGTTTC
>CAZWQB010000281.1:0-4162 GCA_964636035.1 uncultured Roseivirgaceae bacterium
ATAAAATGGAATAAGGCCATGAACCGCTATAAAAAAGAATTTAATTTAGAAAGTTTGCTCAGGCCGCATATTGCTACTTTAAAACCCTATTCTTCTGCAAGAGATGAATATTCGGGTGAAGCAGCTATTTTTCTGGATGCCAATGAAAATCCTTCGGGATCAGTAAACGGTGGCGACTACAACCGGTATCCTGACCCCTTGCAGAAAGCACTAAAAGATCGTTTGGCGCAGATCAAGGGTGTGCCTATAGAGAATATATTTTTCGGTAATGGGAGCGATGAGGCAATAGACCTGCTGTTCAGGGCTTTTGTCAGGCCGGGAGTAGACAATGTGGTCATTCTTCCGCCCACTTACGGCATGTACGAAGTGAGTGCATCTATCAACGATGCGGAGGTGCGGACAGCCAATTTAACCGCTGATTTTCAGTTGGACAAAGAAGCGATTCTTAATGCTATTGACCAAAATACAAAAATCATATTTGTATGCTCTCCGAACAATCCCACGGGCAATCTTATGGATACCGCCGTGATTCAGGAGCTGTTGCAGGAATTTTCCGGCCTGGTGGTGGTAGACGAGGCCTATATTGACTTTGCTGATACAGAAAGTCACACAAGATTGCTGGAGGTATTTCCTAACCTGGTGGTGCTTCAGACGTTGAGCAAAGCCTGGGGACTTGCTGCCTTGCGTTGTGGAATTGCTTATGCTTCCAAAGAAATTATAGCGATCCTTAATAAAATAAAGCCGCCCTACAATATCGGAAAACATACGCAGGAGACCGCGTTGGCTGCTTTAGGGCAGGAGTCCCTAAAAAATGAAATGGTTGCTGCGATTATCAGCGAAAGGAAAGCACTGGCTCAGGAACTGGCGAAACTGGATCAGGTAGTGGAAATATATCCTTCAGATGCTAATTTTTTGCTCGTGAAAGTGAAAAGGGCCAGGATGCTATACCAATTTTTGTTGGACAATAAAATTGTGGTAAGAGACCGCTCAAGGGTAGTTTTGTGTGATGAATCTTTGCGTATTACCGTAGGGACTGCGGCAGAAAACCAGCGGCTGGTAGAGAGCTTAAGGACGTTTAAAGGCTGATTAACAAGCAGCTAAATAATCGGAATAGAAAAATCAATTTTAAAATACATGAAGAAAGTATTGTTTATTGATCGTGACGGGACTATTATCAAAGAACCTCCGACTGATTATCAGGTAGATTCACTCGAAAAGCTGGAGTTTATTCCTAAGGCAATTTCCAACCTGAGAAAAATTGCTGAAGAAACAGATTACGAATTGGTAATGGTTACCAATCAGGATGGTTTGGGTACAGATTCTTTTCCGGAAAAAGATTTTTGGCCTGCTCAATATAAGATGTTGAAAACATTAGAGGGTGAAAACGTCATTTTCAAAGCAATACATGTTGACAAGTCATTTGAACATGAAAATTTGGATACCCGAAAACCGGGCATAGGATTACTCAAAGAATACTTCAGCGAAAGCTATGACCTTGCAAATTCCTATGTGATAGGGGATAGGGCAACGGACATTCAGCTCGCAAAAAATCTGGGCTCTAAAGCGATATTTATTGGCACAGGATTGCAACCTGATGCCGCCCTGGTGACCGAGGACTGGGATGAAATATATGCATTCCTGAAACTCCCACAGCGAACTGCTACGGTCAACAGGAAGACTAAGGAAACAAACATCGACATTTTTCTCAATTTAGATGGTACCGGCCAAACTGATATTCAAACCGGATTGGGATTTTTTGACCACATGCTGGATCAGGTAGGCAAGCATTCCGGCGCTGACCTGAAGATAAAGGTAGAAGGAGATTTACACATCGACGAGCATCATACCATTGAAGACACCGGTTTGGCTCTTGGCGAAGCCTATTTAAAGGCGTTGGGAGATAAGAGGGGCATCATGAGATATGGCTTTTTATTGCCCATGGACGATGCGCTCGCCCAGGTAGGCATTGATTTTGGCGGAAGGCAATGGCTGGTATGGAAGGCAGCGTTTAAGCGGGAGAAAGTGGGAGATATGCCTACCGAAATGTTCTATCATTTCTTTAAATCATTTACCGATACAGCAAAGTGCAACTTAAATATTCAGGTGGAAGGTGACAATGAGCATCACAAAATTGAAGCGATCTTTAAAGCATTTGCAAAAGCCATTATGATGGCGGTGAAGCGGGATATCAATAAGATAGATGATCTTCCCAGTACAAAAGGGGTTCTGTAGATATCTATTGCTGCCGTCTTAATGCAATATATTTCCTTAAGATTTCATTGAGGATTCAATTTCTTATCAAAAAAAGAGAATGATTACACACGTTTTATTGATTCATTGTCCCGATCAAAAGGGATTGCTTCACAAGATATCCGGGGTGCTTTATGATTTTAACCTCAACGTGATCAGCAACGGTGAATTTGTAGAGAAAAAATCCAGTCACTTTTTTCAGAGGACCGAGTTTTCGGGGGAGTTTGATCAAGCAGAATTGATTGATGCAATGCAGAAGGCTTTGCCGGAGAATGTGAGCATAAAGCTAAGGGACAGGAAAAAGAAGGACGTGGTGATCATGGCGACCAAAGAGCATCATTGTCTGAGTGATCTATTGGTAAGGCACGAATTCAATGAATTAAACGCAAATGTGCTGGCCGTCATCAGCAACCATCAGATGCTGGAGAAACTTGTAAATAAGTTTGGGATACCATTCCACCATGTTCCGCACGAAGGTGTGGATCGCGCGGAACATGAAAACACTGTGCTGGAGATCATCAACAGCTATAACCCGCAATTCTTAATCCTGGCAAAATACATGCGGGTGTTGTCGGCCGATTTTGTATCTGCGTTTCCCAACAGAATCATAAACATCCACCACTCGTTCTTACCTGCGTTCGTAGGGGCAAATCCTTATGCACAGGCCTATGAGCGAGGGGTGAAGATTATTGGCGCGACGGCGCATTTTGTAAACAATGACCTGGACCAGGGGCCAATTATTGCTCAAAATGTAATTCCGGTAGACCACACGCACAGTGCAAAGGAGATGGCACAGGCAGGCCGGGATGTTGAAAAAAACGTGCTGGCCAAATCACTGAGGTTGGTCCTGAACGATCATGTGTTTGTGCATGAAAACAAGACGATTATCTTTGACTAGGTGAGGGTATGACCTTACCAAACAGCCATTCCGTTTCACGCAGCGACGCAACGGTTTCGCAACGGGCGCTGCGATTATTTGAAGGAACGGATCTCAGCTCCATAGAAGCACCCTTTCTATAGAAAAAAGCTTCGGAACAAAATTCTGAAGCTTTTTTTAATCAAACTAAAATGCTGTGATTATCTATTTTCGCATTTTGCCAAATCTTGTTGTAGCAATAACGACACTTTTATATCCAATGCATCATCCGCTTTTATCATTCCCCCTAGTTTAGAAGGAGGTTTTAGTGCAAATTCTGAAGCGAGTACGACAAAACTGGCATTCAGGGATAATTTATTTTTATCACTCAGTATGAAGAAATCCACATTTTTAAACTTTTTATACTTCCCAACCAGCGATAGCATAATGGTGCCAGTGTAGGATTTGTCTCCAGTCTGAACAAGATTCAAAACCTGAACCGATACCTGAGGAAATTCTTTTTCTTTTAAGGTATGCTGAAAGTCTCTGTTTAAAAGGAAATTTCCACACTGAAATTCTTTTACCGGTATTGAAAAGTTGTAGGGGCTGAATGGCAGTTGCGCAATAAATAAAGTGTCACTTTTCTCGGCTATAGTGTAGTCGCAGGTGAAGCCTCCCAGAGAAGTATTACCTGTTACGGTAATACTTTTGCCTTCGATTACAAGGAAGGGTTCTTTGGGAAACAAGGTGCTAACTACCAGGAGAAAAATGACACTTATAATATTCATGATTTAGGTATTAAAATCCAATTGCAGCTTCCAGCATGATGCCGTTAAATTCACCGCCGGCATATTTGGTTCCATTCCAGCCCGCTCCATCGTACTTTTGATTCACGTACTCCAGTTTTGCCACAATGTTCTTGGTCATAAACCAGCCAGCTCCAAGATTCAGACGGCTAATTTCTCTTTCAGATGCGCCATCGGCACCTTCGCCAGATACCAGGTTGTATCTTCCGCCTACGTAAATCTGTTCGTTAGTACCAAATCTGTAAATCAA
>CAZWQB010000282.1:0-4157 GCA_964636035.1 uncultured Roseivirgaceae bacterium
CCTAAAAATCCAATAAAGAAAACTATATATAAAAATCTATACTGCTTCACTAGCTATGCTGGGATTAATAACAAAACGGTTTTTAAGCCTGTAAAGGTATTCAAAAAATTTGGTTTTCAGATAGCTTTAATGGTTTTGGAAATTGTAGCGGAAATTCAAAATAGGAACTTAAGTTTTCAAAATTTGTTAACTTTGCATCTCATATGAATATCGCTTCTTGAAAACTAAAGGATTAAAAAAAGACAAGGTAAACATTATCACGCTCGGCTGCTCAAAAAATCTGGTTGACTCCGAGGTAATGCTTACTCAGCTTAAAGGCAATAACATTGATGTAAGGCATGAATCTGTTAAAGATGACGCCAACATTATCATCATCAATACCTGTGGCTTTATTGATAATGCGAAACAGGAATCAATCGATACGATCCTGCGCTATGCGGACGCCAAAGAAAACGGAATAATCGACAAGCTATATGTGACCGGTTGCCTTTCTCAAAGGTACAAGGATGATTTGGAGCAGGAGATACCTAATGTAGACGCCTACTTTGGCACCATGGAGCTTCCGCTGTTGCTGAAGAAGTTCAAGGCAGACTATAAGCATGAGTTGGTGGGTGAGCGTATTACTACAACTTCGAGACATTATGCCTACATGAAGATTGCAGAGGGTTGTGACCGTCCGTGTTCCTTTTGTGCCATTCCATTGATGCGGGGCAAGCATGTATCCCGTCCCATCGAAGAGTTGGTGATGGAAGCCCGGAACATGGCTAAAAATGGAACCAAAGAAATTTTGTTGATCGCGCAGGATTCTACCTATTATGGTTTGGACCTGTATAAGAAAAGAAATCTGGCAGAGCTGCTAAAGCGAATTTCCGATGTGGAGGGCATTGAGTGGATCAGGCTTCACTATGCTTTTCCAACCGGTTTTCCGCTGGATGTGCTGGATGTAATGGCAGAACGAAGCAATATCTGCAACTATTTGGATATGCCACTTCAGCATGGTTCTACAAAGGTGTTGCAGATGATGCGCAGAGGAACCACAAGAGAGAAAACCAATGCGCTGATTGAAACCATAAGAGAGAAAGTGCCTGGTATTGCACTTAGAACCACCTTAATAGCTGGTCACCCTGGAGAGGGAGAGGCGGAGTTTCAGGAAATGCTGGAGTTTGTAGAAAAAAGCCGCTTTGACAGGTTGGGCGTTTTTACCTATTCGCATGAGGAGAATACCCATGCCTATTCTTTTGCTGACGATGTACCTGAGGAAGTGAAACAAGCGCGGGTAAATACCGTAATGGACTTACAGAGTCAAATTTCCCTGGAACTAAATCAGGAAAAAATTGGCAGAACATTTAAGGTTTTAATTGACAGGAAAGAGGGTGGAAATTATATAGGCAGAACGGAATTTGACTCTCCGGAAGTAGATAATGAAGTGTTGATAGATGCTAAAAAGCATTATCTGCGAGTGGGAGATTTCTCTGAAATTACCATCAAAGATGCCACGGAGTTTGATCTATACGGTGAGCCGGTTCAAATCCTGGTAGTTTAGCATAACTTGAGCGTTTTCAATTGTCGCCGAATTGTGCAACGATTTTAACTTTATTGCCAATTACACATGCCTGGCAAAACATCTACAAGAGTATGAAATTAGAAAAAATTGATTTAGGAGAGACGGGAAACTTCTCTCCTATTTTTTTAGATTATATCCAAAACAATCAGAAGCTTCAGCCCTTTTACAAATTCTCTCCCAAGCTGAGCTCGTTTAAGGAAGCGCTTGCTACCAGATCATTCTCCCAGGAAAAACGGGAGTTATTGTATAAGGTGCTGAAGTCCCAATACCAGGAGCTTCCTGAAAATCGAGCATTGAAAAGTATCGAATTACTAAGAGCCTCAAATACTTTTACCATTACTACCGGACATCAATTAAATATTTTTACCGGCCCCCTTTATTTTATTTATAAGATTGTAACGGTAATTAATGCCTGCAAGCAGCTTAAAGAAGCCTATCCTGAAGCTGATTTTGTCCCGGTTTACTGGATGGCATCTGAAGATCATGATTTTGAAGAAATTAACCATTTCCTGTTGTTCGGTGAGAAGTATCAATGGGATACGGAGCAGAAAGGGCCTGTAGGTAGGTTTGACACAAGCTCTATACAAGTTTTGATTGACAGTTTACCGGAGAAGGCTCCCCTGTTTGAAGAAGCGTATACTCATGGCAAAACATTGGCCGAAGCTACACGAAATTATGTGCACGCACTTTTTGGTGATGAAGGTCTGGTGGTAGTAGATGCAGACCATCGGGACTTTAAAAAAGGTTTTACCGAGATAGTAAAAGACGATATTCTGCATAATATAGCCAATGAGCTCGTAAGTGAAACCTCAGAGGCTTTGAGTTCGCTGGGGTATAAGAGTCAGATCCACCCCCGGGAAATCAATTTCTTCTATATGGAGGATGGCCTGAGAGAGAGAATAGTAAAAGAAGAGGGGAGGTTCAAGGTGCTTCATACAGACCTTGTTTTCTCCAAAGATGATTTGTTAAACTTAGTGGAAGACTCACCCGAAAAATTCAGTCCGAATGTGGTGATGCGCCCTTTGTATGAGGAGGTGCTGTTACCCAATCTTGCTTACATAGGCGGACCCGCAGAGGTAGCTTACTGGTTGCAGTTAAAGTCAGTTTTTGAACATTATAAGGTTGATTTCCCAATTATTATGCCCCGCAACTTCGGTTTGATAATCAATAAATCGAATGCTAAAAAGGTCGCTAAACTCGGTGTTAGCTCTAAGGATCTGTTTCTTTCGCTCCATGAACTCAAGCAGCAGTTTTTAGAGAAACATACCGATAACGGGATGCAGCTGGAGGAAGAAAAAGGGCTGATCGAAAAGGCATTTGAAATGATGCGTGAGAAAGCGGAGCGGATCGATAAAAGTTTGACGGGATTTGTAAGCGCTGAAGTAAGCAAGACGTTTAAGAGCCTGGAGAATATTTCCAAAAGACTGCATAAGTCGGAGGAGAAAAACCAGGAAGTAAGCATGGGGCAACTTGAAAATTTGAAAGAAAAGCTTTTTCCGGGTGGTGGTTTACAGGAGCGGAAGGAAAATATTCTTAATTTTTATCTCAACAATCCGGAAATTATTAAGCAGTTTATTGAGCTTTTTGATCCTTTTGATTATAGGTTCAATATAATGATAGAGGATGAATAGAAGATAGTCTGCGAATGGAAAAGGCTGCATTAAGAAAATATTACCTGGCGAAAAGAAAGCAGATTGATGAGGATGAATTGATCCGGTTGAATGAGAAAATAATGCATCAATTCCTGATTTTTTTCAATGACCTGCAGGTGAATGTAGTGCATACATTTTTACCCATCACACAGAAGAAGGAGATTGACACCCGGTCCATCCTGGCTGCTTTGAAAGCAAAGTTGCCAGCTTTGAAGGTGGTGGTGTCAAAAAGTGATATGCAGAGAAGGGAAATGATCAGCTACCTTTTTGACGAAGATACCATTCTGGAAACGAACAAGTGGGGAATTCCTGAGCCGGTTGATGCACGGGTGGTGGATGATTTAGATATTGATTTGATACTGGTGCCGCTACTTGCATTTGATAAATCCGGCCACCGGGTGGGCTATGGAATGGGTTTCTACGATCGCTTTCTGAAGAAATGTCGCCCTGATATTATAAAAGTGGGCCTTTGCCTGGAACCTCCCGTTGCTGCCATTCCTGATGCACATGCATATGATGTAACGCTGGATTATTGTGTGACTCCAGAGCGGGTTTATGTTTTTCGAGGGTAAGAATGTTCCCCTCTGAGTTTCCTGCACTTCCGATTTGGAATCCGGAAGTTATTATTTGGATTTATAATCCATTTTAGCATTACAGATAAATCGCATTGCAAATGCTAACTTAGTCGGGTCGTGATTACAATCCCGGCCAGCGGTATTCTCAGAGGACTCTGAGTTTTCAGACGGCAGAGGTTCTAATTTCTCAGAGTCCCTTTCAGGAGACTCTGAGGGAGCTGTAGTGATTACAAATCCCGACCAGCGGTACTCCCGGTGGTCGGCAGTAAATAAGTCGGAGGCAGTCAATGGGTTGCAAGCTGCTCTTCCGGATTTGCAATCCGGAAGCTATTATACTTGGATTTATAATCCATTTTAGCACTACAG
>CAZWQB010000283.1:0-4148 GCA_964636035.1 uncultured Roseivirgaceae bacterium
GCGTGTCTCGTAACCAATAAAAGAGTATACCAGCGTGCCTCCTTCGGGTACGTCTAATGAATAGTTCCCGTCAATATCTGTTACGGTTCCCGTAGACGTGCCCTCTAACACCACGTTTACACCTGGCAAGGGATTTTGATCGGTAACATCTGTGACTTTACCGGACACACTCTGAGCCTGCGCATAACCGCATTGAATATATGCAGCCAGTAGCATCATCAGAATGATACGTAAATTTGTTTTCATAATGAGTTTGGGTTTTGTTAGTAAATAGGATTAAAAAAATGTAAATGCTTTTAATCAAAAAAGTAACATCAAACTCAAAGTTCATTAATAAAAAACTGTCAGACTATCACACGTAAGGGTGAAATTATTAGCGGCGAAAATTAAGAATCGGTAGCGTATCTGTGCGAATTAACTTCTCCTGAACGGCTTTCATAATCGCATCTGCCTTGTTGTGCACATTCAATTTGACATAAATATTTTTAAGGTGTGACTTTACAGTTTCAGGATGAATGAATAGTTTTTCAGCTATTTCTCTATAGGTTTGTCCCTGCGACAACAACTGCAACACCTGCGACTCTCTTTCAGACAAAGGGGATTCGAAGTTCGCATGGAAAGACTCCACAACATAACGCGAAATAGCTTTGCTCATCGGGGCGCCGCCCTCCTCTACTTCTCTAATTGCTTCTATAAAGTCGATATACTCAGAGTCTTTGGTAATAAATCCGACTGCGCCCGCAGAAAAGGCTTCCAGAGCCACCCGATTGTCTTTGTTTCCTGAGATAATTAAGATATTAATTTCTGGGGACAAGCCCTTGATGATTTTTGTTGCATCTATCCCGTTCATGCCCGGCAAGTGGATGTCCATAATTATTATTTGCGGCATATCATCTTGCAGATGCTCGATGGCCTCTTCACATGTTCGATAAGTATTTACCACTTCGTAGTGGCTGGAACTATTTAAAAGTAAGCCGAAAGCCTCTCTGAAAATTTCATCATCTTCAATAATTACGATTTTAGTATCTTTCATTAGAGTTGCTCCCCCATTTGGGGTATAACAGATTTGTAAGTTTTATGTTTATACTACATAAAATAATACGATGCGGAGCAGAGAATATTTTAGTTTGCCTCAAATTCAACGGAGTTTTACGCTATACTAAAAATTGAAGAGCGGAGTTTTCCTACAGGTATTTCTTCCACCAATACTGAAAAATAATTAATGCCCAAATAGTGGCATGAACATCTCCAGGATTTGAAGAATACAACTTAGTCTTCAGCGCCTTAATGCTTTCGGGACTAAAAATTCCCTGCTCCTCGATAAAAGAATCTTTGAGCAAGTCATCTTGTATGAGACCCTTTAATTCCGATCTGAACCATTTTAGCAGTGGCACTTCAAACCCATGTTTGGGTCGGTTGTACAATTCTTCCGGCAATTCGTTCCGAAAAGTGTCCTGAAGAATCCGCTTTTTTATGGTTGATCTTATCTTGGAATCTTCCGGCAATTGAAAAGCGAATTCAACAACCTCATGATCTAAAAACGGTACCCGCACTTCCAGCCCATTAGCCATAGACATCAAATCCACCTTGGTCAGCATGTCGTTGGGCAACACCAGTTGCATGTCGGCATACAAGATATGATTGATGTCATAGGTGTCTGGAATAAACTTATAGTAAGCATCTCTTCTGTGCCTGGCCCGGGGAGTTGAAATTTTTTCCCGAACATCCGCATGAAAAAGGTCTAGTGTTTCTTTGTCTCCCGCAAAAGATGCCCATGCCCAATATCGCTCCTGACCACTTAGGCTTAACCCGTTGGCGAACCTCTCTAATTGTCTTATTCTATTACTAATCGCGCCGTTTCTGGATTTGGGCAGCATTTGCCATAAAGGTCTCAGCGCTTGCACAGCACTTGCAACCGCACCCCCGCGCCGGGCTTTGTAAAAGGCTGCATGCTTGTTGTAACCCGAAAAAATTTCATCGGCACCATCCCCTGAAAGTGCTACTGTGGCCTTTTGTTTTGTGTACTTACTTAAAATATAAACCGGGATTACTGACGAATCTGCAAACGGCTCGTCTATATAATTGAGGATATCAAAAAGATGCTCAAACAGATCTTTATTGGTCAAAGAAAAAGTCGTATGCTCGGTGTGGAGCTTCTTAGCCACCGCATGGGCATATTTGGTTTCATCGAAAAATGGCTCATCCCTAAATCCTATCGAGAAGGTGTTCAGGTGAGACGTGTATTTTGCGGCAATTGAAGAAATTACTGAGGAGTCTATGCCTCCACTTAGAAAAGCGCCCACCGGGACATCAGCAACTAATCTTTTTTTAACTGAAGCATGCATCAGTTCCCTTAAGCGGTTTTGCTGTTGCTGATAGTCTAACTGGCTATGATTGTGGTCTGCATACAGTGGTACTTCATAGTATTTTCCATGGCTAATGTTGCCAGCCCGTAATTTTATATAGCAGCCGGGCATTAACTTTCTTACGGTTTTAAATACAGAATATGGAGCGGGAATATAATTGAGCTGGAAATAATGAAAAATCGAATCAAAATCCAGGTCTTTTTTAATACCATAGGCGATCAGAGACTTCATTTCGGAAGCAAATAAAAATTTATCTTCGTCATGATAATAATAAAGAGGTTTGATCCCCATTCTATCTCTTGCCAGGAACAGACTTTTCTCCTGTTTATCGTAAATGGCAAAAGCAAAAAATCCGTTTAATTCCTGCAAACACTTCTCCCTTTTTTCAATGTATAAATTAAGCAGGACTTCCGTATCGGTTTCCGAATAAAATGCATAACCTTTGGTCTCCAGCTCGCTTCTAAGTGACTTGTAGTTGTATATTTCTCCGTTGAACACCATGACATACCTGTCCGTCCCGTCCTTCATGGGTTGTCTGCCCTTTTCCGATAAATCCAGTATCGATAACCTGCAGTGGCCCAAACCTACAAACTGTTCAACAAAAGATCCCTGTTGGTTAGGACCTCTACTGCTTAACCTGTTTGTAGCAGCAGATAAATTAATCATATTGAACCTTCCTACTTCATTGAAGGCATAAATTCCAGTGATTCCACACATCGGGATATATTTTTAAGAAGTTAAAGTTATGAAAAGAATTTGTAGGATGTTAAGCATTCATTTTTAGAACTTCATCGAATCAACTGACCAGGGGCAATATTAGTATAAAACACGGAGTTGTTAGTTAGACGCTGTTTTAAGACTTTTTCGTTATTTTTGTTTCATTTGGATCCATTTAAATACTGAACATAATTGAAAAAAGACTTCGCAAGACTATTCAATATCATCATTTTATTATTGATGATAGCCATAATCACGGGCTGCGCCTCCGGTAAAAAGTCATCTACATCTCAAAAGTCCGCATCAGCTCCAATTTCTGCAGTGGATAATGTTATTAAAACTGCGCGGTCTTTTACGGGTGTTCCATACAAGTGGGGCGGAACTACCAGGGCCGGATTGGATTGTTCTGGGCTTTTGGTCGTTTCTTTCCAATCTGCGGGAATAGCGCTACCAAGAACTTCTGCTGCTCAAAGTAAATTTGGAAAAGGAGTAAGCATCAATGAGCTACAGCCAGGTGATCTGGTGTTCTTTAAAGCAGGCAAATACAATCCAAAGATTACGCACGTGGGAATGGTAACGGAAGTAACCGATCGGAAAAACGTAAAATTTATTCATGCATCCACCAAGTTAGGAGTGGTAGAAAACAACATATTTTCAGATTATTACCATAAACTTTTCGTAAAAGCGAGAAGGCCTTTTTAAAATTAGTAAATTTTAATACATTTGCATTCTCAAAAAAGCTGATTAGCTCAGCTGACTAGAGTGTCCCGCAGGCTTGCGGGAAGGTCAGCGGTTCGATTTTAGATTACAGATGGTAAATTATTGTTTAAGGGGGATTAGCTCAGCTGGCTAGAGTGTCCCGCAAGCTTGCGGGAGGGCCGCCGGTTCAAATCCGGCATTCGTTAAAAGCATTGATGTTCTTTAAAGTAATTTAATGATAATTAGGGGGATTAGCTCAGTTGGCTAGAGTACCTGCATGGCATGCAGGGGGTCGCCGGTTCGAATCCGGCATTCTCCACTTTTAAAGCCCTTCATGGGCTTTTTTCTTATGTACTATGTCTACAT
>CAZWQB010000284.1:0-4077 GCA_964636035.1 uncultured Roseivirgaceae bacterium
CCGGTAAAGCCGATGAATATGATCTGATAGCCCTGCTACAGGTTCAGTTTGCGCCAGCAGAGAGGGAAATGATTCACCGGCATCTGGTGAAGTATCTTAAGAGAGGAGGTAGATTGGTGATAGAAGCACTTTCTAAAAATCAGGCAGCCGATGCTGTACTTCCTTTTGAAAATGATCTATTATACACGATAGAATCATTGAAAAATGATTTCATGGAACTGCGTATTGACATGCTTCAGGAAAGCCTCATAGAGACAGATAGCAGTAAGAAAGTTCGGGTAATCCATTTTGTGGGCGTGCGGAACTAAGCAATTCTTTTAAAGCCTTTTTATTAGCCTTTACTACGAAAAATAAGGGCATTATAGTTGGCCTAAGCAGCATCGTCATTCCCTGTCACTCCCCTAGTCGATGTAATCTGCCTTGCCTCACACCTGGCTCTTTAGTAAAGTCTCAAGAATTAGAGAAAATAATTTTGAACTTAGCTAAGAAATTTTTAAAATATTTTGCAATTTGCTGTTCATAATATTATTGACTCCATGCCAGCATTCAACCTACGCTTGATAATTTTAAGCGCGTCATCGCCTGCTATTGCTTATACCACTTCTTATTGCGACTTCAATATCCTAACCTAAATTCGAATATAATACAATGAAAACAACTTGTTTAATGCTTGTGGTCACATTAATTTGTAGCCTAAAAATTTATGCACAAAGCAACGAATACTCCATACAAGTAAAAAAAGAAGCAATTGGAACCTCTTTTTTGCAAGATGAAAAAAAATTAAGCCCGAGAGAATTGCTTGAAATAACAAGGTATAATCCCTCGGCTTATGAATCGATGAAAAAGGCAAAAAGTAATAATGATGCCTCTACCGTTATAGGTGCAATTGGCGGTTTTTTAGTCGGCTGGCCCCTTGGAACGGCTTTGGCTGGGGGAGACCCCAATTGGACGCTGGCTGGGATTGGCGCAGGCTTTATCGGTATTTCCATTCCATTTGGTGCCCTATATACCAAACATGCAAAAAATGCTGTTGATTTACACAATCAAGAGGTTAGGCAAATTAGTAATAATAATTTTGGTCTGGGTATTGGAATAACAGGCAACGGTTTTGGCCTGAGGTTAAAATTATAAGAGGCTGCTGCGAAAAAAGAGCGGAAATGCTCCCGCCGTTGTATCCCCCGCTATTGTTTGCCTGTTGTTTGGGTCGTGTCCGCAGTTGTTTGTGTCTCACAAACAACACAGCCGCTGTGAGCACATGCGGGGGCGACAGGCACATGCGGCGGCTAGCTGGCCGCCGTTGATTTGGCTTTAGCCGAATCATTCCCGATGCTGTTTAAATGGGCTAAGAAAATTCACCGCCGTCGCTCATACTCCGGCCCCTCCCACCGTGTCATGTCCCCTGACAGGACACATCCGGAAGGCATAATAAAGGCATACGACTTCAGAGAAATTAAGATCATGATCAAAAAGTGTGCAAGGGAGCTGTCAGGGGACAGGTCCCGGTTTAAATGTTCCTAACGGCGATCTCTATTTTAACCGCAATTGCTCGACTCAGGCGAGCGATTTATAACGGCATCCCTCAGGCGGGAAAAGGGCAGAACAACCTAACATTTCAATGAAAATGTATTTCCCCATCTGGTACTACCTTTCACCGTATCTTTCCTTCTAACAGTATTAAGAGGGAAGGTCCCTCCTCGCGTCGGGATGACCTAAGCGACGAGGCCAGGTGCTTCTATTCAAATGCTTTTATGCAGTTTTCCTCACCTCCTTCTTCCTTCGGTTCAAGCAAAACATAGCCCTTCATGGCATAATAGCCGAAAATCAAATGCGCAACCATTAGCTGCAGGTTAAATTCACTCAACTTCGTCTTTGGCGGGTTCGGATGTAGTTTAAAGATTACATTCCACACCATGATGCCAAATACTCCCGAGACTGCACCCAATGTCAGGCTGCTTTTAGTAGTTGGCGAGGCTTTTGTTTTCCTCCAGATCAGGTCATAAATGATGGAAAACATTACACCGACCTGATAATGCAACAACCAACCAAGCGGATTTTCTTTTGAAGGCGAAAGGTCGATAAAATCGGCCCTGGCAACTAAACCATTTAAAAGCTCGGGTTCTCTAAATTGCTTTCCTCTTAGCTTTGATATCATATAGCTGAAAGCAGTCATCAACGTGGTTCCACAAATGGCTGCCATAGCAATTCTACCAATGTTCATATATAGAATTTTAAGGGATTTAAAAATACTGAAAGGTGTTCGCCTTTTCTTTGTCAGTAACCCGAAGCAAGTAAAAGAGTTTAGACGTTAGTTTTAGCACCCCTTTTACATCTACAGCCAAATCCTAGTGACTTCACATCGCAGGCGCTTATTTCTTTTTTATTGCGACAGGAATAGCCAAAATGACCTTTTCTTTTACAGGCCCTTCTTCGTCCGTCGCTGGCGTCCACTTCGGCCCCTCTTTTATCAGTTGAATGGCTTTTTCGTCCAGCCCAAATCCCGCAGGTACGATTACCTTGAACTCCCCCAGTGTCCCATCTTTTTCTACAGAAAATGAAAGGGTGAGCGTACCTTCAAAGCCTGCTTCGGCGGCTTCTTTTGTGGTTAAATTTTCCTCTATGTACTTATCAAACTTCTTTCGGCCGTTTTTCGGCTTTGGAAGTGACTTCCGATGCACTGATGCAACGGAGCCAGTCACATCTCGCTTTTCACGCGTTCCATACCCAATAACCACAACTTCACTCAGAGACATAGCATCGGGAATCAAGACCGAATTTAATGAAGTATCTCCCCCGTTCAACGTGATTTCCTCGGTCACATATCCTACACTGCTAATCAGAAGTGAAGAGGCAGAATCTGGTATTTGAATGGTATAGGTACCCTTTGCATCTGACACACCGCCAACATTGCTTCCCTTGACTTTAATACTTGCTCCCGGAACAGGATTTCCGCTCTCGTCCACTACTTTTCCAGACAGTTGCTTGCTCACCCGAGCTCGTGCTGTCCGGCTAAATTCCAGGCCCATTGTTCTTCCTGCCAGCATTTCTCCCACATTGACAGAATCCTGTAGCCTCAGCGCTACTTTCGATTCCATAAGCACACGGGATTCAAGTGCCTCCTCCTGCGGAGCAGAAGCTGCTGAAAGTTCCAGCTCCGTTTCGGCATCCGCAGCCATTGGAAGTTCCTTTTTGCTACTTTTCGTCTCCGTATGCTTCTCGATTAGTGCAATGGCATTATTGGTGGAAAGATCGTCCCGACGAATCGAGGAATCTTTTTTCAATGCGCTAAGTGGCTGCGGTTCAACAGTTCGCAGGTTTTCAAACTGTCCGCTTTCCTTAGTAACAATTTCGTCTCTCACAATGTCATTGCTGTCCAGCAAAACAAACAGCGCCACAGAAGATAATAGCAATATTGCTGCCACTGCCGCCCACTTCCAATAAGCTACCTTCGGAGCAGGCTTGTTGTTCCTAATCCTGGATTGGAATCGCAAATGCAAAGCATTCATGGGTGATTTTTTGGCTCCCGTTTCGAGCAATTCTATTCCTTCCAGCGCTTCACTACACAGCGCACAGGAAAGCAAATGCAACTCTACCTGGTACATTTCTGCATCGGTCATGACCCCTTCACTGTATTGTATCAGTTGTGATTCTGTAAGGTGCCGCTGATTTTCGATATGATCTCCCTCTCTATTCATCAATTTTCTCCATGTAGCGCTTCAAATTTCTTTTGCCATTCTGAATATAGCTTTTCACCTTGTTGATTTCATATCCCGTCTCTAACGCAATTGTTTTGTAACATTTTTGATGCAGATAAAATTGTTTGATGCATTCCCTTTGTTCATGGGGCAAGGTTTCAATGGCCTTCTCAAGTTCTATAATGTTTTCCTCAGAGCGTCCCTCTCCATTAAGATGCAAAGTGTAAACCATTTCCATAACGTCATCATCTTTAATGGAAACACTGCTTTGAATTTGTTTATGTTTTCCCGATCGCAGCAACATCAGGCATTCATTGCGTGCCAGCACATGCAACCAACTTTTGAAATTCTTGATTTGATGGACTTTGGCTGCAACAATCAGCTT
>CAZWQB010000285.1:0-1215 GCA_964636035.1 uncultured Roseivirgaceae bacterium
GCATTTTGGCTGGGTTGGCGGGGTGGAATTGTGCGAAAGGTTGGCCTGGACGGTAGGCTTTCTCCCTTGTTGGTTGCGTCCTCGGTTCCTAATAATGCTACCCAAGGAGCTTTCGAGCATAAAACTTTTCATACAAGTATATACAGAATCGAAGCTGATTTCATTATCCTCGAAGAACACAATGTGCTATATAAGATGCCGCTGCAAAACGTAGATTTGTCCGCAAAAACGGCCTTTATTCCGATAGCATTACAAAAGATAGAAGAGGATGCCGCAGTGTTGGCAGTTTCAGATGAGATAGAGCAGCAGATTAAAGAAAGAGGAAAAGTAGTAATAGCGGTAGATGACCTGACAAGCGAGAAAGGCTTTCAAGATGCACTTCAACAAATGACTGAGCTTACCAAAGATATAGACGGCATTGGCTGTGGCGATCAACTTGCATTTTTTGTAAAAGATAATAAAGGAGAAGCCCTGGATGATAGCCAGTTCTTTAAAGCTGCCAGCAAAATCGAAGGAACGGTGGAAAAGATGAAAGCAATTATAGAGAATTTCGCCAACTATCCCAGAGCAGCCCGACTCTACATCAACGAGGAAGAAACGGCCCTCTGCTATGCGGTTTATGAATTGGCCTGTTCAGGACCTGCATATATTCCAACCATTTTTAAGTACCTGTCTGTAATAGACGAGGACCATGACGTTTTTAATACTGAAAATCTAATCCCTTTTTTGATGGAAACATATACTAACACGGAGTATCAAACTACAATTGAAAGCGAACTTCGAAGAGTTTCCAATGGCTGGTGGTTGGAAGGCATGGGACTGGAAGAATAAAAGGTGAAGCATTGTCATTATACTACCAAGCGAAGTTACAACTCCCGGGAGAACATTTGCTACAGTTCGAGCGGATCTTGAATGAAATTAACCATAAGAAAGGTCAATTATGATTAAACCGTAGAACAAGGTTGGGAATCCTATTTAATGTAGTTTGTGACCAAATCCTTAATAGTAAGACACTGTTTTAAAAGTAGTTCAAATGCTATCTGCTAGTCAAAAGTTAAACAATAACCTCAGCGCGATTTTATTTATTCCTTTCCTGATGATCCAATCATGTTCCTCTCCTTTTTCAGGAGAGGTAGATAGTAGTATCTCTAAGTCATACTATTACGAGAAAGGTTCGGGACAAATTATATATTCCCCAATGGGAAATTACTTCTC
>CAZWQB010000285.1:1315-4064 GCA_964636035.1 uncultured Roseivirgaceae bacterium
GAGGTGGATTATAAAAGCTTTCGGGAGTTAAAAAATGGGTGGGTAGTAGATAAGGACTACATCTATAAACCGGTCGAGATTTATGAAAACGAAACCGGAGAATTGGAGTTCCCTGAATTTCGCTTAGAAAAAGCAGATGTTATTAGTGACACTGTCCAAAATCTAACAAACGTTTATGCAAGAATAGGAAACAACATCTATAGCCACCATTTTCAGTCCGGCTTTAAGAAATTTAGTTTTGATAAAATAAAAGACACCAAAATAGTTGCAGACCGATGTATTGTCGTTGATGGAGTACTTTTTGTAAATGGAGCTGAATTCACATTTGATGCAGTAGATGTCAGTAGTTTCGAAAACATTGGAGGTGATGAACCCTTTGAATACTCCCGGGATAAAAACCATGTTTATTATGAAGGGAAAGTTATTCATGATGCAGACTTTGCTACCTTCCAGATAATCAAATGGGGTTATGCGAAAGATAAAAAGAATGTGTATTTTCTCGAAACAATAGTGGAAGGAGCAGATCCCCGAACCTTCCGTTACGATGAAACGAAAGCAGACTTTGTCGACGCAAAGAATATTTATCGTTCCGGCAAAGTGTTTAAGCAATAAATTCGATGAACAAATGAAAGCACAGGGCGCGGCTTCCGCTCAGGAAGTAAGCGAACTCATTCCCTTGCTTTGTTCATACTCATACCTGCCGCTTTTATCTTCTAAAATAAATGCGCCCATGAACGGGTTCTGTAACGACTCTACGGATACAACTTTGAAGGTAACAGGATCTAGTTCTATCTTATTCTGATAGTGGTAAATATTCTTATTATCATAAATAAAACCATTGATGTTCAGTTCGAAATGCTCAGGGTCAATGGCTATTATTTGATCCTTGTAGAAGACGTGATTTTTGTCTTTGCCAAAACAAAAGCCCAAATATTCAAAGGAATCTAAATCCGCCAGTTCAACTTTGCGGTAAGAATTATAGCCGGTTTCTGTTGCGGTTATTTCTACATATACACAGTTTTTATCTTTCCAGTATAGTGTATCCCAGCGATCACCGATAGGAGTGAAAGTTTCGGCATGTATTTCTGGAATTATCGCGTACTCCCAGCAGGTTTCCGGGTGAGCCAGGTTCTGGAGCGTTACGGGTGCTCCATTATTGGCCAATCTCCTGGCGAATACATAATTCTTATCCAAATATGCATTTGCCAACTTTTTAAAACTATAAGGATCAGCATTTACTACTTCTACCACTGACCTGGAAATTTCAAAAACCTTCTGGTCATAAGTGTAAAAGTCATCAAAAAGATGAAATGGGTTCTCTTTTGAAGCCTGCAATATCTTTGCGGGTCTTTCTATTTCTTTTTGGTGGTTTACATACTTTTTAAAGGCATTTTGAAAGGGCTTGTAATAATAGTCTTTTATTTTGAAGGCCCTATCTGGTTCAGGAAAGTCATTTTTTTTCATGAATGACCAAAATTTATGCAAAATTGGATCGATAACGTGGCTTTTCAATCCGTTACTTGAGACTTTTTCTAACTTGTCTTTCGAAATAGCATACCCAATCTCTACTTCTGGTACTATAGAAGTGATAATGGCATAATCAGGATTTTCTGTGTCCTTATAAGATGATAAAGTTCTCAAAATGTCAGAAAATCGGCCCACAGCTTCAGCTTCGTAGTTTTTAAGTATGTAAGCACAAAAGAATCGTTCTTTCGCCAGGTTGTAGTTCAACAGGAATATTCCCTTGGTAGTATCTTCGCAGGAATACAACGTATAAGTGAAAAAATCCATTACGCGATTTACATCCGCCAGTTCGGTATGGTCTGTTGCCTGATCAGGCAGGAAAGAAAATTGGTGGTTAAGAAATTTCTTCAAGGCTTTTTCACCGATGCCTACTTCAAATATTATTCCTTTGGGTGCTGTCATATTATTCTTTGCCGATGCTGGTGTTGACTAATGTTGAATAAAATTATCACTATCTACAAAACTATTGTTCTGCCTATTAATATAGCTCATCATTTTTCGGTATATGAAAGAATCATTACAAGTGGTGAAATAATATGTATGAATAAGCGGGTAAAAGAGCCACGCTATGGAATATTTCGTTGTATTGATTTTGGGATCCGGTCTTTAGGACATCATCCGTGCGACTTAGGTGCTTTAGCCCAATTCTTGATTGCCCGCCATATATTTGTCAGGAAAGCAGGTAAAGCAAAACTCACTACATTCCGGAGGAATACCTGGAATTTATTACAAGGATTTTTTGTATAATTATTCAACGCGCCCATATAGTTGTGACACAGAGGCTTAGCCGCCCGGAAATTTTGGGTAACTTATTTTATCAAAAAAATATGCACGCATATGTTTGTAGATAAAATTTTTGTCATACATTTGCACTCCCATTCAGCAACAACCTCCATACAAAAGGTTGGATTGAAGGGAAAATGAGAATGAGTTCTTTAAAATATTGCGCAGAGGCTAATTAAAGGCCGGTAATTTCAATTTTGTTTTAATAAAGTTGCTACCGGTAAAGGATAAACTCTAAAACTTGACTGCAAGAACAGAAGTGATTTGAACCTCATAACGGACAAATATTTCTTCAGGTTTATTTGCAAAATAGGAACTAAGTTGGCTAACTTTGTCACCCTGTTTTAAAGCAGAAAAGTTAAAAAGCACCAAATAAAAATTAAACATTTTTTATTTGGAAGATAAGGAAAAACTTACTTATCTTTGCAGCCCGCTTTCAACG
>CAZWQB010000286.1:0-3995 GCA_964636035.1 uncultured Roseivirgaceae bacterium
CAACTTCTATATAACAACAGCTCTCTCTCCAACTGTTGTTATATACGCCTATAATTGCTTCCAAATTAAAGCCCTCTTGTTAAAAATCCTAGCAATTAAGCAGACCAGTCAATATTTCAGTTTGTATTTACTTCCATTTTAGGTTCTGACAAAAACGTTTTAGAAATAGCAAATATTTTTTTTAGCCATCATAGTAGTTTTCTGAAAAAAATCTCTACCTTTGAAGTCTTCCATAGCTGGTTGAAAAGAAAGCTACCTGATAGGCTCCTGCCTGAGGGTAGCTTTCACTTTTATAGGCCCTTGCGTATTTTTTGGGATATTTTACCGCATTTTATCGCTGCCATTTGGGCTTATTGAGCTTAGGCAATATTTTTCGCGCCAAGGAATTTTTTGTCTACTCTTTTCTCTTGAAATACTTTTCTAAAATTTCACTAACTTCTTCTTCGCCCAAGGGTTTGCTGAGGTAGCCGTTTACTCCTAATTCTTTGGCTTTTCTGATGTCGGCAGGATTTAGCGAAGAAGTTAACATCACAATCACACCTGGAGGCGGACCGTCAAAATGCATTTTTTGGAATTTTTCAACTACCTCAAATCCGTTGATCTTAGGCATATTAATGTCTAATAAAATTAAATCAGGACACCTTTTGTGCAAACACAGATCCGACAATGTTTCTATGGCTTCTTCTCCGTTCAACGCGGTGATTATCTCCTGTGCGACGCCCATGTCAGTGAGTATCTCTTCATGTAGAAAGTTAGCGGTAGAGTCATCATCAACAAGCATGATTGAATTAAGTTTTTTCATAATTTAGCCGATGAAAAAGATAAAAAAGTCATTCTACGCTTAGGCTACCAATTATAATACTAAGGCGCCACAAGTTGCAACAGGCTAGTTCCCGGACAAACAATCAGACGTATACATCACGCCTTTTTTTGTCATTCACAGAAGCGCATTGATGCTTTCGACCCCGTTCATCAATCTGATCCGCTTCAAACCATTGTTGTAAAAAATAATTTACTGAGAATTTGTCGAACTCGCAAGTGTAGACAAGGTATTTCTTTGGGTTCTCATCAATTCTGAGGCTAATTCACCGATCCCCACGCATCTAAATCTAAAATATCAAACGTTTAGTAGTTGCAGAAAAGGTTTCGAAGTTGTGAAAACCTTGTAGGCTGGCATGAGACAACTTCTAGCAGGTCATATATTGAACTTGCTAGGCCTGCTCATGAAAAAGAATGGATTTTGAGCACTTCCGTTAAATTTTCCTCCGTAAGCGGCTTTTTGATAAATTCTACCGGTGTAGACGATCGCAGTTTTTGGAGGTCATCTGATCTTAAAGGGATTGTCAACATAGCAATGATCAGGGGCGCTTGCACTTTAATATTCAGCGCTTCAAAAGCATCCATGAATTCGTAACCATCCATTACCGGCATATTGATATCCAGCAAAATCAACTCCGGACACGCCTGTTTTGAGGAAATTCGTTTTTGGATCAAATTGATGGCTTCCAGGCCGTTGCCCGCAAATAAAATCTCCTCAGTGATACCCATGTCTTCAAGCAGCATCTGGTGGAGAAAATTGGTGTTTTCGTTATCATCCACCAGTAAAGTACAGGCAATTTTTTTCATTCGGGTTACTTGATTTTGTTCCATGACTTAGCTATGACTTAAAGGTAGTCATTTATCTCTTTGGCCAGGCAAACATCCTTTTTTCTTTCAATAACTGCTTTTAAAAACAATATTATTTTGATTGTACCGGTTAAGACCGGAAGTCTCCATTCCAAAATGAAGTATGCAAAACACTTACGCGAACGGCTCCTTTATTATACTTTATTTAGTTTCATTTATTTATGGAGTCTTTTCATTATTCCAGCGTAATGCTTGCCGTCAAAAACTACAAAACTCTCCGATAAAACCCGGATAAATTGCTTTTTAAAACAAATCCGACCATTTAGTATTATTAGCATTGTGACAAAGCAAAGTAACACGAAGCCCATCAGGGAATCATTGCAGGAATACGCAAGGGGAATTGCCGGAGGATTGCTCTTTAGTTTTCCTATTCTCTATACCATGGAGGTGTGGTGGGCAGGTTTTATTGCAACTCCATTTTCCTTGCTTGTGGTTAGTGTCCTCACATTTTTGCTCCTGCTGGGCTATAATCGGTATGCAGGAATGAGGCCGGATGCCGGTTGGGCTGACGTTGCTATTGATTCTATCGAAGAAATGGGTTTGGGCTTGATGCTTTCCTTTGTGGTTTTACTCACGCTCAACCGGGTTGAACCTGGAGCCATGTCTATAGACGAAATCATGGGTAAAATTATTGTTGAAGCAATGTTTGTATCCATTGGTGTTTCAATAGGTACGGCGCAATTGGGAGAGGGTAATGGTGGGGGAAAAGAAGAGGAAGAAGAAGATGGAGAAACAGACATAGACGAGGAAAAAGCCTCTTATCGCAATAGTAAGACCGCAATAGCCGTTTTGGCGCTTTGTGGTAGTATCATTGTAGGGGGAAATGTGGCACCAACCGAAGAGGTGCTTATGATTGCCGTAGAAGCACGCCCCATGCATGTGCTGCTCATGGCGCTCCTTTCCATTTTACTTAGTGTATTAATTACTTCATTTATTGATTTTAAAGGAACTGAGCGGGAAAAGCCTGAGAATTTTGCCTATCACATTACTTTTGATACCTGTATGTCGTATATCGTTGCTCTTGCCGCATCAGCCTTTGTGCTTTGGTTCTTCGGCCGTTTTGAAAATACGAGCTTTTGGAATTGTTTTTCGCAGACCATAGTACTGGGCGTCCTTTCCTCTATCGGGGCCTCGGCCGGTCGATTATTGATAAAATAAACCGTAAAATTCAGTTGAAGGAAAATGAATAACACATGTTTTTTTAACCACCTCTTGAACTCCACCTTGAAAAAAGGGAGGAGCGTTGATGGCATGTGTAATTCTTCTTTACCTTTCCTAAGCCATAAACGCTGGAGGAAGGGGAATCTATCTGATGTCGTTTAAGACTGAGTTTTCAATAAACTTTAACTATTGGTTTTTTAACATGAAACTATGGGTACAGAAAAAAATCCTGCTGAGGACAAAGGCGGTCAGAATAAAGAAGAGAAAAAGAACTTCCTGGAGTGGGCGGTGTTTGCAATAGGACTGTTGTTGGTGCTAAGCGTTGTGTCCTATTTAGGATATAAAACTTTTACATACGAACCTACTCCCCCGGAGATAGAGGTGAATTATTGGGCCGATCCTTCCGAGGGGGCACCTTTTCGCTATGCTATTGAAGTAAGCAATAACGGGGGAGAAACAGCCGAGGAGGTAACTGTGGAGCTGGTGCAGAAAACGGGGGATGCAACAATAGAAACAGCAGCCTTGAAGTTGTCGTTTGTACCGAGGGATTCCAAACGGGAAGGTTGGTTGAATTTTCATCAGGACCCAAAAATGGCAGATACGCTTCTTGTAAGGGTGGTCAGTTATAAGAGGCCATAAATTTTATGGACACAAAAAACAGCCTGACTTTAGAAAAAATGATGATGCTTTCTGCTATTAATGCCGCGGATAAACATCATCACCCATTTTTGGTTTTATAACTAATCAACAATACTATCAGAATGGCAAGGAACAGAACAGTTTATCACGTGCTTCCCAATGGCGATAAAGGATGGAAAGCAGAAAATGTTGAAAACAAAAAAGTAATTTTAGAAGAGAAAACTAAAGAGGAAATTGTTAAAAAGATAAAAGCAAAGGCCAGGGACGAAGAACCTAGCCAGGTAGTTGTCCACAAGAGAGATGGCAATATTGAATACGAAAGTACCTACGGAGATGATCCGGTAAGGTACAAAAGCTAGTGAAAAGCCTACTCCGGATTTGCCCGCCTATTGAAAGTTAAAGTGCTCCGGTATTTATTTACTAACCTCAGTTCGATGCGATTACTTTTGATAAAACTCAGTTGCAAGAAAAAGAAGAATTACACATGTTTTTATAATAACCACCTCTTA
>CAZWQB010000287.1:0-3990 GCA_964636035.1 uncultured Roseivirgaceae bacterium
GCCACATGGATACTGCCCATATTATCCACATAAAGATCGGTGCGGCAGCATTCACAGGTGCTTTCTCCAATTTGCCAGTCCTTGCCAAAGCCTTTTCCTGGCTCGGTTTTGGCAAAAAACAAAGCGGAACCAGTGTCTCCTTCACCGAAGCGCCCGTCTAGCCAGACTGCGCCGATCTCGCCATCCGGGAGCAACGCCAAATCAAAGTAGCCTCTGCCGTAGTCAGGCAGGGTGTCTGAATGCAGGTACTCGGGCTTTGACCATGTTTTTCCCTGATCTGACGAAAGGGTATAGAAAATTGAACCGGCAAATCTGTTGGCAGGGGTGGGGTGTTTCACCGCATAAACCGCCACCAAGGTGCCATCCTCTTTTACGGCCATTTTATTCATGCTCTCACTGTGTAGGCGGGTACCTCGCGATGGGCTTACGTTAACAGGTTGTTCAAATTGATTTGTCCTGCTATCAAATCTGGCGTACCTGAGTATGAATTCATCCCCCAGCCCTGTTTCTTCTGTCCAGCAAAGTAGAGGCTTGCCCTGGTTGTCTTTCGAAAAATAGGCGCCACCGGCTACTTTTCCTGTTTCTGAGATTAAAGTTATTGCCCCGATGGAATCATTTGCCTCATGGGATGAATGGTGGTCTTTGCTGCTTTCACAGGAAATCAGTCCTAAAATCAGCACGGCAATAAGATATAGGTATGAAGTATGTGCGTTCATTTATCTGTGCTTTTTATTCAGAGTAAAAATTTTAATTAGAACTATTTTCCCAGGTTGTAACCTATTCCAAGACTGAAGGCACGTGGGTCACCCGGGTTGTAATCTTTTCCGTATTTAGATTTTCCGGCGTTGGTAGCATAAAGCACATCGGTCAGGTTCATGATATTACACCAGGTATCGAAGTTCTTAAATTCATAGCCAACTCGTAAATTGATGATGTCAAAGCCACTGTATTTTTCAGTATTGGCTGCGTCCATGTAGTACTCTCCAAGGTGCTGCCATTCAATGCCTATTCTGGCATTTTTTAGAAATTCCGGATGATACCAAATTTCGGCATTATTGATCCACGCTGGTGCTGCTTCCATTTGTTTGCCATCGTAGTTTTTGTCCTGGTCCACAAACTCCACATATTGGTGATGGGCATAACTACCGCTCAGTCTGAAAATCAGGCTTGAAATCGGACTGTACCTGATACCATATTCAATGCCTTGGTGTCTTGTCTTTCCTGCATTCCGGTTTTCACGCGTGCCATCATCAAGCAGCATATTCACGATTTCGTTGCTGCCATCCAATTGGTACAAGCTCAAATCAAAATAGCCGTTTTCTGCAAAAGCAAACCAGCCACCCACTTCATAATTGCGGTAGACCGAAGGCTCCAGCACAGGTACTTTCACCCCCCGGTACAATTCGCTGACTTGCGGTGGTACAAAGCCAATGCTGTAATTGCCGTAAACGCCTCGCTGCCGACCAAAATCGTAAGTGAATCCCAGTTTTGGACTCAGGTTCTGAAATGAATTTTTGGAATCAGGGGCGCCGGAAAATGCATTGGCAGTCAGGAAGTTGTGGTAATCGTAATAGAAATGATCATAGCGCAGCGCCATCACCAGGCGCAGGTTTTCCACGGGGCTTAAGTCCGCCTGTATGTATGCAGCCGTGTTCAGCATATCTACGCCGTAGTCTGTCAGAAGTGAATCTGGTTTTGTAAAGCCTGTGTACTTGCCTTCTTCATTTCTGGTGATGTCAATATATTCTGCAAAGAAGGAGTTGGGACTATAATCCAAGCTTGCCCCGGCTATCAGTCGCCCCTCCCAAAAGCCTAGTTCCTGCAGGTGCTGCACAAGGGTACCATAACTTGTAAATGTATTTTCATTGATTTCGCCCGACGCCAGGAGTGAATTGCCCGGTTTATTTTTTACCCTGTAGGCGGGTGTTTGACCGATGCTGTTGTTTCTGTAGAAGCCGGAAAAAGTGGTTTTGCTGCTGGTGTTCCAGAAATGCGACCAACTACTTCTGATTCTTAAGGCTTTTACACGACGATCTGTGAAAGTATGCAGGCTCGGATAGTTTTTGCTGTAAAAGTTTGCACTGTCGATACTTCCAGCCATGTCTGCTTTGTAGTCAATAATGGATGCTGTGGTGGTAAGCCTGTCTTTTTTCCCCAGCCCAACGTCGCTCCTGAGGCTAAGTGCAAATTTATCAAAATCACTGTGCGCTCTGTAGCCGTCTCTGCGATTGGCGTAATAACCGCTCAATTGCAGCCCCAGTTTTCCGAAGGTATTTCCTGCTCCAAAATCCGTTCGCTTATAGCCCAGATTGTCTGCCTGGATGGAGAGATTAGCTGTGGGAAATTCAGAAGCGCTTTGTGTAATAAAATTGATGGAACCACCTATTGCTTCGCTCCCGTAGATAGACGAAGCAGGCCCTTTGATCACCTCTATGGATTTTACCGAAGCCATGTTTATCTCTATGAGCGCGTTGTGATTAAATACTCCGGTCGGGCGAATCGGTATTCCATCTTCCATATAAAGAAACAGACTTTTGAGGGTGAGCGGTTGCCTTATGCTCATGCTGTGCTGTTCATTGCCCAGGTTTACCATAAAAACACCGCTCACTTTGTTGATTACCTGATCAAGACTTGCTGCTTTGGTCTTTAGAAGTTCTTTCTCGTCAAGTTTCGCTATCGCCATGGGTATGTCAATACGGGGTTGGCTTTCTCTGCTCGCCGAGACAATCAGCGGGTTCAGCTCTACCAAAGTCGGTTCAAGGATTACGGTCATTTTTTGATTTTCCGCTACGACAGATTTTTGCTGGTAACCAATGCAGCTAATAGTAAGCAGAGAGTCGGGCAAGTCTTTGAGTGAAAAATAACCATCAGTATCAGTGATGGTGCCCATGCTAGTCGATGCTGATTGCACATGAACCCCAGGGATGGCTTCGTTGGTGGTAGCGTCAAGCACTCTGCCGGATACCGCGGCCTGAGCAAGCACACAAGTGTAAATTCCTCCTGATATAATCAGAAGGAGCATCATTATAATAATCCTTTTTTTCATGCTGATTAAGGGCTATGAATTAGACAAAGTAATTCCATTTACAAATGGAAGTTTCATAAGATGGGGCTATTGATTAAGCTACATTAAAGCTTTCGCATAGGCATACTCTGCTTCATTACTAAAGCTTTGATAGTATTCCTGGCGCAATAGCCGGTGTCAGATCAGCACTGAGGAGGATGAAAAACTGCACTCAAAAAAGAGGCAGGCAGTATTTGGGAGTAGATGGTATTGGCTTCCTTGTCAAAAAGCCTGGTAAGGGTTTGAAATTCAAATATGGCTTCGAAAAAAGTTTCGAGAACGAGTTTTTCAGGGGCCTGGTTTTCTTCCTGCGACGTGTGATCCTGGGCTTCGTTCATTTTCTGCATCAGCACACATTGCCCGTTGCATTGCATTTCAGGCTTGTCTCTGTTGATGCACAACACGGTGGCAATGTAATCCTGATTTAATTTGAAGTCGATATAAACAATAGGCATCAGCAAGGATTTGATCAACATGATCAGGGCAAGAAATCCTACACTTGTATTTACTATTGTTTTCACCGTGTGATGGAATAAATTATGACTCCGTAAAAGTATTTCTAAAGTGCCGGTAAATAAATGACAGGCATTATAAAATTTATTGATTTATATCAGGTTTTTAACCGAAGCCTGGATAAATTGAGCTTTGCCAAAGGTATTATCAGAAATAGAATTTAACAATGAAAAGCCATTATTGTTCTGCACAGATTTTAGCTTTTTGGGGTCATGCCCAGACCGTCGTTTATAACCGGCAGTTTTGTTTTGAAAGGAAGGAAAGGAAAATTAAGTAAGGTAATTTCTATTTTCGTTCAACTCTAAAAATAACTATGAAACTAATAGCAGAGGACTTGAGTAGCACTGTGAATGCTGCATACGAAAATTTTCAACATAATTTAGATTGGGAATTTAAGCCTGGACCGGAGAAGT
>CAZWQB010000288.1:0-3979 GCA_964636035.1 uncultured Roseivirgaceae bacterium
AAATCAACCCTGGCTTTTGCGAATTTGGATGGCCATAGGTATACGGTAGGATTCAATGGCGGGGAGACCAAAACGATCAACTTCAACGCCGACTTAAACGAGGACCCAGAGAATATCTATACCAAATTCTACCCTACAGTCGCACGCCGTGTTGTGGAGAAAACAGTAGAGCTCGAGGTTCCTGCCTCCTCCAAAGGCGGGCAAACATTAACACTTTCACCCTTGGATCCTGGGATTGTATTCGAGAAAATTGTAGTCGATTTTGGCGGATATAAGCCTTCGTATCTGTTTATGAGTGAATCTCCCAACCGCAGGGATGTAAAAAAGAAATAGAAATATTAATTATAGGATTGCCTAAGACCTGATCTGCCGTTTCCAGCTTAATGAAACAAGTAGATCAGGTCTTTATTCATTACTCGCCATAGAAAAGAAGGCTTAGAGGGTTCGGATTCGTTCCTTGGCTATGAGGATTGTAAATCCTCGATTAGTACATACGGATTGCAAATCCGTACGAGCGCGTTAGAATTTTGCAAACTCTGATCGATTTAAAAAATCATCTCCTGGCAGCCTGTGCTCTCAAATTCAAACGAACTAAATTTCTGAAGAAGTTCTGTGGAAAATTTCAACTTCCCAACGTCGATTGAAGAAATTCTTCTTCCAACCTGAGTTCGATTTTTGATTCAGGCGGAAACCTTATTAGTACGTCATCGCGGAAATTTTCATTTAAGTTTTTCAAAAAAAGAAAATTATCCGTGATCTCATCATCATTGTGCGTGAGATACCGGATAAATTAAGACTTTTTGAAAAGTAAGTTTTAATTTTCCGGCATGACGCCACCATTTATTAATCGAACTCAGGTTTCCAGACAAAGTTTTTTGCATGTTATTTTTTACCAGCTACAGTAGCAAAATGAAATCCAGCAGTGCTCCCCTTGGAATATAAAAAGCATTTTTATAACATTGGGAAATTTATGATATAGTTGTCAATAGCATTTTGCAGTTTTTGGAAAGTGACGTCACTTGAATTATATGATTTTTCCAGAGAACACACATTTTTATGCAAAATTGTGTATCAATAGCCGGCCTGTTTAAATTATAAAAATGATCATGTCAAAGAAAGCTTTTACGGTTTTAAAAGGAATTTTTTGTTCACGCCAATTGGTGAATACAAGTTCAATTTTTCTACTCATGTTTTTGATGCTTTCCTGCACCAAGCCAACTCAAGAACAGGAAGAGCCGCCACAAGAACAAAATGACGTTTTTCTGAATCCTATCCTTTCCGGTTTTTATCCTGATCCGAGCATTACAAGGGTGGGAGATGATTATTATCTTGTACACTCTACATTTTCCTATTTTCCCGGAGTACCTGTCTTTCATAGTAAAGACTTAGTAAATTGGGAGCAAATTGGAAATATATTGGACAGGCCCGAACAATTGGCCCTGGATGGCTTGGGCGTATCAAGGGGAATTTTTGCTCCTACTATTGAGCACCATGAAGGTGTGTATTACATGGTGACTACTTTGATAGACAACGGCGGCAACTTTGTGGTTACGGCCGAAGATCCGGCCGGTCCCTGGTCCGATCCGGTATGGCTACCGGAAGTGAGCGGTATCGACCCCTCGCTTTTCTTTGACGATGACGGCAAGGCATATATTATCTACAATAGTGAAGCACCAGATAATAAGCCGCTATACGATGGACATCGTACCATCCGGATCAATGAATTTGATTACAAAAATCTTAAAACTGTCGGCGAAAACCAGATTCTGGTCAATGGCGGCGTAGACCTGTCTCAAAAGCCGGTTTGGATTGAGGGCCCACATATTTATAAGAAAGACGGTTACTACTACCTCATGGCCGCAGAAGGTGGCACCAGTGTAAACCATTCAGAAGTCATATTAAGGAGCAAGAATGTAAAAGGGGAATACATCCCCTGGGAAAAGAATCCAATCTTAACACAACGGCACCTTCCTGCCGACAGGGAGAATCCTGTTTCTGCTACCGGTCATGCTGATTTGGTGCAGACGCAAAATGGCGAATGGTGGGCAGTCTTTTTAGCTACACGTCCTTACGATGCAGAAGATTCTTACAACATGGGAAGGGAAACCTTTCTTGCTCCGGTTGCATGGGAAGATGGCTGGCCTGTGATCAACCCGGAGTTTGACAAAGTGCAATTTTCCTATCCTGTTCCTGATCTGCCTGAAGGGGAGAAACCGTCGCTACCTCTGAATGGAAATTTCAGCTATACGGAGAATTTCGACGACGATGAATTGCCCCTGTACTGGCTGATGCTGCGGACGCCCCGATCTGACTGGTATAGTTTAAAGGATCCTGCTGGAAGTCTGACCCTGGATGTGAGGCCGGAAACACTTTCCGGCGCAGGAAATCCATCATTCATTGCCCGCAGGCAACAACACAACAGTGGCAATGCAAGTGTAAAAATGGAATTTAAGCCAGCCGCCGCTAATGAATTTGCAGGCCTGGTGACTTTTCAGGGCGAGAAAAACTACTATGCGATTGGAAAAACATTGAATGAATCTGAAGAAGCAGTAGTTCAGTTGCTCAAATCCGAAACGTCGGAGGCCACATTTGCTTCGGAAGCAACATCAGTTTTGGCAGAAATAGAACTTAGCGAAGCGGAGGCAGATAAGCCGCTGTTCTTGAAGGTGGAGTTCGACGGTGGTGAATACGCCTTTTATTATGCGACAGAAGAAGGGGAATGGAAGCTGTTAAAGGATAAAATAGATGGTACATTTCTTAGTACGCGCGTTTCAGGAGGGTTTGTAGGAACAACATTAGGAATGTACGCCACCTCACAAGGTAAAGAATCTAAAAATACGGCGACCTTCGACTGGCTTAAATATTCAGGAAACGACACTGTGTATAATCAGTAAGGCGCGACATTCAAATAAGTCTTCTTAACTTCCGAAGTTTTGCCTCTAATTTCAGAGCAGATTCAATAAATGACTCGTTTTGGTTTTTTTCCAATGCTCGCAAATGCCAAATCGGAAGTTTTAGAATTGGGCTGCTAACGTTCAAACAAAACTTCCGAAGTCACGTAGCGTTTGGCGGCAGCGCTTTACAAAAGCAAAAAAAATAGCAGAATGCATCTTGCTACTTGGGGGCAAAACTTCTGAAGTTGTTGTTTGTCTACCATCATTCCTTGCATAGCGAAGCAAAGACCCGAGACCGGCAAAAATTCTCCTCGTCGATTTCGGAAGTTTGAGAATTAGAGTAGTGCCTCCAAAATCAAACTTCCGAAGTTTCGTAGCCGTGATCTGCAGTGGTTTATAAAATACGGGAAATAGTAGCAATGCTTCTCGTCTCAAACGAGCCAAACTTCTGAAGTTGTAAAGGGATAACATTTCCGCTTTCCACCTCCTTTTCTAAAAAATCTTGAAAAACCCAACATTGCAGGGTGATTTCTTCGTATTAATAATATACCAAATTGTTTTTTTATGAAAAGAATTGCCATTCTATTATTGCCAATATTTCTATTATACGGATGTACCTCAAGGATTACGTCGAACAAGAATGTCCCAAAATCAGAAAACATTGTAATCAACAGCCAGAATGATGAGGAATACGAGCTCACCATCATTGACAGCGGCTTTCAAACCTGGTTTGCAAGTTATGCCAAGCCGATAAACTTTTACTCGAAGTCATACTACGAAAGCCAGAACCGAAGGTATGTGAGTTCCTGGAATGAATTATATCAAAGAACAGGTGGTGCCGGACCTTTTGGAAACTACGTTGACTACAGATTTACCGAAGATTACGGCTTGGAGTTGAACTATGAGTTGTTCTGGTATTTTAAATATATCGAAACAATGTACGGCAGCAGGTATAATTTCCCATCCTGACTTCGGAGAACTTATTTACGCCGCTTGAAGCATGTAACGAGCATCAGCCCTTTTATTACTGGACCAATGCTCATTGCCTATTGCCATATGCCTACTTCAACTTATCCTTCATAACT